>CALMYE010000095.1 GCA_937873425.1 uncultured Sphingopyxis sp. | reverse complement strand
CGGCGGATACGGGCTCCTTCTATTTCCGCATGGCCGCGGCGATGGCGCTCGTCGTCGCCACGGGCTTTTCGGTCCAGCTGGCGCTCGGCCGTTCGACCTTCGCGGTGCCGCCGCTCTTTCACCTCCACGCCGTCGTCTTCATGGGCTGGACGGCGATCTTCGTCGCGCAGAGCTGGCTCGCGGCATATGGTCCGGCGGCGCTGCATCGCCGGCTCGGGATGCTCGCGGCCTTCTGGGTCCTGCTGATGATCCCGCTCGGCTTCGCGATCACCGTCCATGTCGTCCAGCGCGGCACCGCGGTCTTCTTTTTCCAGCCGCAGCATTTCCTGATCGCCAATCCGCTCAACCTCCTCTGCTTCGCGCTCGTCGTCGCGGCGGCGCTGCGGCTGCGGCGGCGGAGCGACTGGCACCGGCGGCTCCAGCTCTGCGCGATGGCGACGATCATGGGGCCGGCGTTCGGCCGACTGCTGCCGATGCCTTTGCTCGCGCCCTATGCGTGGGACATCGCGGCAGCCGCCGGCCTGATCTTTCCGGCGATCGGCGCGCTGCGCGACCGGCGGCGCACGGGGCGCGTCCATCCCGCCTGGTGGTGGGGGATGCTCGCGGTGGTCGCGGCGATCCCGCTCGCGCGGCTGATCGCCTTCTCGCCGCTCGGCGACGTCCTCTATGGCTGGGTGACGGCCGGCCATCCGGGGGCGTTGCTTCCCGGCCTTGCCTTCGGCGCGCCGCCGCCCATCTAGGGGCGGGATTTGCCCTGCCGCGGGTGGCGGTGTAGGGGGTCCGCCAAGGCAAAAGCCAGATAAGGAAACGCCATGACTGCTCCCGTCCGCGAGTCCCTCTCGGGTCTCGACCTGCGCGCCGAGATCGACCGCCTCCGCAAGGAGCGTAACGCCGTCATCCTCGCGCATTATTATCAGAAGCCCGAGATTCAGGACCTCGCCGATTTCGTCGGCGATTCGCTGGAACTGTCGCGCAAGGCGGCCGAGACCGACGCCGACGTCATCGCGTTCTGCGGCGTCAAGTTCATGGCCGAGACCGCGAAGATTCTCAGCCCCGAAAAGATCGTCGTGCTGCCCGATATGGACGCCGGGTGCAGCCTCGAGGACAGCTGCCCGCCCGAACAGTTCGCGCGCTTCCGGGCGCAGCATCCCGACCATATCGCGCTGACCTACATCAACTGCTCGGCGGCGGTGAAGGCATTGAGCGACATCATCGTCACCTCGTCGAGCGCCGAGACGATCATCGGCCAGATTCCCGAGGACCAGAAGATCATCTTCGGCCCCGACCGCCACCTCGGCGGCTATCTCAACCGCAAGTTCGGGCGCGAGATGCTGCTGTGGCCCGGCGTGTGCATCGTCCACGAGGCGTTCAGCGAGACCGAGCTGCTCAAACTCAAGGCGCAGCACCCCGGCGCGCCGGTCGCGGCGCATCCCGAATGTCCGCCGCACATCGTCGATCACGCCGACTATGTCGGCTCGACCAGCGGCATATTGCAGTTCGCCAAGACTTTCCCCGGCGACACGCTGATCGTCGCGACCGAGCCGCACATCATCCACCAGATGGAAAAGGCGCTGCCCGAAAAGAATTTCATCGGCGCGCCGGGCGCGGACGGCAACTGCAACTGCAACATCTGCCCCTATATGGCGCTCAACACGATGGAGAAGCTCTATATCGCGCTGCGTGACCTCGAGCCGCGCATCGAACTCGACGAGGAATTGCGCCTCGCCGCGAAGAAGAGCCTCGACCGGATGCTGGAGATGGCGTCGGGGACGGTCGGCAAGGGCGATCTGGGGCGCGCCTGATTCGACTCGGACAGCGAGTCGCGGCGGTGAGTCGCGATGCTGCATTGCGGCATCTGAATCCGAAAATGCTGCACTCTTGTTACAAAAATGCCGCGGCGAATCCGCTTGTTGCTAATACCGGACTTATCCACAAGCGCAGGGGTGCGACGGCCGCTTTCGCGAGATTTTTTGTTGGCGTCGCCGCCGCTTCGTGACAGCTTCAAATCATCGGACGACAGAGACGTCGGACCGCCGGGACATCAAGGGTGGTTGCAAGACCAGCCGGAAGAGAACGGGCCGGATCGACGAGGACGTGGACCGATACTCCAGTCACGGAACGCAGCGATTCCCACGAGTTGATGCGGACCAGACCGGAATTGGATAGCAGTCCATCGCTCGGATGGCGGACGCTTCGGCAGACGCATGGAAGAGATGATGAAGGGCTTTCCAGGTGCGGCCGGCCCCCGAAAGGGGGCCGACCAAACCGTCGCCGGATTGTTCCGGCTGCGCCGCGGCGCTTCGTTTGTCGGGCTGCTGATCGCAAGAGAAGCGGACCGGGATGAGGCCGGGCGGCGAGGCAGGGATGACACCGGATAGTGGGGGTTGGCAGCGATGCCGGCCCCCATTTCGTTTTTGGGGATCGTTCTTCTGCGAAGCCGGAAACGGATGTCTGTTTCGGGGTGGGAACCGCCATGGCCGTCTTTCATCGTGCCGGGTTGGGTCCGGGGTCGGGCCGGTGCAATCGTCGCGCGATATTCCAAAGTTCAGGAAAGTTCAGCCCTGTGCAACACTGATTTGGACTTCGCGATGTGCTGCGGCCTCGGGTATGTTTCGCGTTTTTATCCACCAATTGAAAGAGCCGGGTCAAAGCTGGCACAGTGAAATAATTTAGGAAAGACCTATTCGAAGGCGATGGCTGCTTTGGGGTGGATTTCAGCCGTCCCTTGTTTCCGTTCGTGTCGAGCGAAGTCGAGACACCCATCGGGGTAGCGCAAGGTCGATGGGTGTCTCGACTTCGCTCGACACGAACGGGATTTGAGGAAGGGCCGGTTTCGGTCGAAAGCAGCCGTTCCAGCTCGCATCTTGCAAACGCCGGCCTCGGTCGCGCCCGCATTTCCCTTCCTCAAAACCCCCGAAATCTCCACCCCCTGTGACCGGCGTCACATCGCCGTCGCATATGGCCGGCTATGCCGTCATTGCGACCCGGAGCAGTTCCCCGATCAGGAGCTGATCCCACTATCCCGGCCGCATCCTTCGGGGTCGGCCGGGAACCTTTTGCTCCCCGCTCGCATTATTCCGGCATCGGCGAAAAGAGGTTCGGACGCGACGGGGCGTTGCCGGAAACGGCAGTCCTGCGGGCCGCCTGCGACGCCGGAAGCAAAGGGAGTAGCGAATATGATCGGTTTTATCATCTGGCTCATCGTCGGTGGCGTCGTCGGCTGGCTCGCCAGCATCGTGATGCGCACCGACGCGCAGCAGGGCATATTGCTCAACATCGTCGTCGGCATCGTCGGCGCCTTCATCGGCGGCCTCCTGATCAGCGGCGGTTCGATCAACCAGGGCATTACCCTCTACAGCTTCCTGGTGTCGCTGCTGGGCGCGATCATCCTGCTCGCCATCGTCAACCTGATCCGTCGCGGCAGCGTTCGCTGACCGGCGCGAAGGGGGCGTGCGCGGCACGCCCCCGTTTTGCCGTCCCTTTCGCCGGGCGATGCCAACCCTCTAGGCGATTTCAGATATATGGGTTACCGTCCGCCCGCTCGCATTCGAGACGGGCGGTGGTTCGTATCAAGGGGTGAAGACTATGATAGGCTGGATTCTCGCGCTCATCATGGGCGGTATCATCGGCTGGCTGGCCAGCATCGTCATGAAGACGGATGCACAGCAGGGCATCTTCCTGAACATTGTCGTCGGCTGCGTCGGCTCGATCCTCGGCCGCTGGCTGCTCGGCGGCTGGCTGGCGGGCGGGCGCCTGCGCGACAATATCTTCGATCCGATGACCCTGCTCACCGCCTTCATCGGCGCGGTCATCCTGCTTGCGGTCGTCAATCTGGTGCGGCGCGGCCGGCTCCGCTGACGCCGCCGCGCTTCGCCGGCCACCGGGCCGGTCATGGAAAAAGGGGCAGCCCGCATCATGCGGACTGCCCCTTTTTCTTATGCCGTAATGGCTGGAAAACGGGCAGCAAACCGCTTATGAGCCGCTCCGGTCGCAGCGAGAGCGGCGGGCCTTATCGCCCCTCTTGCCAGTGGTGATTTAATTAGGTAATACACCTTGACGATTTGCCGTCCGGTTGCGGGACCGGGGCGGGGCGCCTTCGGGTGGCCGGCGGTCCGCAGGGGCGGCGCAGAGGGGTTTGGCGTGAACTACGAGCGGAAAGTGGAACCGATGGACAGCCTCGCGGGCACGACGCAGAGCTATTATGAAGAAGCCGACAACCGGCGCCGCCGGACGCGGCTGATCATCGGCGTCCTGCTGGTCGCCATCGCACTCGCCGTGGCCTGGCTCGCCTTTTCGGCGGGCAAGGGCGACGGCGCGGCGGCGGGCGGCGCGGCGGGTGCCGCGAAGGGCGGCGCGAACGTCCCGAGCGTCACCGTCGTCGTTCCGGGCCGCGTGTCGGTGCAGGCGGCGATCGCCGCCAACGGCACGATCGCCGCGCGCCGCGAAATGCCGGTCGGCATCGCGGGCGAGGGCGGCCAGGTCGTCCGCGTCCTCGTCGAGCCCGGCCAGTGGGTCGGCGCCGGCCAGACGCTCGCGGTCATCGACCGCTCGGTGCAGACCCAGCAGGCGGCGGCGCTCGAAGCGTCGATCCGCGTCGCGCAGGCCGATGCGAACCTCGCCCAGGCCGAACTCGAACGCGCCGAGGCGCTCGTCGATCGCGGCTTCATCTCGAAGGCCGACATGGACCGCAAGCGCGCGACCCGCGATGCCGCCAATGCCCGCGTCCGCGTCGCGCAGGCGCAATTCGGCGAGGCGCGCGCGCGCAACACCCGGCTCAACATCGTCGCGCCCGCCGCCGGCCTCGTGCTCACGCGCCAGGTCGAGCCCGGCCAGGTCGTCGGCGCGGGCAGCGGCGTTTTGTTCCGCATGGCGCGCGGCGGCGAGATGGAGATGCTCGCGCAGATGGCCGAGGCCGATCTCCAGCGCATCGGCACCGGCACCCGCGCGACGGTGACGCCGGTCGGCACCGACCTGCAGATTGCGGGCCAGGTGTGGCAGGTGTCGCCGGTGATCAATCCCGACACGCGCCAGGGC
Organism: uncultured Sphingopyxis sp.; assembly: GCA_937873425.1. Lineage (GTDB taxonomy): Bacteria > Pseudomonadota > Alphaproteobacteria > Sphingomonadales > Sphingomonadaceae > Sphingopyxis. The sequence continues at coordinate 4,251 of CALMYE010000095.1, read as the reverse complement.
ATGGTCCGCATCGCCATTCCCTACAGCGCCTCGCTGCGTCCCGGCGGCTTCGCCGATGCACGGCTGATTTCGGGTTCGTCCGAAGCGCCGCTGCTGCCCGAAAGCGCGGTGATGAGCGGGCCGGAGGGCAATTATGTGCTGATCGTCGGCAAGGACGACATCGTCCAGCGGCGGCCGGTCACGGTCGGCACGGTCAGCGACAGCGGCGTGTCGATCGCATCGGGCCTGACCGGCAACGAGCGCGTGGTCGTCCTCGCCGGCGCCTTCGTCAATCCCGGCGACAAGGTGAAGCCGGTGGTGCAGAAATCGTCGCAATAACGGCCCTCTTCCGGAATTCGCACAAAGGCGCTTGAATCATGAGTTTCCGCAACATCTCCGCCTGGTGCATCCGCAATCCGGTGCCGCCGATCGTGATGTTCGTGCTGTTGCTGCTGGCGGGCATCGTCAGCTTCAATCGGATGGACGTGAACGACAATCCGGACATCGAATTCCCGGCGGTGCGGGTATTGGTGATGCAGCCGGGCGCCGCGCCGACCGAGTTGGAGACGCAGGTCACGCAGCGCGTCGAGGCGGCGGTGCGCGGGGTCAGCGGCGTCGACGAAATGTCCTCCTATGTCGGCGAGGGCAGCAGCTCGACGATGGTCCAGTTCGCGATCGGCACCCCGATCGACCGCGCCTACAACGACGTCAACCAGGCGGTCGCGCAGATCCGCAGCGACCTGCCCGACGGGATTCTTGAACCGCAGGTGCTCCGCGTCGACGTCGCCGGCGGCCCGATTACCTATTTCGCTGTCGAGGCGACCGATATGACGCTCGAGCAGTTGAGCTGGTTCGTCGACAATACGATCGCCAAGGAACTGCTGTCGATCCCGGGCATGAGCCAGGTCCGCCGCGCGGGCGGGGTCAACCGCGAAATCCGCGTGATCCTCGATCCCGCGCGCATGCAGAGCTATGGCCTGACCGCGAGCCAGGTGAACCAGCAGCTGCGCCAGGTGAACGTCAACGCCGCCGGCGGCCGCACCGAGATCGCGGGCTCCGAACAGGCGGTGCGCGTCCTCGGCAACGCGGGAAGCGCCTTCCAGCTCGGCGAGACGCGCATCGCGATCGGCGGCGGCCGGACGATCCGGCTGGCCGACGTCGCCACCGTCACCGACGGTTATGCCGAACAGCGCAACCTCGCGAAGATCAAGGGGCGGCAGGTGCTGTCCTTCTCGATCGAAAAGGCGAAGGGCTCGTCGGACGTCACCGTCCACGACGAGACGATGAAGAAGCTGGAACAGATCCGGAAGACCAATCCGGAGGTCGATTTCAAGATCCTCTTCACCCGCACCGAATATACCAAGGAGCAATATCGCAGTTCGATGGCGGCGATGATCGAGGGCGCGGTGCTGGCCGTCGTCGTCGTCTTCCTATTCCTGCGTGACTGGCGCGCGACGATGATCAGCGCGCTCGCCATCCCGCTGTCGGCGATCCCGACCTTCTGGTTCATGGACCTGATGGGCTTTTCGCTGAACGGCCTGTCGCTGCTCGCCCTGAGCCTCGTGGCCGGGGTGCTCGTCGACGACGCGATCGTGGAGATCGAGAATATCGTCCGCCACATGCGGATGGGCAAGACCGCCTATCAGGCGGCGATCGACGCGGCGGACGAGATCGGCCTGGCGGTCGTCGCGACGACGATGTCGATCGTCGCGGTCTTTCTGCCCGTCGCGCTGATGCCCGGCATTTCGGGCCAATTCTTCATCCAGTTCGGCATGACGGTCGTCTTCGCGGTGCTGATGAGCCTTGCCGTCGCGCGCATGATCTCGCCGATGATTGCCGCCTATTTCCTGTCCGCGCAGGGCGAGCAGAAACATGCCGAGGGTCCGATCATCGACCGCTATGAGCGGTTGCTCGCCTTCACGCTCGACGACAGCAAGCACAAGGCGGTGCGCGCGCGCTATGAACTGACGGCGACCCGACCGGCTTTTCTCGCGGTGCCGCTGACCCTTGCCGGTCTCTATGTGCTTTTCGCGATCTACCAGTATTTCCAGCCGGTCGCACTGGGGCAGAGCCGTCCCAATACCGCACTCTACTTCATGTTGCAGACGCCCGCGTCGGCTATATTCGTCTTTCTGCTCACCAGCTTGCTTGTCATCCTGTTCGCCGCGCTGGTCTGGTGGATTTCTCACGCAACGCTTCGCACGGCGATTGCGGTTCTTGCACGGATAGCAGTTGGGAGCGGCGTGCTCTGTGTTGCCCTTGGCATCATCCTTTGGTTGACCGACGCAGCCACTCCCGTGGAGACGGCGGCGAGGGTCTGGCTATTGATCGTTGGGTTCGCGATCCTGGCCATGGTATTGGCCCGGCTGTTCGGGGGACTGGTGGCGTGGATTTCCCGCGCGGCGCCGGGAAGTGTAATGACCGCACTGGCCGCGGTGGCTCTGTTGGCAGGACTGCTATGCGTCGGCCTCCGGTCGCTTGATGCTATATCCTCGATAGGAATGGCGCTGGCCGCTTTTGCAGGGATCGTTCTGCTTGCGGCTCTGATCATGGGACTGGCGTGGCTTTTCGGGAAGAACGAATGGTCCGTCGCCCGCTGGTCCATATCCATGCTCAAGCGCGCCTATGCCCGTCTGTTCGACCATCGCGTGTGGATCGTCGGGATCGGCGCCGCTGCCTTCGCGTGGAGCATCTATCTGTTCGCGACCCTGCCGCAGCAGTTCCAGCCGACGATCAATAGCGACTACAGCCAGGTCCGCTACGAGCTGCCGCCCGGCTCGACGCTGGCGCAGAGCGAGCATATCTCGAACCAGATCAACGCTATTCTCGCCGACAATCCGACGGTCGAGAACGCCTTCTACGACGTCCGCGTCGGCGGCGGGAACGTCTTTATCACGCTCAAGAAGGATCGCGAGCAGACCAGCGTCGAATGGGAACGCGGCCTCCAGCCCCGGATGCTGGCGATCCCCGACGCGCGCGTGTCGTTCCAGAGCCAGTCGGGCGGTTTTTCGGGCCGCGACATCACGATGGTGGTCGGCGGCGACGATCCGGTCGCGCTCGAAGCGCATGCGCGCAGGATCGTGAAGCAGATGGAGGGCCTCAAGGAACTGCGCGCGCCGCGCATCGAAGGCGACATTCCGCGGCCCGAGATCATCGTCAAGCCGCGGCTCGACCTTGCCGCCGACCTCGGTGTGACCACCGCGGCGCTCAGCCAGACCATCCGCATCGCGACGCTCGGCGACATCGACCAGAATGCGGCGAAATTCTCGCTGTCCGACCGCCAGATCCCGATCCGCGTGCTGTTGTCGGAGGATTCTCGCCGCAGCCTCGCGACGCTCGAGAATCTGCCTGTCCCGACCTCGCGCGGGACGACCGTGCCGCTGAAGTCGGTCGCCGAGATCGGCTTCGGCGCCGGCCCGACCGAGCTGCGCCGCTACAACCAGACGCGTCGCATCGTGATCGGCGCGGACCTTGCGCCCGGCTTGGTCACCGGCGACGCGCGCGCGAAGATCGACGCCCTGCCCACGGTGAAGACCATGCCGCAGGGCATCCGCAAGATCGTCCAGGGCGACCAGAAATGGCAGGCCGAGCTGGCGCTGAACTTCATGATCGCCGTGGTGGCGGGGCTCGCGCTCGTCTTTTCGACGCTGGTGCTGCTCTATCGCCGCTTCCTGTCGCCGCTGGTCAACATGTCGTCGCTGCTGCTCGCGCCGCTCGGCGGGCTGCTCGGGCTATGGGTGACGGGGATGGAGATTTCCATGCCGGTCTATATCGGGCTGCTGATGCTGCTCGGCATCGTCGCCAAAAACTCGATCCTGCTCGTCGATTTCGCGATCGAGGAGATGGATCAGGGCGTCGGCAAGGTCGCGGCGCTGATGGACGCGGGACGCAAGCGCGCGCAGCCGATCGTGATGACCACCGTGGCGATGGTGGCGGGCATGGTGCCGACCGCACTTTCGCTTTCGGGCGACGGTGCGTGGCGCGCGCCTATGGGCATTGTCGTGATCGGCGGCCTGATCCTGTCCACGATGCTGACGCTGCTGATCGTGCCGGCGGGCTTCAGCCTGGCCGACAGCATCGAAAAGCGCCTCGGCCGCTTCTTCTCGCGCAACCTGCTGACCTATCGCAAGGGCGACGACGGAACGCCGCATGCCGAGGCCGAGCCGCAGCCGGCGGAGTGACCGGATGCGGCCCGCCGCTGATTTCCCCTCCCGCAGGCGGGAGGGGCAGCGAGGCTTGCGGACTTGTCCGCTAGCCGCAGCGGGGTGGGCA
>CALMYE010000094.1 GCA_937873425.1 uncultured Sphingopyxis sp. | reverse complement strand
ACCGCGAACCAGCCCAACGATCCCGCCGGCCCCTGGGCGATCCCCGTGCGCCGCCCGCTGCCCGGCGAGGACCGGCCGAAATCGACGTCCAGCTTTCCGCGCAAGGTGTGGAAACTGCTCGTCGCGATCAAGGACGGGCTGGCCCTGATCTTTCTGCTGCTCTTTTTCGTGCTGCTCTTTGGCCTGCTTTCAGGGCGCTCCAATACCGGCCTGCCGGTCCGCGAGGGTGCGCTGCTGATCGAGCTCGACGGCCTCGTCTCCGAACAGCCGATGGAGGTCGATCCGTTCGCGGCGCTGTCGGGCGGTCCGCAGTTCACCGAAATCCGGGTCCGCGACGTCGTCCATGCGCTGGAGACGGCGGCCGAGGACAAGAGGGTGACCTCGGTCGTGCTCGACCTCGACCGCTTCCTCGGCGGCGGGCAGGTGTCGCTCGCCGAGATCGGCGACGCGATCGACAAGGTGCGCGCGAAGAAGAAGCCGGTGCTGGCCTTCGCCACCGCCTATACCGCCGACAGCTATCAGGTCGCGGCGCATGCGAGCGAAATCTGGAGCGACCCGATCGGCGGCGTGATGATCGCCGGGCCGGGCGGATCGCGGCTTTACTACAAGGGGCTGATGGACCGTCTCGGCGTCACCGCCAACATCTATCGCGTCGGCACCTTCAAGAGCGCGGCCGAACCCTTCCTGCGCAGCGACCAGTCGCCCGAGGCGAAAGAGGCCAGCCTCGCCTATGCCGGCGTGCTGTGGGACAAGTGGCTCGCCGACGTGAAGAAGGCGCGGCCGGCGGCGAAGCTCGATCCCTATATCGCCGACACCGCCGCCGCGACGCGCGCCGCGGGCAACGAGATGTCGAAGGCGTCGCTCGACGCGGGGCTCGTCGACAAGCTCGGCACCCGCATGGCGTTCAACAGCCGCGTCGCCGAAATCAGCGGCACCCAGGACGACAGCCGCCCGTGGGACTATAATGCGATCCCGCTCGAAAACTGGGTCGCGGCCAACCCGCCGAAGACCAAGGGCAGCGCCATCGCGGTCGTCCCGGTGGTCGGCGAGATCGTCGACGGCGAGGCTCCACTCGGCACCGCCGGCGGCCAGACGGTCGCGCAGCATATCCTCGACGCCGCCGCCGACAGCAGCGTCAAGGCGGTGGTGCTGCGCGTCGATTCGCCCGGCGGATCGGTGCTCGCGTCCGAAGAGATCCGCCAGGCGCTGCTCCAGGCCAAGGCCAAGAAGCTGCCCGTCGTCGTGTCGATGGCCAATGTCGCGGCATCGGGCGGCTACTGGATCTCAACCCCGGCCGACCGCATCTTCGCCGAGCCCGACACGATCACCGGCTCGATCGGCGTCTTCGGCATCTTGCCGAGCTTCGAAAAGACGCTCGCCAAGATCGGGGTCACCGCCGACGGCATCGCGACGACGCCGCTGTCGGGCCAGCCCGACATATTGGGCGGCGTCAACGACGAGTTCAACGCGCTCGCGCAGGCGAGCGTCGAGGACATCTATGCCCGCTTCACCGGCATGGTCGCCAGGACCCGCAAGCAGCCGATCGAAAAGGTCCGCGAGATCGCCGAGGGCCGCGTCTGGGCCGGCGGCACCGCGCGCCAGCTGGGGCTGGTCGACGCGTTCGGCGGCCTGCCCGAAGCGCTCGCCGAGGCGGCGAAGCTCGCCAAGGTCGAGGGCGATTTCCACGCCAAATATTTCGAGAAGCAGCCGAGCGAATTTTCCAAGATGCTCGCGGCCTGGACCGGCACCGAACAGCCCGAGACGGCGGCGCTCCCGCGCGGCTGGTTCGGCATCGCGGCGATGAACCGCCAGCTCGCCGAGCGCCGGCTGGCGCAGGATCTGGCGATGCTGACGCAGGCGGGTTCGATCCAGGCGTCCTGCCTCGACTGCCGCGCCTATCTTCCTGCCGCACCGCGCCCGGGTAATGCGGAGGCGAAAGGATTTCTGGCGACGCTGGCGCTGCTGCTGCGTTAATTCCCCTCCCGCTTGCGGGAGGGGTCAGGGGAGGGCCTGTTTCGTCCGCGCCCTGCCTTGACATGCCCTCCCCCGACCCCTCCCATAAATGGGAGGGGAGAGATCACGCCGCGACCGTCACGCCGTTCGCATGCTCCGCGATCGCGCCCGCCAGCGTGTCGACGAGTCCGAGCGGCAGGTCGTGCCCCATGCCGGGAATCGTCATCAGCCGCGCGCCGGGGATGCTCGCCGCGGTGTCCTCGCCGCCCGCGAGCGGGACGAGCGGGTCGGCGTCGCCGTGGATCACCAGCGTCGGCACCGCGATCGTCCGCAGCATCGGCCGCCGGTCGCCATCGGCGACGACCGCCGCCATCTGCCGCGCGACGCCCTGCGGATACCAGCCGCGGTCGAAATCGCGCCGCACCCGCCATTGCAGCCTTTCCTCCGTCGTCGGATAGGCCGGACTGCCGATCACCCGCGCGGCGTTGACCGAATAGGCGATCAGATCCTCCGCCGCGCCGCTCATCGGCCGGTTGGTCAGCACCCGCATCGCTTCCTTGTCCGCGCGCGGCAGGCGGCGGTTGCCGGTGGTCGACATGATCGAGGTCAGCGACAGGGTGCGGTCGCCGTGGCGCGCCGCGACATGCTGCGCGATCATCCCGCCCATCGAGGCGCCGACGACATGCGCCCGCGCGATGCCGAGATGGTCGAGCAGCGCGACGCCGTCCGCCGCCATGTCCGACAGGCGATAGGCGGGACGCACCGGCAGGCCGAGCGCCGCCTTCACGAACATCCATTTGAGGTTCGGCACGCCCGCCGCGTCGAAGCGGGTCGACAGGCCGACGTCGCGATTGTCGTAGCGGACGGTGCGGAAACCGCGCGCGTTCAGCGCATCGACGAACTCGTCGGGCCACAGGGTCAATTGCCCGCCGAGCCCCATCACCAGCAGGATCGCGGGCGCATCCTTCGGCCCCTTGTCCTCATAGGCGATCTCGATGCCGTTGGCGGTCGTCTTGTCCGTGGTCATGCAGGGTCCCTTTGCGAAGCGGATTCAGGCGGTGGCGGGGCGATATTGCGCCGCGTCGGAGGTGAATTCGGCATGGCCGTAGCCCGCGAGCTGCCGTTCGATGCGGCGGACGAGGTCGCGGTCGGCGATATGGCGGACGAACGGCAGGCGCGACGCGGCACGATAGGCGGCCATGCGCCCCGCGACGCCGAGCATCGTCGCGCCATAGATCAGATGATCGCGGCGCCCGACGGGCACGCCGACATCGGCGGCGCGCGCCGCGTCGCCGTTCAGGAAGGCCTTGACGAAAAACACCCGGCTCGCCGAGCGTTCGAGCCGCCGCTCGATCCGCCCCAGCGGCGACCGGTCCTGCGACAATTCGGCCTCCATCGTCGCGCGCAGCAGGCCGCCGCAGACCTTGTCGTCATATTCGTAGCGCAAGGTCGCGCTGCGCGTGCGCCAGATGCGGACGATCTCCTGCGGCGTGTCGGCGAGCAGATCCTCGGGCAGGCCGAGCAGATAGCAGCGATAGCGCGCCAGTTCGACGCGCCCGCGCTCGAGCCGGTCGAAGCCCGTCCGCCTCTTCGCCAGCACCTGCTGCGACAGGAAATAGACGGGGATGAGGCCCGCCGGCATCTGGTCGAGTTGCGGGATCGGCATGCCATAGGTTTCGGCGTCCCACATGCCGGGGCGCGAGAGCAGATTGACGCGCACCATCGAATGCATCAGCCGGACCATCGCCGCCGCCTTGAAGCCGGGGCCGAAACGGTCGAGCGCGCCCGGCAGCGCGGTGGTGGCGAAGAAGGTCGCCGTCTCCTTCACCCGCCGCGCCGCCGTCGCATGGCCGAGCGTGCCGGTCAGCGCCATCGGCAGCGCCGAATATTTGTTGAGGAAGGTCGCGATGAAGGCGCCGCGGATCAGGAAGGGCGACAGGTTGGCGGTCGCATTGCGCTCATAGGCCGCGCCCTCCTCGACCAGCTTCATGTCGAGCCAGTCGGGCTGCACCTCCATCTCGCCGATCAGCGCGGCGAGTTCGGGCGGCGCCTCCGCGACCGCCTCCACCCCCTTATCGCAGGCCTCGACCAGCATCGCGACGGTGCGCTGGAAACCGAGGCGCGGCATCAGTGCGGCATAGGCGTCGCCCGTGCGGTCGCCGAGCATCGTATATTCGCGGATGCGCGCGACCAGATCGGCATCCGCCAGATATTCGCCGCGGTCGACGCCGCGCACCCGGCCGAGCTCGGTGACGTCGTCCGCTTCCAGCGCCCAGCGTTCGGGCGCGCGGTCGAAATCGAAGCGGCCGAACAGTTCGGGCAAGGCGACCGCCTGGTCGCGCACCCGGCGGGCGATAGTGCTGACATCACTGTTCATTGACCCGAACCTGCCACAGATCGGCGATTTGGCAAGCCTAAGCCTTCGGTCCCCGATAGGCCGGCAATGCGAGCGACCAGCGGATCGCCGCGCCGCGCAGGGCGAAGCCCGCGACCGCGCCCGACACCGCCGCGACCGCCGTCCCCGCGCCGAGCCACAGCAGCAGCAGGAACAGGCCCGAGGCGAGCGCCGCCGCGGTGACATAGATTTCGGGCCGCACGATGATCGACGGCACGCCCGCCAATATGTCGCGGATCGTCCCGCCGACGCAGCCGGTGATGACCCCCATCAGCAGCGCAGGCACCGGCGGCACGCCCCAGGCGAGCGCCTTGGCGGTGCCGAACACCGCATAGGCGGCGAGCCCCACCGCGTCGGCCCATTCGAGCAACTGCCCCTGCCACCAGCGTTCGGGCGTGATCCACACGACCAGCGCGATGGCGATGCACACCGCCGCGATCGCGCCGTCCTGCACCCAGAAGACCGGCGCGCCGATCAGCAGGTCGCGCACGCTGCCGCCGCCGACGCCGGTGACGAGCGCGAAGAACATCGCGGTCACCAGCGTCTGCCTCAGCCGCACCGCCATCAGCGCCCCCGACAGCGCGAACACGCCGATGCCCGCGAGGTCGAGCAGCCGGACGATCAGCGCATTGTCGATGTCGGGCATGCGCCGCTAGTCCGCGGCGGGACGGACGCCGCCGATCACGGAAAGGACGATCGCGGTCACCGCATTGCGGATCGCCGGTTCGGCCTGGGGCGCGAAGAAGGGCGAATGGTTGGTCGGCGCGGGCTCGCCCTTCGCCTTGAGATCGGCGAGCAGAGCCGGATCGTAGCCGCCGACGCCGAAGAAGAGCGAAGGCACGCCCGCATCGACATATTCGGAGAAATCCTCGCTGCCCGACATGGGCGGCGCCGAGACCGGCGCGAAGACCAGCCCCTTGCCGAATATCGGCGTCAGCGCCTTCGCCGCCGCATCGGCCATCGCCTCGTCGTTCATCATCACCCCGGTGCCGGTCAGATAGGTGATCGTCGGTTCGGGCGCATTGCCCATCGCGGCGGCCGCCTTCGCCGACCGCGCGGTGCCGTCCTGCAACTGCTTGCGCACCTCGGGCGACTGCGAGCGGAGATTGACCTTCACTTCGGCCCGGTCGGGGATGATGTTGGGCGCGCTGCCCGCGTTGATCGCCCCGATCGTCAGCACACCGAAGGCGGCCGGGTCTTTCTCGCGGCTGATCACCGTCTGCACGTCGGTGACGAAGCGCGCCGCGATCGGGATCGGGTCGATCGTCGCGGCGGGCATCGAGCCGTGGCCGCCGCGCCCGTGGAAGACGATCGAATAGCTGTCCGACGCCGACGAGGATGCCCCCGCCTTGATCGCGACGGTGCCCGCTGGCAGGTTCGAGACATGCGCCGCAAAGCCGAAGTCGGGCCTGGGGAAGCGGGTGAACAGCCCGTCGTCGAGCATCGCCCGCGCGCCGACCAGCGTTTCCTCGGCGGGCTGGCCGATCAGCACCGCGGTGCCCGACCAGCTGTCCTTCATCGCAGCGAGCGCCTGCGCGACGCCGACCAGATAGGCGACATGGGTGTCGTGGCCGCAGGCGTGCATCACCGGCACCTCGCGTCCCTCATAGGTCGCGCGCGCCTTGCTCGCCCAGGGCAGGCCGGTCTTTTCCTCCATCGGCAGCGCGTCCATGTCAGCGCGCACCAGGAAGGTCGGCCCGTCGCCGTTCCGCAGCACGCCGACGACGCCGGTGCCGCCGACCTTCTCGGTCACCGTGAAGCCCGCCGCGCGCAGGTGCCGCGCAAGAATCGCGGCGGTGCGCACCTCCTGCATCCCCAGTTCGGGATTGGCGTGCAAATCCTTGTAGATCGCCTCCAGCGCCGGATAATTCTTGTCGAGCAGCGCGCTCAGCCGCGCATTGGCGGCGGACATATCGACCGCCTGTGCAGCGGCGGGAAAAAGGAGAGCCAGCGACGCCGCCACCCCGAACAAGTGCTTCGTCGCCATAATCTCTCCCCTCCCGTACCGGTCAGATGTGGATCGGTTTCCCGGTCACCGCCATCGCCGCTTCCTTGATCGCCTCGCTGTGCGTCGGATGCGCGTGGCAGGTATAGGCGATATCCTCGCTGGTCGCGCCGAATTCCATCGCCTGCGCCGCCTGCGCGATCATCGTGCCCGCGACGCTCGCGATGCACCACACGCCGAGCACGCGGTCGGTCTTCGCATCGGCGATCACCTTCACGAAACCGTCGGGTTCGTGGTTGGTCTTGGCGCGGCTGTTCGCCAGCATCGGGAATTTGCCGACCTTGACCTCGCCGCGCTCCTTCGCCGCTTCCTCGGTCAGGCCGACGCCCGCGATCTCGGGCCAGGTGTAGACGACCGAAGGGATGACGTCGTGGTTCACGATGCCGGTCTGCCCCGCGATATTCTCGGCGCAGGCGATGCCCTCGTCCTCGGCCTTGTGCGCGAGCATCGGACCCGGCACCACGTCGCCGATCGCCCAGATGCCGGGGACCGAGGTGCGGAAATCATGGTCGGTCTCGATCTGGCCGCGCTGGTTGACGCTCAGCCCCGCCTTGTCGAGGCCGAGCCCTTCGGTGTTCGGACGGCGGCCGATGGAGACGAGCACGACGTCGGCCTCCAGCGTCTCGGCCTCGCCGCCCGCGGCGGGTTCGAGCGTCAGCACGGCCTTCTTGCCCTTGACCGCCGCGCCGGTGACCTTGGTCTTGAGCTTGAACTCGATCCCCTGCTTCTTGAAGATCCTGTTCGCTTCCTTGCGGACGTCGCCGTCCATGCCGGGGAGGATCTGGTCGAGGAACTCGACGCAGGTGACCTTTGCGCCCAGGCGGCGCCATACGCTGCCGAGCTCCAGCCCGATCACGCCGCCGCCGATCACGACGAGATGGCCCGGCACCTTGGCGAGTTCGAGTGCGCCGGTCGAATCGACGATGACCTGCTTGTCGTTGTCGACCTCGACGCCCGGCAGCGGGGTGACCGACGAGCCGGTGGCGACGATGATGTTCTTCGCGCGGACGCTCTTGCCCACGACCTCGACCGTGTCGGCCGACGTGAACTGGGCATAGCCCTTCAGCCAGTCGACCTTGTTCTTCTTGAAAAGGAATTCGATGCCGCCGGTCAGGCCCTTCACCGCGTCCTTGCGCTGGCCGTGCATCGTGCCGAGATCGAGCTCGGGCTTCACCTTGACGCCCATCGCCGCCATCGCGCCACCCGCGGCGGCTTCGAAATATTCCGACGCGTGCAGCATCGCCTTCGACGGGATGCAGCCGACGTTGAGGCAGGTGCCGCCCAGCGTCTCGCGCCCTTCGGCGCAGGCGGTCTTCAGCCCCAGCTGCGCCGCGCGGATTGCCGCGACATAGCCGCCGGGACCGGCACCGATGACAAGCACGTCGTAATCATAATCAGCCATGATTCACTCCATTTCGAGCCCCGGCGCCGCGACATAGACCCAGGCCGACCGGCCCGATTCCAGCGTCACGCGCCGCCGCTCATATTCCCCGGCCTCATAGATGTCGGCCGTCGCAAGTTCCTGTTTCGTGATCCAATATAAGGTGCCGCCGACCGGCTGCGATATCTCCCCGTCGGGCGCGAGAACTGGATAATGCGTCTCGCCGCTCTTCCGCACGACCTCCGGGTCGGTGATCGCGATGCGGCCGAGGCGAAAGCCGGCCAGCGCGTCGGCGCTGCCGTCGAGCAGGCGCCCGAACTGCTCGCGCTGCACATCGGCATATTGCAGCGTGCCATAGGCAAAGAGCGGCTCGGTCGCCTCCACGGCACAGGCCCCTTACAGGTCGATCAGCAGGCGCGTCGGGTCCTCGATCGCTTCCTTGATCGTCTTCAAAAAGGTCACCGCCTCGCGCCCGTCGATCAGGCGATGATCGTAGCTCAGCGCCAGATACATCATCGGGCGGATGACGATCTCGCCGTTCACGACGACTGGGCGTTCGTCGATGCGGTGGAGGCCGAGCACTGCCGACTGCGGCGGGTTGATGATCGGGGTCGACATCAGGCTGCCGAAGACGCCGCCGTTCGAGATGGTGAAGGTGCCGCCGGTCATGTCGTCCATCGTCAGCGTGCCCTCCTTGGCGCGCTTGCCGAAGTCGCCGATCGTCTTTTCGATGTCGGCGAAGGACAGGCTTTCGGCATTGCGGATGACCGGCACGACGAGGCCGCTCGGGCCGCTGACCGCGACCGAGATGTCCATGTAATTGTTATAGACGATCTCGTCGCCGTCGATGCGGCCGTTGACCGCCGGGATGTCCTTCAGCGCGAGGCAGGCCGCCTTGGTGAAGAAGCCCATGAAGCCCAGGCGGACGCCGTGCTTCTTCTCGAACAGATCCTTGTAGCGGCCGCGCGCCTCGATCACCGCCGACATGTCGACGTCGTTGAAGGTGGTCAGCATCGCCGCGGTGTCCTGCGCCGATTTCAGCCGCCTGGCGATGGTCTGGCGCAGGCGGGTCATCTTGACGCGCTCTTCCTGACGGCCCGGCGCAGCGCCCGCGGCGGGGGCCGGGGCGGCCGATGCCGGCGCGGGCGCGGGCGCGGGCGCCGCCTCGGGCGCGGCACTCGCGGCGGCGAGCACATCCTCCTTGGTCAGGCGGCCGTCCTTGCCGGTGCCCTTGATCCGCGTCGGGTCGAGCCCATGCTCCAGCACCAGGCGGCGCACGGCGGGCGACATGGTCGTCACTGTATCGACGCCCTCGTCGGAGGGCGCCGCCGCGGCGGGCGCGGGCGCTGCCGCCTCGGTCTTCGCCGCAGGCGCGGGAGCCTTTCCGTCACCCGCCTCGATCGTCGCGATCACCGCGCCGACATTGACGGTGTCGCCGACCGCCGCGACCTGCTGCCCCAAGACCCCGGCAACGGGCGAGGGCACCTCGACCGCGACCTTGTCGGTTTCGAGGCT
>CALMYE010000093.1 GCA_937873425.1 uncultured Sphingopyxis sp. | reverse complement strand
GTGCAGCCCGCGGCGAGCAGCCCGCCGAGCAGGGTCGACTTGCCCGCGCCCGATCGGCCGATGACGAGGATCGCGCCCGTGTCGCTCGCGATCGAGCAGGCGTGCATCGGCAGGATGCGCCGCTGCATCAGCAAGGCCGAGACGCCGGTGCCGAGGATGATCGAGACGAGCGCGGCGTCGCTCGCGCCCGGCGCGCGCTCGACGATGATCGACCGCCCGCCGCCGACGAGCATCCGGCAGATGCCGATGGCGTGGAAAAGAAGCTCGCCGGGCTCGGCGCGCCAGTTGCGGAAGTGTATCGCGTCGGCGAGCCGGTCGCCGGCGATCGGCGCGAGGCGGATTTCGGCGTCCGCCGGCGTGTCCGCATCGCCGGGCAGCAGATGCGGCAGCGCGATGTCCGAGCGCAGGGTGAAGCCGTAGTGGCGGTAGCGATAGGCGCCGGTCATGCCGCCGATGCGGTTGCGGTGCCGGGCGCATCCTCGGTCGCGGCGCGGTCGAACACTTCGAAGATGAAATGGATGCGGTCGGCGTCGCCCTCGTTCACCCCGCCGTGCGGCGCGATATTGTTGACCTCCCACGCGCGGCCATAGCCGAGGTGATGGCGGTTCGGGCCGCAGAGGAAGAAGGCGCCGGGGTTGGTGATCAGCGGCACATGGATCTTGTGCGTGCGCAGGTTCGATCCGGCGCCGTCGCGGTGCAGGTCGATCCGCTGCCCCGCCTGAAGCCGCGCGAGCATCGCCTTTGGGAAAGCTGGGTCGGCGAAGCCATAGGGCGCGATGGCGGCGTCCATCACCGGCTGCAGCAGCGGCCGCCAGACGTGCCAGGCGGGATTGTCGTAGCTGTCCTCCGGGTCGCGGTTGCCCGGCGTGAAGCGGAAGACGATGTGGCGGGTGTGGTGGAAGACGGTGAAGTTATTTTCCTTGAGCGCGTCCTCGCCGCTCCAGGTGCGCTCCGAAACGGCGAGCACGCGCTCGCGCAGCGCCGCGGCATCGACGGGGCCGAGGTCGCGCACATTGGCGGGGTTTGGGGCGGGGAGGGCCCTGCCTTCTTTCATTCCCCCCCAGGCCGGGGCTTTTTTGGGGGCGGCGGGGGGGGGGGGCAGGGGGGGGTGGGGGCGGGTGATCGACCCTGTCATCTGCCGACGGACCGGCGCGCCTGCACGGCTTCGTCGCAATATTCGCCGCGGTCCCGGCAGGCCGCTTCCAGCGCGCGAATCGACTGTTCCCATTGATCGACGACATAGGGATCGCTGGAGATGACCGGGGAATAGACCTGCCGCGCGGTGGCGGAATCGGGGGTCCGGGGGCCGGCCGCAGGGTCGGCGAACCGGCTGGTCGATGACGAGGGGATGGCGACGACAAGCGCCGCGAGGAGGCCCGCGGCTGCGAGAAGGACCGCCAGCGCCGCCAATATGCCCTTGCCTGTTCGCATAGCTCGCTTTCCTGCCGGTCGGTTTTGATCCGGCGCCCGGTGTTTCGCTTCATTATCATCCTGTCTTTGGGCGCGTGCGACAAGCGGCAAGTGCGGAACGGCGCACGGTCCATGAAATTTGTTCGCGCAGGAGGCGCAGAGATTGCGGAGGAGGAAGGTGCGGCTTTACGCGGAGAGCTTCGTCCGGATCTGCCGGCCTTGCTCCGGTGGATGACGACAAGCGACCGGTTGCGGCCCCTTGGCTCCCCTCCCGCAGGCGGGAGGGGTTGGGGGTGGGCAGCGACGTTGCCATGGCCCACCCCGCTGCGACTAACGAACAAGTTCGTAAGTCTCGCTGCCCCTCCCGCCTGCGGGAGGGGAGATCAACGCATTCCTCAAGAGTCAGCTCCCCACCCCAAAGCCCACGCTGTCCTGCTCCCTTTCCCTCCCCGCGCGCATTGAACCCGGCGGCGGGGCTGGCTAAGGACGGGCGGCGCGGTGGGCGTCTGGGGAGCGCGGGTGATGGCGGAACAGGATCGGGTGCGGATCGGGGGCGATGCGGCGGTGCCGTCGCTCGCCGAACTGGTCGCGCCGATGAGCGTCCGCGATTTCCTGGCGCAGCATTGGAACCGCGGCTTTCGCGCGTGGCCGGGGCAGGCGGGGCGCTTTGCCGGGCTGGTCGGCTGGGACGAGATCAACCATGTGCTGGCGACGCAGCGGCTGGAGCCGCCGCGGCTGCAGCTGGTGCGCGGCGGCAAGACGGTCGGCGCCGAGCGCTTCGTCCATGCGACCGGCGACAACCGCCGGCTCGACGCGGGGGCGGTGACGGCGCAGCTGGCGCAGGGCGCCACCATGGTGTTGAGTTTCGTCGACGAGATGCTGCCGCGCATCGGCGCGCTCGCCGACCGGATCGGCGGCGACCTGGGCGTGCGGTGCAACGTCAATCTCTATGCCGGGTGGCGCGCCGACCACGGCTTCGACCTGCACTGGGACCATCATGACGTGTTCATCCTGCAGGTCGCCGGGCGCAAGCATTGGCGTGTGCTGCACCCGACGCGCGACCATCCCGCGCGCGGCGAAGTGGTGCCGCCGCCCGCCGACGACGCCGAGCCGCTGTTCGACGCGGTGCTGGAAGAGGGCGCGATCCTCTATATCCCGCGCGGCTGGTGGCATGTCGCGACGCCGGTCGAGGAGCCGAGCCTGCACCTGACGCTGGCGCTGACCCCGCCGACGGGACTGGATTATCTGCGCTGGCTGGCCGGCAAGGCGGCGGGCGACCCCGCCTTTCGCGCCGACTGGCCGGTCGCGCAGGGCGGGCAAGCGACCGCGGCCCATTGGGACGATCTTGGCGCAGCGCTGCAAGCGCTGCACGCGGCGCATCCGCCCGAAGCGTTTCTGGCGGAACAGGAAGCCGCGCGCGCCGCGCGCCCGGTCTTCACCCTGCCCGATTTCGCGGCTGGGGGAATGGCGCGGCTGGGCGACGCCAGCCGGCTGCGGCTCGCCGGGGCGCGGGCGCTCGCGGTCGTGCGCGACGCGGTGAGCGGCGAGAGCGGCGTAGAGGCGGGCGGGCGTTTCTTCGCCTGCGGCGACGCGGCGGGCGCGGCGCTCGGGCGGCTGTCGAGCGGGCGCGACACGCGCTTTGCCGCGCTGGCCGAGGGGCTGGACGAGGCGGTGCGGCGCGAGCTGGAGCAATTGCTGATCCGCCTGGTCGCGGCGGGCGCGGTCTTTGCCGATTTGAAGCGATGAGCGGGCGGATCGCCCTGGCGCGGCGCAAGCTGGCGAGCGCGTGGCGGCTGGGCGGCGGGCGCCTGTTGCTCGTCGCCGAGGCCAGCCTGCTGCTGCTCGGTGCGCGGCTTGCGGTCGCGCTGCTGCCCTTTCGCCGGGTCGCGCGCTGGCTCGGCACGCCGGTGTCGCCGTCGGCGCTGCCCGAACCAACGCCGCGCACCGGACCCGATTCGCGCGCGGCGCGGGTCGGCTGGGCGGTGCGCTTTGCCGCCGGGCGGCTGCCGGTCGAGGCCGTGTGCCTGCCGCAGGCGATGGCGGCGCGCGCGATGCTGAAGCGGCGCGGAATCGCCGCGACGGTGCATCTGGGCGTGATGCGTGACCATGAAGCGGCGCTGGCGCGCGACCCCGACGCGCCGCCCGCCCACGCCTGGCTCGATGCGTCGGGGCAGCGGATCACCGGCTATCCGGTCGATCCCGCGCTGGTCGAGGTCGCGGCCTTTGTCTGAGGCGCCCGGCCCCGATATCGCGCCGGTCCGGCCGAGCGCGATGCTGTTGGCGATGCTGGCGATGGCCGACCGGCGACGGCTGGCGGCGGTGTTCGTGCTGATGGTCCTCGCGGCGCTGACCGAGGGGATCGGGATCATGATGCTGGTGCCGATGCTGGCGCTGATCGACGGCGACGGCGCGGCGCTGCCCGGCCGGATCGGCGAGCTGCTGTCGGGCGTCGCGGGGCATGTGACGCTGGGGCAGGCGATGCTGGTCTTCATCGCGCTGTTGCTGCTGCGCGCCGCGATCAAGCATGTCCAGACGATGAAGGCGCTCGAGCTGCAGCATGTGTTGGTCGACCGGCTGCGTGCGGTGCTGTTCGCCGGGCTGATCTCGGCCGAATGGCGCTGGCTCGCGGCGCGGCGCGCGTCGGACCATGCCAGCCTGCTGATCACCGACATCGGGCGGATCGGCGGGGCGTTCCAGCAATTGCTGCTGCTCGCCGCGATGCTGGCGACCATGGCCGCCTATCTGGCCGCCGCCTTTCTGCTGTCGTGGCAGGTGGCGCTGTGCGCGGCGCTGGGCGGGGCGCTGATCCTGTTCGGCTTTGCCGGCCACCGGCGGCGCGCGGTCGCGTCCGGACGCGCGCTGACCCGCGCGAACAAGGAATTGCAGGCCGGGATCGGCGAGGGTTTCGACGGGGTGCGGATCACCAAGATGCTGGGCGGCGAGGCGCGGCAGCGCGCGCGTTTCGGCGCGGCACTGGACGAGCTGCGCGGGCGGCAGATGGATTTCGCGGCGAGCGCGAGCCACGGGCGCACCGCGATGCAGGTCGGTGGCGGGCTGTTGCTCGCGGGAATCGTCTATGCCGGGCTGGTCCTGTTCGAAATGCCGCTGGCGGCGCTGCTGCCGATGCTGCTGGTCTTTGCGCGGCTGGTGCCGATGCTGGGGGTGGTGCAGCAGAGTTGGCATGGCTGGCTGCATGCCGCGCCCGCGATGGCCGAGGCGGAGGCGCTGCGGCGCGAAATCGAAGCGGCGGCCGAGCCGCCGCCGGTCGAGGGGGCGTTGCCGATCGGCCTGACGCGGGCGGTGACGCTGCGCGGCGTGTCCTTTACCTATGCGGGGCGCGCGGGAGCGGCGTTGCACGGCATCGACCTCGACCTGCCGGCGCGCACGACGACGGCGATCGTCGGGCCGTCGGGCGCGGGCAAGAGCAGCCTCGCCGACATATTGATGGGGCTGCTGTCGCCCGACGCGGGCGAGATGCGCGTCGACGATGTGGTGATTTCGGGCGCGGCGCGGCAGCTGTGGCGCCGCTCGGCGGCCTATGTGCAGCAGCAGCCGTTCCTGCTCGGCGGCAGCATTCGCGACAATCTGTTGTGGGCGGTGCCCGGGGCGGGGGAGGCGGACTTGCGCGCGGCGCTGGAAAAGGCGTCGGCGGAGTTCGTCTTCGCGCTGCCGCAGGGGCTCGACACGCCGGTCGGCGACCGCGGCCAGCAATTGTCGGGCGGCGAGCGGCAGCGCATCGCGCTCGCCCGCGCGCTGCTCCTCTCGCCCGAACTGCTGGTGCTCGACGAGCCGACGAGCGCGCTCGACCCCGCGAACGAGGCGGCGATCCGGCGCGCGATCGCCGGGCTGCACGGGCTGGTGACTTTGGTGATCATCGGGCATCGCGAGGCGCTGCTCGACCTAGCCGACCGGACCGTGCGGGTCGAGGACGGGCGGATCGTGCATCCGGCGGAGGCGGCCGAATGACGGAGCGCACGGCGCTTGCCCGCTTGCTGCTCGACATGCTGGGGACCGCGCGTCCGGTCGATCCGGCGACGCTCGCGGCCTTGTCCGAGGACGAATGGGATGCGATCGGCGCGATGGCGAAACAGCATCGGCTGGCGCCGCTGCTCCATCACCGGATCGGCGAGCGCGGCGGCGCGTGGCCGATCCCCGACATGCTGAAGGCGCACTGGGCGCTCGGCTGGCGCGCCGCGAACGTGCGCGCGCTCGCGGTGCAGCAGGCGCTGACCGCGGTCGGGACGCTGGCCGACGGCGCGGGACTGCCCCATGCGGCGCTGAAGGGCGCGTGGCTGGCGTGGCAGGCCTATCCGCATCCCGCGCTGCGGCCGATGCGCGACATCGACCTGTTGCTGAGCGAGGACGACGCGTTGCGGCTGCATGCGCTGATGGCGGAGGCGGGCGCGGTCCCAGGGCGGTTTTCGCACACGCCGATCGCCTATGCGCGCGCGCATCACAAGCATCTGCCGCCGCTGCACTGGGGGCCGCGCCGCGTGGCGTTCGAGCTGCACTGGCGGCTGACCAACCCGCGGGAGGGCGAGGATCGGGACGCGGTGGCGGCGCGGACCGAAGCGCTGTTGGCGCGGCGGGTGCGCGCGAGAACGGGGGCGGCGGAGATAGTTTGTCTCGACCCGACCGACACGCTGCTGCACCTGATCGTGCATGGCGCCTATGGCCGCCAGCCGTTCGACACCGGGCCGATGCTGCTCACCGACATCGCGGCGGCGGTGCGCGCGGCGGCGATCGACTGGCCGCGCTTCTGGGCGGAAGCGGCGGCGGGCGGATGGACCGGCGGGGCGCGGCTGATCCTGGCGCTGACCGCGAAATATATGGGGCCGGTGGACAGCGCCGACCCCGACCCCGCGCCGGTGCCCGAGGCGCTGGTCGCGACCGCCGAGGCGCTGATGCTGCAGGACATGGACGCGCGCGCCGAGCGCGGCTTCGCGACGCATATGGCCGAGGCGAAGGGCGCGGGCGGGCGCACGGCGCTGTTGTGGCGGCGCGCCTTTCCGCCGCGGCATATCGTCGCGCAGCAGGCCGGGGTGGCTGTGAACAGCTGGCGGGTGTGGCCCGCCTATCCGCTGCGGCTGGCGGACCATGCGCGGCAGTGGCTGCGGCGGCGCGGCGATAGCGCGATGGACGCCGAGGTCAGCGACATGCGCGCGATGCGCGCGTGGCTGGGGACGGGCGGCTAGAGTCCGTCGAGCGCGAGCAATGCGAAGCTCGCGAGCCAATGTTCGCCCATATAGTCGCCGGTGACGTGCGGCAGGGCGGCGTCGAGGTGGCGCTGTGCGGCCGCTTCGGCGACGGGGGTGACGGGGTGCGCGGGGCCGAGCGCGGCGGCGATGGTGCGCCAGTTCCACGCGCGGCTGAGATTGAGGCCGTCGAGATGCGCGATCTTGCCG
>CALMYE010000092.1 GCA_937873425.1 uncultured Sphingopyxis sp. | reverse complement strand
TTGTCTTGATCCGCTCGACCGTCGCGCCGACGCCCTTGCTGTGGCCGTGCGCGGTATCGACGACGATCAGGTCGCATTCGGCGTCGAGCAGCGCCTCTACGCGCTCGATCCCCGAATCGCCGGTGTTGGTCGCCGCCGCGACGCGCAGCCGGCCGCTGCCGTCCTTGGTCGCGTCGGGGAAATTGACCGCCTTTTCCATGTCCTTGACCGTGATCAGCCCGATGCAGCGATAATCATCATCGACGACGAGCAATTTTTCGATGCGGCGCTGGTGCAGCAGCTTGCGCGCCTCGTCCTGTCCGACGCCGGGGCGGACGGTCGCGAGATTTTCCGACGTCATCAGCTCGCGTACCGGCTGGCCCGGATTTTCGGCGAAGCGCACGTCGCGGTTGGTGAGGATGCCGACGAGCCGGCCGCCGGTCTCGACCACCGGGATGCCCGAGATGCGGTGCTGCGCCATCAGCGCGGTGGCATAGGAAAGCGGCGCGTCGGGGGTGATGGTGATCGGGTTGACGATCATCCCGCTTTCGAAGCGCTTGACCTGCCGCACCGCCGCCGCCTGTTCCTCGACCGTCATGTTGCGGTGGAGCACGCCGAGCCCGCCGATCTGCGCCATCAATATCGCCATGTCCGCCTCGGTCACCGTGTCCATCGCCGAGGAGAGGATCGGGATGTTGAGGCTGATCTCGCTCGTCAGCCGGGTCGCGAGATTCGCGTCCGACGGCAGGATGTCCGACGCGCCGGGGACCAGCAGCACATCGTCGAAGGTCAGGCCGGTGATGATTTCCATGAACTGCCACTTTCTGCTTTTGGCGGCGCCTGCTCCGGGCGGGAAAGCGGCACGCGCGAGTCGATTGGTGGCGGCCCATGTAACCAGTCGGCCCGCGCCGCGCCAGTGGGGGGCGAACGAATATTTCGCGGTCCGGCGACTTGCTGACTTAGCTTACTAACTGGGCTTGCGGAGACGGTCCGTTCGGTGCATCGCCGCCGCGACGAACGGGATGACGGAATGACCGACTATCGGCAGGCGCTGGGCGCCGCACAGGACTATCGCGCCGCGGCGCAGGCGGCGCTGGCGGCGCGGCTGGCGGAATCGCCGATCGACCGCGAGCAGCGCGCGGCGCACGGCTTCGCCTGGGTGGCGACGACGGTCGCGACGCTCGAAGCGACGCTTGACTGGCACGAGGCCGCAGGCGAGGCGAACCCCGTCGATGCGCTGGTGACGAATCTGGCTTTTGCCGAAGGAATCGCGCAACTCACCGGCGGGCTGCCGATGGGCCAGAATGAGATGTTCCGGCCGGCCGACCTCGGCCTGACCGCCGCCGCCGCCAAGCTGGCAGATGGCTGCGCGGCGCTGCTTGAGGCTGACTTCGCCGCCGAGCGCGCCGAATTGGCGCAGCTGCTGGCAGACGGACAATGGCCCAGCGAGACGCTGCACGACGCCGACCTCGACGCCATCCGCGAGCAGTACCGCCGCTTCACCGACGCCGAGATTTTGCCGCACGCGCACGGCTGGCACCTCGCCAACGCGCTGATCCCCGATGCCACGGTGGCGGCGATGGCCGAACTCGGCACCTTCGGCGTCTGCATCCCGGAAGCATATGGCGGGCTCGGCCTCGGCAAGCTGGTGATGTGCATCGTCACCGAGGAATTGTCGCGCGGCTGGATCGGCACCGGATCGCTCGGCACGCGGTCGGAGATCGCGGGCGAGTTGATCGTGCTCGGCGGGACCGAAGAGCAGAAAACGCACTGGCTACCGAAGATCGCGAGCGGCGAGATATTGCCCACGGCGGTCTTCACCGAACCCGATGTCGGTTCCGACCTCGGCGCGCTCCAGACGCGCGCGCGGCGCGGGCCGGACGGCGGCTGGGTGATCGACGGCGCGAAGAACTGGATCACCCATGCCGCGCGGTCGGACTTGATGACGTTGCTCGCCCGGACGCTGCCCGATGAGAAGGGCTATGCCGGCCTGTCGATGCTGCTGGTGCCCAAGCCGCGCGGCAGCGAAAACGCCCCCTTCCCCGCCGACGGCATGAGCGGCAGCGAGATCGAGGTGCTCGGCTATCGCGGGATGCGCGAATATGCGCTGCAGTTCGACGGCATGACGGCGCCCGCCGACGCGCTGCTCGGCGGCGAGGAGGGGCAAGGCTTCAAGCAACTCATGCGCACCTTCGAGGGCGCGCGCATCCAGACCGCCGCGCGCGCGGTGGGCGTCGCGCGGCGCGCGCTCGAACTCGGGCTCGACTATGCGACCAGCCGCAAGCAGTTCGGGCAGGCGATCCTCCATTTCCCGCGCGTGTCGGACAAGCTGGCGATGAGCCTCGTCGATTTCGTGACCGCGCGCGAACTTTCCTACGCCGCCGCGCGCGCCAAGGACGGCGGCAAGCGCTGCGACATAGAGGCGGGCATGGCCAAGCTGCTCGGCGCCCGCGCCGCCTGGTCCAATGCCGACGCCAGCCTGCAGATCCACGGCGGCAACGGCTATGCCATGGAATATGAGATCAGCCGCGTGCTGTGCGACGCACGCATCCTCAACATCTTCGAGGGCGCGGCGGAAATCCAGGCGCAGGTGATCGCGCGCGGCCTGGTCGGAGGGCGCAACTGATGGCCGACGGGGCCGGGCCGCCGCCTGCCCGCCCGTCCCCGCTCGCACCGTTCCGCTTTCCGGCCTTCCGCGCGATCTGGATCGCCAATCTCGCGTCGAACATGGGATCGATGATCCAGTCGGTCGGCGCCGCCTGGCTGATGACCGAACTGACGCAGTCGCACCTCTTGATCGCGCTGGTCAATGCGGGGGCGACGATCCCGATCCTGATGCTCGGCGTCTTCGCGGGCGCGATCGCCGACAATTTCGACCGCCGCCGTGTGATGCTCGCGGCGCAGACGGGGATGCTGATCGCCTCGGCGGCGCTCGCCATCACGACCTGGATCGGGGCGATCGGGCCGCTGCTGCTGCTGACCTTCACCCTCGCGGTCGGCTGCGGCACCGCGCTCAACGCGCCGGCTTGGCAGGCATCGGTGCGATTGCAGGTCGGGCACGAACATCTGCCGCAAGCAATCTCGCTCAACTCCATCGCCTTCAATCTCGCGCGCAGCGTCGGGCCGGCGCTCGGCGGGCTGCTGATCTCGCTCGCCGGACCGGCCACCGCCTTCGCCTTCAATACGCTCTCCTATCTCGCGCTGATCGTCGTGCTGCTGCGCTGGAAGCCCGAAGCGCCGCCGCCGGCAAAGACACCGATGCTCGCGGCGATCGCGACGGGCGTCCGCTTCTGCGCCCAGTCGAGCCCGCTCCGCCGCATCCTCGCGCGCGGCTTCGCCTTCGGCTTCGGCGCGGCGGGGTTCCAGGCGCTGCTGCCGTCGCTGGTTCGCGACCAGATGAAGGGGACCGAGATCGTCTATGGCCTGTGCCTCGGTGCTTTCGGCATCGGGTCGATCCTCTGCGCGCTGTGGGTCGGCGCGGCGCGGCGGCGCTGGGGCAGCGAGGCGGTGGTGGGAACATCGACGCTGATCTTCGCCGCCGCGATGGTGCCGATGGCGCTGACCGACCGGACAGCTGCGGTGCTGGTTGCCGCCTTCATCGCGGGCGCCGCGTGGGTCGGCACGCTGACGACGCTGAACATCGCGATGCAGCTGCGCTCGCCCGACGCGATCCTCGGCCGCTGCCTGTCGATCTATCAGGCGGTGACCTTCGGCGCGCTGGCGCTCGGCGCCTGGGCGCTGGGGCTGATCGCCGACCTGTGGACGCTGCCCGCCGCGGTGCTGA
>CALMYE010000091.1 GCA_937873425.1 uncultured Sphingopyxis sp. | reverse complement strand
TTATTCGGTCGGGAAGCCACGCTTCGCGAGCAGCGCCCTCACGTCGGGGTCGCGGCCGCGGAAGGCGCGATAGGCCTCGGCGCGGTCGGTCTCGTTGCCGGTCATCAGGAGCAGCGTGCGGAAGCGGTCGGCGACGCTGCGGTCCCACGGCCCTCCGGCCTCGGTGAAGGCCGCCCAGGTGTCGGCGTCCATCGTTTCCGACCAGAGATAGGAATAATAGCCCGCCGAATAGCTGTCCGAACTGAACAGGTGGCCGAACTGCGGCAGCCGGTGCCGCATGACGATTTCCTTCGGCATGCCGATCTCGGCCAGCGTCTCGCGCTCGAAGGCGTCGATGTCGGTCACCGGCGCCTTGCGGTCGTGCAGCTTCATGTCGACGATCGCGCTCGCCAGATATTCGACGGTCGAAAAGCCCTGGTTGAACTTGTCCGAGGCGAGGATCTTGTCGACCAGCGCCTGCGGAATCGGCTCGCCCGTCTGATAGTGGGTCGCATATTTCGACAGCACTTCGGGGGTCATCAGCCAGTTCTCGTTCACCTGGCTCGGGAATTCGACGAAGTCGCGCGGCACCCCGGCGAGCGCCGGATAATTGATGTCATAGAGCAGGAAATGGATGCCGTGCCCGAACTCGTGGAACAGCGTCGATGCGTCGTCGATGCTGATCAGCGTCGGCTCGCCGCCCGCGCCTTGCGTGAAATTATTGTTGTTCGAGGCAAGGACGTTGCGGTCGCCGCCCAGCTTCTGCTGGCTGCGATAGGTGGTCATCCACGCGCCTGACCGTTTGCCGTCGCGCGCGAAATTGTCGAGATAGAAGACGCCGACATTCGCGTCGGTCTTGAGGTTATAGACCTCGAAGGTCCGCACATGCGGGTCGAAGACCGGGATGTCGCCCGTATTCTCGCGGAAGCCCAGGTCATAGAGCTGGCCCGCGGCCCAGAACATGCCGTCGACGAGCTTGTCGAGCTGGAAATAGGGCTTCACCTCGCTTTCATCGAGGTCGTATTTTTCCTTGCGGACCTTCTCCGCATAGAAGCGATAGTCCCAAGGCTCGATCTTGAAGGTCTTTGTCTTGCCGGCTCTGGCCTCCCGGTCGGCGATCGCCTGCATGTCGGCGACCTCTTCCTTCACCCGCGCGACCGCGGCGGGCCAGACCTTCATCATCAACGCATTCGCATTTTCGGGCGTCTTCGCCATCGTGTCGGCCATGCGATAATGGGCATGGGTCGGGAAACCGAGCAGCTCGGCGCGCTGCTGGCGCAGCGTCAATATTTCGGCGATCGTCGCATTGGTGTCGTTGGCGTCGCCATTGTCGCCGCGACCCACGAAGGCGCGCCAGACCTTTTCGCGCAGCTTGCGGTTGGTGGCGTTCTGCAGCACCGGCTGCGCCGACGAGCGGGTGTTCTTGATCGCCCACTGGCCGGGCTTGCCCTGCGCCTCGGCCGCCGCGGCGAGCGAGGCGATGAAGCTCGGCTCGAGCCCGTCGAGTTCGGCCTTGTCGGTGACGAAGATATGAAGCCTCTCGTCGCCGAGCAGCTTGGAGGAGAAGCTGGAGAACAGCCCTTCGAGCTTGGCGTTGATCTCGACCAGCTTCGTCTTGTCGGCGGGCGAGAGGTTCGCGCCATCGCGCACCATCTCGTCATGGCTGCGCTCGACGATGCGCAGCTGCTGCGCGTCGAGGCCGCTTTCGTGGCGCTTGTCGTAGACCGCCTTATAGCGGGCGAAGAGCCTGGGATCGAGATAGAGCTCGGTGAAGAACTGGGTGAGCTTCGGACTCCATTCGGCGTCGATCGCCTCGACGCGGTCGTTCGACCGGTTCGAGGTCTGCACGCCCCACAGCGCGTAGAGGCGCTGGATCGTGTCGCCGGCGAGCTGCATCGGGACATGGGTGTTCTCGAAGCTCGGCTCGGCGGGATCGTCGATCACCGCCTGAACCTCCGCCTTCACCTCATCCATCGCCTTCTGGAATGCGTCGGGGAACAGCTCGGGATCGAGCTTGTCCCATGGCGGCACCCCTTCATAGGGGCCGGTCCATTCGGCGAGCATCGGGTTGTCGCTCGCGGGCGCGGTGGCGGCGGGCTGAGCGGCGGTGGTTTCGGCGGCGACGGTCATCTGGCTGATACCCATGAGCATGGCGGTGGATGCAAGCAGCATCGCCAAGGGACGAACGGACTGTCGGCGGACAAAGGACGGCGCGTTGCGCGGCATGGGCGAATCTCCCGGTGGAAAAGGTTTCGGACGAAACCATGTCGGCGCGTGCCTTAACCCGATATGACAGTGGGGTGCAAGCGGGGGTGGGGTCATCCCCCGAACGCCGGCTGTGCCAGCCCCGGCACATCGACGCAGAAGGTGAAGAGACCGCCGGCGTGCGGCTGATCCCGGCGCTCGGCGTCAGTCAGAGTCTTGCCCGCGCTGGTGACGAACGCGGTGCGGAGATCGTCGCCGCCGAAGGCGATCATCGTCGGGCGCTGCACCGGCATCTCGACGGTCTGCAACAACTCGCCCGCGGGCGAGAAGCGCACCACGCGCCAGCCGTCCCACAGCGCCGACCAGTAACAGCCCTCGGCATCGACCGCGGCGCCGTCGGGGCGGCCCTTGCCCTCCTCGAACTGGTGGAAGGTGCGGCGTTCGCCGAGCGTCCCGGTCGCGGGATCGACGTCCCAGGCGTCGATGCGGTGCGTCGGCGTGTCGGCGTGATAGAAGATGCGTCCGTCGGGGCTGAAGGCCGCGCCGTTGCTCGTCATCAGCCCGCCGATCATCGGGGTCAGCGTCGCGTCGGGGTCGACGCGATAGAGGGTGGCGTCGCGCCTCGGCTTGTCGGCGGTCAGGCTGCCGACCCACAGCCGCCCGGCGGCATCGACGCAGCCGTCGTTGAAGCGCTGGTGGGGCAGGTCCGCCAGCACCTGTTCGCCGAAGGCGCGCGGTGCGGCGCCCCATGCGTCGATCGTCGCACAGCCCGACCTGAGCCCCGCGATCAGCCCGCCGCCTTCGCGCGGCGCGACGCAACCGACGGGGCCGTCGAGCTGCATCACCTCGTCGGTGCCGGTCGCCGGGTCGGTGCGGTGGATACGGAAGGCGTCGATATCGACCCAATAGAGGCGCGCTTCGGCGGCGTGCCAGCGCGGCGACTCGCCGAGCAGCGCGCCGGCATCGAGGAGAAGTTCGACCATATTATGCACTTCCCCGAAGTCTATAAGTAGACCAACCTCTCCCCTTCAGGGGAGGGGCAGCGAGACTTGGGAGCTTGCTCCCTAGTCGCAGCGGGGTGGGTCCATCGGCCTCGCGCTACGCCGAGCCCCCCACCCCAACCCCTCCCCTGAAGGGGAGGGGCTTCGATTCGTCCCATCTAGCCGCTCCGCGCCGCCGGGCGCCAGCGCCGAATGGCGCGACTTTCATACCGTAGCGGCATTTCTACTTGACGTGCACGTAAACGTAAGGTCAGGGTGGCGGGGAAGGACGCGCGCCTGCGCGGCCCATTGACGCGGCCGGCTCCCCGATGTCGTCCGGCCGCACACGGGAGAAAGAAAACCATGTCGCTCGATAGTCTGTCGCGCTCGGCCTATACCGAGGATCATGAAGCCTTCCGCTCGACGGTGCGCCAGTTCCTCGAAAAGGAAGTCGCGCCGAACGCCGCACGATGGGCCGAGGACAAGATCGTCCCCAAGTCGATCTGGCCGAAGGCGGGCGAACTCGGCATGCTGTGCCCGACGGTTCCCGAGGAATATGGCGGGCTCGGCCTCGACTTCGGCTATAATGCGATCGTCGACGAGGAAAGCGCCTATTACGGCCGCGCGACCACCGGCTTCTCGCTCCAGTCGGATATCGTCACCTCCTATATCGTCAAATATGGCAGCGAGGAGCAGAAGAAGCACTGGCTGCCCAAAATGGTGTCGGGCGAGACGATCACCGCGATCGCGATGACCGAACCGGGCACCGGCAGCGACCTTCAGGGCATGCGGACGACCGCGAAGAAGGACGGCAATCATTATGTCATCAACGGGTCCAAGACCTTCATCACCAACGGCCAGAACGCCGACCTGATCCTCGTCTGCGTCAAGACCGACACCGAGGTGCAGCCCGCGTGGAAGGGCGTGTCGATCGTGCTGGTCGAGGCCGACCGCGAGGGCTTCAAGCGCGGCCGCAACCTCGACAAGATCGGGCAGGACGAGGCCGACACGTCGGAACTCTTCTTCGAGGACGTCCGCGTGCCGATCACCAACTGCCTCGGCGAAGAGGGGCAGGGCTTCATCTATCTGATGAGCGAATTGCCGCAGGAGCGCCTGTCGATCGCGGTCAGCGCGCAGGCCTCGGCGCAGCGCGCTTTCGACGACACCGTCGAATATACGCGCGAGCGCAAGGCGTTCGGCAAGCCGATCCTCGATTTCCAGAACAGCCGCTTCGTGCTCGCCGACCTCAAGGCGAAATTGCAGGTCGGCTGGGCGCACCTCGACTGGGCGCTCGCGCGCCACATGAAGAAGGAGCTGACCCCGGAGGAGGGCGCCGCGGCGAAGCTGTGGCACACCGACCTGCAATGGGAGGTGATGGACAAGTGCCTCCAGCTGTTCGGCGGCTCGGGTTACATGAACGAATATCCGATCGCCCGCGCCTGGCGCGCGGCGCGCGTTACGCGCATCTTCGGCGGCACGAACGAGATCATGAAGGAACTGATCGGGCGCAAGCTCTGAGGCGATTATCTCTCCCTTTGGGAGAGAAAGACTTGGCTTGGCGGCTCGCCGCCTAGCAAGTCTTGTGAGGGGTTCATCTGTTGGCGGCACGATCTCGCGCCGCACCCCTCACCCAGCTTCGACTAGGCGGACAAGCCGCCAAGTCTTCGCAACCCTCTCCCGATGGGAGAGGGATTTGGATTGAAAGGAACTCCCCATGGCACATGCTTATATCGTCGATGCCGTCCGCACAGCCGGCGGCCGCCGCGGCGGCCGGCTCGCGGGCGTCCACCCCGTCGATCTCGGCGCGGCGGTGTTCGACGCGATCGCCGAGCGCAACGATTTCGACACCAGCGCGATCGAAGACGTCATCACCGGCTGCGTCAGCCAGGGCGGCGAGCAGACGATGGACTTGGGCCGCAACGCGGTGCTCGCCTCGAAGCTGCCCGACTCGATCCCCGCCGTCACCATCGACCGTCAGTGCGGCTCGTCGCAGCAGGCGATGATGTTCGCGGCGCAGGCGGTGCTGTCGGGCACGCAGGACATCGTCCTTGCGAGCGGCATCGAAAGCATGACCCGCGTGCCGATGGGCAGCGTCGCGACGCTGTTCATGAAGGAGGGGCTGGGCAATTACAAATCGCCGCGGCTCGAGGAAAAATATCCCGGCATCATGTTCAGCCAGTTCATGGGCGCCGAGATGATCGTCAGGAAGCACGGCTTCACCAAGGACGACCTCGACGCCTTCGCGCTCGAAAGCCATCGCCGCGCGAAGGCGGCGACCGAGGCGGGCGCGTTCGAACGCGAGATCGTGCCCGTCGAGATCGAGACGCCCGAGGGCCGGGAATGGCACAAGGTCGACGAGGGCATCCGCTTCGACGCGACGCTCGAAGGCATTGCGGGCGTCAAGATCCTGCAGGAAGGCGGCACGATCACGGCCGCCTCGTCGAGCCAGATCTGCGACGGCGCGAGCGCCGCGCTGATCGTGTCGGAACAGGCGCTGAAGGATCATGGCCTGACCCCGCGTGCGCGCATCCACCATATTTCGGTGACCGCCGGTGATCCGATCATCATGCTCGAAGAGCCTTTGTTCGCGACCGAAAAGGCGCTGAAGAAGGCGGGGCTGAAGATCGGGGACATCGACGCCTATGAGGTCAACGAGGCGTTTGCGCCCGTGCCGCTCGCCTGGCTCAAATATCTCGGCGCCGACCATGCGCGGCTCAACGTCCACGGCGGCGCGATCGCCCTCGGCCACCCGCTCGGCGCCAGCGGCACCAAGCTGATGGCGACCCTGCTCGGCGTGCTCGACGCCACGGGCGGCAAATATGGCCTGCAGACGATGTGCGAAGGCGGCGGCCAGGCCAACGTCACCATCGTCGAGCGGCT
>CALMYE010000090.1 GCA_937873425.1 uncultured Sphingopyxis sp. | reverse complement strand
CGAAATGGGCAAGCTCGATGAGCGGGGCGCGGGCGGCGGCATCGGTCGGAACGGGAAGAGATTTCGGCGTCATGATATTCATCTATGACGATTCGCGCGCCGATCAAGGGTGAAAGACCCGCGGGAGCGCGGCGAATGGCGCGCCGGGGCCTGAACGCAGGGAAAAATGGAGGAGAGTGAGGGATTCGAACCCTCGGTACCGTTGCCGGCACTTCGCATTTCGAGTGCGACGCTTTCGACCACTCAGCCAACTCTCCTCGCCGAGGCGGACGCCCCTAGCGAAGGGGCGCCGATGTTGCAACCCCGCAGCCCCAACAAAGTTCGGTATCGCTCCCAAAGCGTGGAAAGACAAAGGATTGGCGTCGCCGGCCGAAAGGCCATCGCCATCGTTAATCGCTTGATAGGCATAAGCATTGCTGTCATGCTTGCGGCAGAAGGAGGCGGCTTCGTGGGGCCGGCGAATCTTCGCGCCCGGGGGGGATGGGGCAGGCGATAGCGCGCTGCGACAACCCGTTCGACCGATGCGCAGGGTGGGACCTGTTCCGGTGGCGGCCCTTGGGGTGGGCGCCGGGGCGATGATGGGGGAATATCGATGAACAGACATGTCTTGCGCGGCCTGCTGGCCGCCGTTGTCGCGCTGCTCGCCATTCCGCTGGCGACGCCGGCGTCGGCGCAGGCGACGCGCACGTGGATTTCGGGGGTCGGCGACGACGCCAATCCGTGCAGCCGCACCGCGCCTTGCCGGACCTTCGCCGGCGCGATTTCCAAGACCGCGGCGCAGGGCGAGATCAACTGCCTCGACCCCGGCAGCTTCGGCGCGGTGACGATTACCAAGTCGATCAAGCTCCTGTGCGACAATATCGACGGCGGCATTATCGCGGGCGGCACCAATGCGATCGTGGTCAATGCCGGCGCGAACGACTCGGTGGTGCTGAGCGGGCTCGACATCGAGGGCATCGGGACGGGCCTCAACGGCGTCCGCTTCCTGGGCGGCCGTTCGCTCCATATCCGCAATTCGTCGATCCGCGGGTTCAAATCCGCCACCAGCTATGCCGTCAGCTTCGTCCCGACGTCGCCCGCCGCGACGCTGGTGATCGACAATGTGACGATCGCGCGCAACGGCGTGGCGAACAATTCGGGCGGCATCCTGATCCAGCCCGCGAACAATGTCGCGGTGACCTTCGCGATCGAAAATCTGAAGGCGGCCGACATATCGGGCGCCTCGGTCCGCGTCGACACCACCGGCGTGACCGGCGCGACCGTCAAGGGCGTCGTTTCCAACAGCGTCTTCTCCGACGCCGGAAACGCCGTGTTCGTGAAGGCGCCGGCGGGCAGCACCGCGAACGTCCTGGTCAGCGGAAATGTGATCAGCACCAGCCAGAACGGCATCGCCTCGCAGGACGTCGGCGCGACCGTGCAGGCCACCGGCAATCTGATCTCCTCGAACAGCGCCTTTGGCGTGCGGTCGCTCAATGGCGGCGTGCTGCTCAGCTATGGCGACAATGAGCTGATCAACAACGCCAACAACGGCGCCTTCACCGGCACCATTTCCAAGCAATGACCGGACGGCGGGCCGCCCGCGCGGCCGCGCATCTCGCCACTATCGGAGAGAAGATCATGACCAATCGCATCTGGGGGCTCTTCTATGCCCTGCTCGCCGTCGCCGGAACATTGGCCTTTGCCGAGCCGGCCTCGGCACAGGCGACGCGCACCTGGGTTTCGGGCGTCGGCGACGACGCCAACCCGTGCAGCCGCACCGCGCCGTGCCGGACGATCCAGGGCACCATCAGCAAGACCGCCGCGGGCGGCGAGATCAACTGCCTCGACCCCGGCGGCGTGGGCGCGGTGACGATCACCAAGTCGATCACCATTCTGTGCGACCACACGACCGCGGGCATCCTGGTGGCAGGGACCAACGGCATCACTATCAATGCCGGCGCGTCCGACACTGTCGTGCTGAGCGGGCTCGATTTCGAGGGAATCGGTCAGGGGTTGAGCGCCGTCCGAATAGTGCAGGCAGGCAATGTCGTGGTTCGAAATTCGACCATCCGCGGTTTTACCACTAGCGGCATATTATTCGAACCCGCGAATAGCGGTGCGTCGCTGACGGTTGAGAATGTGACGATCGTCGACAGCGCTCACGCGATATTTGCGTATCCTCAGCACAATGTCGCAGCAACTTTCTCGCTCAACAATGTGCGGGTGAGCACGAACAATAGCGTCAGCTCCGGAGTGCAAGCCTACGTCGCCCAACCGGGCTCCAGCTTGAAAGGCACCGTGACGAACAGCTTGTTCACTGGCGCACGGCAAGGGATCAGCGCTGTTTCTGACAATCCCAATACGCCGCTGCAACTGCTGATCAAGGATAGCGTCATCATCGGCAGCACCGACGACGGCTTATATGTAGCCGGGGACACACCATTGGTGCAGATGAGCGGCAGCAAGGTCGCCCACAACAGCATCGGGCTGAGGGTGTTGGGCGGCTCGCTGACCAGCTATGGCGACAATGTCGTCGTAAACAATGGGACCAACGGCAGCTTCACCGGGCAGGGTACGAAGAAGTAACGGAACCGGCCGCGCCGGGAAAAGGAAGGGGCGCCCGACTGGGGTCGGGCGCCCTTTTTGCTGGTTGCTTGAATTCCTCCCCGCTTGCGGGGAGGGGGACCGCGAAGCGGTGGAGGGGGCCTTCGCCCTCGAACTGGGCGCGAGGACGCCACCCCCCTCCGTCAGAGCGGAGTTTATCCTGAGCGACGCCGCAGGCGGCGTCGAAGGGGGCTGCCACCTCCCCGCAAGCGGGGAGGATTTTGCTGTCGCTATACCTCGCGCAATTTCACTTCGGCGATGCGCCGCTTGCCGCCGCTGCGGTCCAGTTGGACGAAGACGTCCACCGTCGAGCGCACATAATGATGCACGTCGGCGCGGTCGAGGCGGCTGCCGGCCTGCAGCACCAGCAGCGTCAGCTGTTCGATCGCGCGCTCGGGGCTGTCGGCGTGGATCGTCGTCATCGAACCCGGATGGCCGCTGTTGACCGCGCGCAGGAAGGAGAAGGCCTCCGGCCCGCGCAATTCGCCGAGAATGATGCGGTCGGGGCGCAGGCGCAGCGAGGCGCTGAGCAGGTCCTCGGCGCTGGTGTGCGTCTCGCCCAGCGCGCTGCGCGCCGCGAGCAGGCCGATGGCGTTGGGATGGTGGATCGTGATTTCGGGCGTATCCTCGATCAGGATCAGCCGCTCGTCCGCCGGCACCTCGCGCAGCAGCGCGTTGAGGAAGGTCGTCTTGCCCGACGAGGTGCCGCCCGAGATCAGCACATTCCTGCGGCCGAGCACCGCGGCGCGGAGGAGGGCGGGGATATCTCCGGCGCCCAGCAGCGCGTGCAACTGCAGGTCGGCCTCGCTCGTCTCGCCGATCCGTCCGGCGCGCGTTGCCGCGAAGGCGCCGCCTTCCGCATAATCTTCGAGCCGCAGGTCGGGCGCGACATGCTTGCGGATCGCCAGCACCACCCCGCCGCGCGTCGCGGGCGGGGCGACGACCTGCACGCGCGCGCCGTCGGGCATGGTCGCCGAGAGCAGGGGATGCTCGCGGTTGATGCCCTGGTGCGACAGCGCCGCGATCTGCCGCGCGAGCCGTTCGAGCAACTGCTCGGTGAGCGCGGGAATCGCGTGCGTCTCGATCCTGCCGGTCAGCGATTCGGCCCAGGCCTCGCCGGGGCGGTTGACATAGATGTCGGTGACGTCGGCGCGGTCGAGCAGCGGCGCGAGCGGCGCGAGATAGCTGCGGAAATAGACGCGGTCGTCGGGCAGGACCGCGACATTGCCCATCAGCGGCGCTCCACGCCCGAGAAATCGAGGTCGCGCGCGACGAAGACCGAGATGCTGGTGCCCTGCGCCACCTTCAGCGTCGGCGGGATGCTCGGCGCGCTCGGGCGATTGGCGGCCATCGCGCCGGGCAGGATGACGACGGGCGAATCGGTCGCGCTCGCCGCGGCGTTGACGCCGATGTCGAGCACCGACTGCAATATCGCCTCGCCGAAGCGCGAGAAGAAATGACTGTTGACCTTCGCCCTTATGCCGCCGCGGCCGAGCGGGTCGCCCGACGGCGAATTGAGCGAGATGGTCGCGCCGTCGGGACGGATCAGCCGCGTCCAGGTGATGAAGGCGCGTTTCTGCCCCAGCGCCGCCTCCGAGCGATATTCGCCGATCAGGCGGCTGCCGCGCGGGATCAGCACGCGGCTGCCGTCGAAGCTGCGCACGTCGCCCGACACCACGGCGCGCGAGAAGCCGGGGCGCGAGCTGTCGAGCGGGGTTTCGAGCACCGCGGGGATCAGCGAGCCCTGCACCACCGTGGTCGAGCGGTTGGCGAGCACGCCCGCGCGCACCCGGCCCGCCTCCGCCGGCGCGGCGCCGCGCTGCGGCTGGTCGGGATCGCCGTCGCGCGCGCCGCCCGCAGCGCTGCCCTGGCCGTCATAGACGACGACCGGCCCGGCATTGACCGCGCGCGGCGGCGGTGGAGGCGGATCGTAATGCTGGGGCGGCTGCGGTATCGGCTGCGGCACATAGACGATCTGCGGCTGCGGCGGCGCGCTCGGCGCGGCGCGCGGCGCGGGATCGGCGACGGGTGCCGGGAGGAACTGCGGCGGCTGCGGATAGTCGCGCGGAATGGCGAGCGGCGGCGGCGCCGTGAAGGTCGCCGTTCCCGCACCGGCGACCGCGGGGGCGGCGCTGTCCTGCCGCCGCCCTTCGAGGATGACGAACAGAGTGATGGCGGCAAGCGCCGCGAGGCCGATCAGCAGCGGCGTCGGCAGGCCCTGCCGCGGGCGGCGGATCGTCGGGCCATTGCCGTTCGATGCGGGCTGGGGGGCGGTCGTGTCGGTCATTTCGCGCGGGCCTCGCTGCGGCGGACGGCGCGCGCGAGCTTGCCGTCGAGGCGGAAGATCAGGCGCGGCACCACCTCGTCGATCGTAAGAATGCCGTCGCGCATCATCGCGTCGACCAGCTTTTCCTGCCCCAGCTCGTCGACGATATAGACGGCGGGGAGCAGCCCGTCGGCGGACCATTGCATATAGGTGCGGCGCCCGTCCTCGCTGATCGCCAAGGGGAAAAGCTCGCGCTTGCCGGTGAGCCGGTAGAGGCCCTGATCGACGCGCTGTTCGTCGGGTGGGGTCGAGACCGCCGCCGGTTCGGGATAGGCGAAGCGGACGATCTGCGTCGCATCGGCGCCGCCGTGGCTCGATGTCGCCAGCTCGAACAAATAGGTGCGCGTGCCGGTCACGACGATCATGTTCGTCGTCACGCCATATTGCAGCGGCTTGATGAAGATGCGGTCGCCGCGGCGGTTCGGCGCCGCCTGCCACGCCGCGCTGTCGCCGATCGCGATTGTCTCGATCGTCTCGTCGGGGGAAATCTCGATGGTGAGCTGATAGCCCGGCGCGGCGGTCAGGCGCACGACGCGGCCCTCGGCATAGGTGACCGACTGGATCGCCGGCTCGATCGCGACCGGCGGCGGTGGCGGCTCGCCATATTGCGCCGCCGCGGGCATCGCCAGCAACGCGAGCAGCAGCAGGGGCGCGCGGCGCATCACAGCGTCAGCTCGGTGCCGTCGGGCAGGCGCTTGACCACGTCGCCGCGCGGTGCGCGGCCGGAGGACGGCGGCTGCGGCAGCGCTTCGCCGCCGTCGGCGACCGGCACGCTGTCCCCCTTTTCCGGCGCGCGCGCGCCGGCGGGCGATGCCGCGACCGCCGGCAGCATCTCGGGATCGCGGCGATAGCGCACGACCTGGAAGCCGAGCGGGTTGAACAGCCGGTCCTCCTGCTTCATCGGCTCGCCCGAATAGCGGTAGCGGATCGTCGTCACCCAGCTCTGCGGGGGCTGCCAGTCGCCCGCCGCGTCGCGGCGCCGCGTGTCGAAGCGGACCAGCGCGCTGTTGGCGGACAGTGGCGAGATGCTCTTCACCTGCGTCTCGACGATCGAACCGCGCGGATATTTCGCCAGCGGGCTCGCGGGATTGTCCGACTGCATCAGCGCAAGATAGTCGCTGCGCGCGGTTTCCGCCGACCAGAGCGCGACCTTGCGATAGTCGTTCTGCACCGAATCGATCGCGAAATTCTCGCGCGCGATGACATATTGGACGAGGAAGCTCTGCGTCAGCGCGGTGTCGCCGCTGACCCGCGCGGGCTGCAGCGGGT
Organism: uncultured Sphingopyxis sp.; assembly: GCA_937873425.1. Taxonomy (GTDB): domain Bacteria; phylum Pseudomonadota; class Alphaproteobacteria; order Sphingomonadales; family Sphingomonadaceae; genus Sphingopyxis. The sequence goes on along the minus strand of CALMYE010000090.1, from coordinate 7,823 downwards.
CGAGCGCCTGGACGAAGCCGGTGTTGCGGTCGACGAGCAACGTATAGGGCTCGACCGTCTTGAGCGGGGTCAGGAAGACGAGCGCCAGCGCTTCGAGCAGCGCGATGGCGGCGGCGACCGACGCGACGATCCACGCGGTGCGCCGCGATTTGGTCAGTTCGGCATGGCGGTCGGCACCCCAGCTTTCGGCGGCCTCCAGATAATCTTCGCGGGTCTGTTTCATATCCTGTTTCATCAGCGTTCGTCCCGCCGGCTGCCGCTGGTCGAGGCGCGGCCGGTGGTGCGCCGGCGCGGTGCGCTACCGGCTTCCGTGTCGACGGCCGCGCGCCGTGCGTCGCGCGAGGCGGCGGTTTCGGCGGATGCGGCGACAGTGCGGGCGCGGCCGGGACCGCGCGCGCCGCCGCCGGGTGCCGCCGCGGCCTCGCGCCGCTGCATCGCCTCGACGGCATCGACGATGACCGCGGCGCGCGAGCGCGGATCGGCGCGCTCTGCCGGCTGCCCGCCCGTGCGCGCTTCCGCCGCGCCCGATGGTCCGCGCATCGACGCCGGCAGATATTGCTGCGCCCACTGCCAGCGCGGCAGCCGCAGCCCGGCCGCGACATAGAAGGAGACGAGCAGCACCGCGAGGGTGACGAAGGCGAAGACGATCGCCAGCGCGAGCAATTCGGTCGCCGCCCCCTGGATCGAATAGCCGGAAGCGCGCAGGTTGATGAGGGCGACGGCGCGCGGCTGGACGATCGCCGTCTCGACCGCGAGCACCAGCGAACTCGCCGTCGCCGCGAGCGTCAGCCCGATCAGCCCGCGCAGCCAGCCGCCGAAGATGCCGCGCGTCGCGTCGAACAGCAGGAAGGCGATGAACAGCGGTCCCAGAGCAAGCAGCACTCCGGCGGCGAGACGGGTGAGGGCGATGCTGCCGAGCGACCCGGCGAGGAAGGTCATGCGCGCCGCGCCCAGCGCCTTGCTCTCATAGGTGGTGTCGGGCTCGATCCCCTGATCGTCGCTCATCCCGGCACGCGCGGCCTCGTTGCCGACGCCCCAGGCATTGAGCGTGCGCAGCGCCCGGTCGGTTTCGGACAGGCGATAGGCGATGGGGGTGCCGCCGCCCGCGAGCGAGGCCGCGCCGCCCACCGTCGCGCCGAGTTGCGCGGGCGTGTCGATCGCGACGTCATAGATCAATGTGCGAAAGGCCGGCCAGCTGGTCGCGAGCGCGACGACGATGCCGATCTTGGCGAAGATCAGCAGCCCCCCGCCGATATCGGGTCCGCGTCCGGCGAACATGCGGTATCCGATCAGCGCGATGAAGATCGTCAGCATCGCGGTCAGGAAGGCGGCGATGCCCGACCCCGGCGCCGACAGCGCAAGATAGCCGGCGTTGCCGATCGTCTGCGCCTGGCATTCGATCGCCGACAGCGTGCCGCCGACGAAGCTGTCGCCCGCCGACGGCGGCGCGCAGGGGGCGAAGGCGATGCTCATGCGACCGCCAGCAGGCGCGACATCCACGCGCCCGGATCGTCGCCCGCGGTCTCGCGGATCTGGTCGAGCAGGCGCACGGTGCGCTCGCGGCCCGACAGGATCGTCAGCATGTCGCGCTCGCCGGTCAGGTTCAGGCGGACGACGACGCTGTCGTTGCCATGCTTGACGAGGAAGCAATGCGCATTGTCGGGCAGGGTGCGGATGAGCTGAAACTCATGCTCGGTCAGCCCGAAGCCGTCGATATAGTCGGCGGCGCGCGCCTTCGGATTGGCCATGAAGATCTGCGTCGCGACCTGTTCGATCAGCGCGCTCGCGATCTTGCTCTCCAGCGCGTCCTGCGCGCTCTGCGTCGCGAAGCCGACGATGCCGTTGCGCTTGCGGATCGTCTTTTCCCAATCCTTGATGCGGCGCACGAACACCTCGTCGTCGAGCGCCTTCCACCCCTCGTCGACGACGATGATCGTCTTGTCGCCGGTCAGCCGCTCCTCGACGCGGTGGAAGAGATACATCATCGCCGGGGTGCGCATCGCCGCATCGTCGAGGATGACCGTCATGTCGAAGCCGATGGTGGCGCTGTCCATGTCGGTCAGGTCCTCGACATTGTCGAAGAGCCAGGCGCGCTCGCCGTCGCCCCACCAGGGGCGCAGGCGCGACCACATGTCGTCGGCGCGCGGTCGGTGGCCGCCGCGGAACAGTTCGGCGACGTGGCGCAGCCGGCGGTGCGCGCGCGGCTGGCCATAGCTCGCGTCGACCGCGTCCTTGATCTGCGCCAGTTCCTCGATGCCCGCGCCGCCGACGAGCTGCGCCAGCCAGTCGATCAGGAACTGCCGGTTGGCGGGCGTGTCGTCGAGCTGGAGCGGGTTGAGCCCGCTCGGCACCCCGGGCCGCAGCTGGTCGTAGCGCCCGCCGATCGCGCGGATGAACAGCTCGGCGCCGCGATCCTTGTCGAAGAAGATGATGCGCGGGTCGAAGCGGCGCGCCTGCGCGAGCAGGAAGTTGACGACGACCGTCTTGCCCGACCCCGACGGCCCTATGACGGTGAAATTGCCGAGATCGCCCTGATGGAAGTTGAAATAATAGGGGCCGGCGGCGGTCGTCTCGAACACCGTCACCGCCTTGCCCCAATGATTGCCGTCGGCGCGGCCCGCGGCGAAATTATGCCCGCTGGCGAGCCCCGCGAAATTGGCCGAAGAGACGAGCCCGCGCCGCACGATATATTTGAAGTTGCCGGGGAATTGCGACCAGAAGGTCGGTTCGAGCGCGATATCCTCGCGCACCGAGATGATGCCGAGTTCGGCGAGCGACGCCTGGACGTCGGCGATGTTCGCGCCGACCTCTTCCTCGCTCGTGCCGTGGACCGCGATCGTCATGTGATGCTCGCCGAAAGCGGCGCGGCCCGCCGCGACATCGTCCTTGGCGCGCGCGAGCTGGTCGCGCAGGCTGAGCGCCTCGTCCTCGGTCGAGCGCATCCGGCGCAGCGCGAGGTTCATCTTGCCGAGCGCGGGCTGGCGGTCGACGAAGGCGAAGCTCTGCGTCATCACCATCTCGAACGGCAGGCGCAGCAACTCGTCGAACATGCCGGTCGCGGTCGAGGAGGGATAATCCTTGATCGCGACCATGCCGACGAAGCGGCGATCCGTGTCGCCCGCGGGCGCAAGCTCGATCGTCTCGGCACCGAAGCTGATCCGCCGGTCGGGCAGATAGTCGCCCGCATCCTGATGCGGCGCGAGCAGGCGTCGCGGCTCGCCCGAATAGAGCTGCCCCAGAAATTCGAGCGGTTCGGAGCAGAGCCCCTGATCGCCGTCGTAAAGGCCGAGCAGTTCGGGCTCGTAGCTGCCGAGTTGCGCGATCAGCGCCTCGCGCGCGGTGTCGAGCTGGCGCAGTTCCTGCGCGAGGCTCGCGCGATAATCCTGCCCGGTGCGGCCGAGCCAGCCCGACAGCCGGTCGAGCAGCCCCATGCGCCCCGGCGCCGGACGGCGGACGAGCGTGAGATACAGGTCGTTGCGGTAAAGCTGCCGCGTCGCCAGCCGCGCCCGCCAGCGCTCGTCGAGCCCGGCGGAAAAGGCGTCGCCATAGTCGCCGTCGAGTTCGACATTCGCCTCGCGCCGCACGACATGGTGATAGAGGGCGTAGCGCGACGATCCGATCGCCTGCAGCATCGCGTCGCGCAGCAGCTTGCGATAGTTGAGCTCGTCGCTGTCGGCGGTCTCGAACAATATGCCGCGCAGCCGGATGATCTGCATCAACAGGCCGTCGCGCGTCTCGATCGTGTGCTCGTCGGCGTGGCGGGCGTAGGGCAGGTGCCTACCCGCCGGCACTTCGCCGTCACCGTCGCCGCCGGGGCGCTTCAGGGCCGATAGGAATTGCACTGCCAGGTCTTGAAGTTGGTCACGCGCGGACAGCGGCTGACCTTGGTCAGCCAGATGTCGAAGAAGCGCGGCTCGCGCAGGCACAGCAGCGCGCCGATCATGTGGATCGCCAGCGCGCCGGCGAGCGCCCAGAGCGAGCGGAAGATCAGGAACAATTCGGTCGCGACGATCGCGTTGATGACGAAGAAGCTGTAGGTCACGCCCGCGAACATTTGCGGCCGCGTCAGCGCCACGAACAATGTATCGCGGTCGAGGTCGCTCATCGCGCCGCCCCTAGAGTCCGCTACCCGAGGCCGACTGGATGCCCGCGACGATGCTGGCGGCGCCGAACAGGATGAAGCAGCCGAGGATCACCGTGGCGCCGTAGCGCCAGTTGATCCGCCCGGTCAGCATCAGGAAGCCGACCGAGGCGACCGCGATGATCGCGACGACCGTCGCGACGGTGCCGAGCAGCGTTCCCTGCAGCCAGCGCACCGCATTGACGATCGCGCCCGATCCCTCGGGATCGGGCAGCGCCGTCTGCGCATGCGCGAGCGATGCGTGGAACAGCGTCGTCAAACCGGCTGCTACCGCCGCAAGCCTGGCACCCAATATCCGCAATGTCCTTCCCCCCGACCGAAATGGTCTGCGCTACCGCAAGCCTAAATGTCTATAGGCAAAGGGCTTCGCCGTGCAAGGCTGATGCGTCGTTAACCGCAACGGCTCGTCGTTTCATTCCGGGAGGGCGGCGTGTCGCTAAATTCCCTTCGTCATTGCGAGGAGCCGAAGGCGACGCGGCAATCCAGAGTCGCGTAAACCGCTCTGGATTGCTTCCCCCGGCTTTCGCCGGGGTCGCAATGACGACCGGACATGGGCCTATGGGGATTCAGCCAATCTTCCCCCTTGATGGGGGAAGGATACGCAGCCTTGGCCGCGAAGCGGCTTAGGCGGAGTTGGATGGGGGTGATGGTGCGTCCTTGCGCCGCCCGCTTCAGGCCTAACCCGCACCCCCTCCGCTGCGACTACGCCAGCAAGCTGGCAAGTCTCGCTGCCTCCCCCATAAAGGGGGAGGGAAAGGCCGTGACCGGCTTGAATCCCCACAGACCCATGAGGACGTTAATGAGCCGTCGAAGGCGAATCCGCCTCCCACCAATAGGGTGCGCGCTGGCGGTTGCCCGTCTCGGCCTCGTTCATCGTCAGCGGATCGTAGAGCCGCCCGCCCAGCATCACGCGGTGGATCTTCTCGGTGTTGCGGATATCCTCGGTCGGATCACCGTCGAGGATGATGAGGTCGGCAAGCTTGCCCGCCTCGAGTGACCCCACGTCCTTCGCATAGCCGAGCGCGTTCGCCGGCATGATCGTCGCGGCGCGCAGCGCGTCGATGTTGCTCCAGCCGCCGCGCACGAAGGACCAGATTTCCCAGTGCGCGCCGACGCCCGCCTGCTGACCGTGCGCGCCGATCGACACATTGCGGCCCGCCGCGGCGATCTTGCCCGCCTGCCGCGCTGCATCGTCGTCGACATAGTCGCCCTCGGGCGCGATCGTGCGGCGCTTGTTGTCGGCGGCGAGGATCGTCGGCGGGATATGGCGGGTCAGGATCGGATGCTCCCACACATTGGTGTGGGCGCGCCAATAGGGATCGCCCGCGGGGCCGCCATAGGTGACGACGAGCGTCGGCGTGTAATCCACCTGCGTCTGGCCCCACAGCTGCACCAGATCCTTGTAGAAGACGTGCAGCGGGACATTATGCTCGACGGTGGTGTTGCCGTCCTGGATCAGCGACACGTCCATCGTGTAGAGCGATCCGCCCTCCGGATAGACCGCCATATTCTCCGCCTGCGCGGCCTTCACCACCATCTGCCGCTGCTCGCGGCGCGGCTGGTTGTAGTTCTTGACGCTGTGCGCGCCCTGCGCCTTCAGCCGGCGGACGTGCGCGAGCGCGTCGTCATAGCTGTTGATCTCGGCATGGACGCCCGCCGCCTTGGCGCCATAGATGATCTCGCCGGTCGAAAAGATGCGCGGCGCGAGGATCAGCCCGGCGCGCTGCATTTCGGCCGAGACGAAGATTTCGGACGCGCGCGACGAGGGATTGTGGCTCGTCGTCGTCCCCATCGCCAGATTGACGATCTCCGACCAGTTCTGCTGCGGAACGAGCTCATTCTCGCCGTGCGGGCCGTGCGCGTGGGCATCGACGAAGCCGGGGACGATCGTCTTGCCGGTCGCATCGATCTTCACCGCGTTGGTCATCGTGCCGACGTTCACGCTGTCCGCAGGGCCGACATGGCTGATCCGGTCGCCGTCGATGACGATCACGCCATTTTCGATGATCCCGCCGTCCTTGTCGGCCATGGTGACGATCCTGGCGCCGGTGACGACGACGACGCCCCTGTGCTTCGCCGCCGCCTGCGTCATCGACAGCGACACGCCGCCGGTCGGCGGCGTGAATTTGGGCGCCTTGTCGTCCGCCGGGGCGTTGGCGAACAGGCTGGCGAGGTCGGCGCCGAACAGCGTCGCGCCGCTGGTCCAGTGCAGGCGCCGTCCGCCGTCCGACCAGTGGATATAGCTCGCGCCGCTGCCGCTCACCCGCGTCACCGGCAGCGCGCCGCTTTTGATCCCCAGCGTCACATCCTGCCCGCCGGGCATCAGCGGGGTGACATAGGCGTCGTAATTCTGGCGGAAGGCGAGGGTGCGGCCGTCGGGCGAGATTTCATAGTCGCTGACCAGTTCGCCGCTCGCATGGACGCGCCGGTCCTGCCCCGAAAGGTCGGTGCTGATCAGCTGGCTCTTGCCGTCGCCGGCCGTGACCATGAAGATGCGGTCGTTCGCCGCGCCGAACATCGGTTTGGCGGCGCCGGGCGCGACACGCTCCGGCGCGCCGCCGCTCGCCGCAACGCGGTAGACGCCCGGGTCCTCGCTCCAGCGGCCCGAGGTCAGCCCGCCCGATCCGCGCCGCTCGAAGGCGATGGTGCGCCCGTCGGGGGAGAAGCGCGGCTCGGCATAGCGGCCGGGAACGCTCGTCACCTTGCGCGACGCGCCGCCCGCCGCGGCGATGACGTGAACCTCGCCCAGCCCCGCATCGGTCCAGCGCACATAGACGATCGACTTGCCGTCGCGCGACCAGTTCGGCCACAGCTCGAACGCGTCGTCGCGGGCATTGGTCAGGCGCCGCGCGGTGCCGCCGCTCGCGGGCTTGGTCCACAGCTTGCCCAGCGTCTCGAACACGACCGTGCGGCCGTCGGGCGAGACTTCCGCCCAACGCGGCATCTTCGTTTCGAAACTGTCGGGGGCGACCTCGACTGCCGGGTGGGTCGCGTCGATGATCACGCGGTCGTCGGCGATCGCGAAGGGAATGACGCGCGCTTCGCCGCCGTCGCCGCCGACGCGGCGCAGCTTGCCGCCCGCCCAGAAGAGGATGTCGCGGCTGTCGGGAGTCCAGGCCATGTTCGGATAGACGCCGGTGACCGCCCAGGTTTCCTGCATGTCCTGATCGAGCGTGTCATAGACTTTGCGCTCGGTCCCGGAGGCGAGGTCCTTCACATAGAGTTTGGACAGCGTGCCTTCGCGGCGGACGAAGGCGAGGCGCTTGCCGTCGGGCGAGGGGGTCGGGCGCACCGCGCCTCCGGCACCCGTCGCCGCCTTGCTCGTCTCGCCGCTTTCGAGATGATAGCGTTCGATGTGGAACAGGTCGGTGTTGCTGTCCTGCGCATATTCGAAGATCGGGCCCGACGTGATATTGCGCGTATAATAGACGCTCTTGCCGTCGGGCGCGAAGACCGGTTCGCCCAGTTCCTTCTGATGGCGTTCGTTGGGCTTCTTGACCAGCGGCACGCCCTGGCCGCCCGAGACGTGATACATCCAGACTTCGCCGGTGCCGAGCGAGCGCGCGGTGGTGAAATGCTTCTTGGCGACGATATACTGGCCGTCGGGGCTCCAGCTCGGCTGGTTGAGCAGGCGGAAATCCTCCTTGCTCAGCTGCACCTTGCCGCTGCCGTCGCGGTTCAT
>CALMYE010000089.1 GCA_937873425.1 uncultured Sphingopyxis sp. | reverse complement strand
AGCAGTGGCCATCAAACTGATGCGCGGTAGTCTGACGTCGGTCGGCGCGCTGGAGCGCTTTCTGATTGAACGACGTATTCTCGGGCGGCTGGTCGATCCGGGCATAGCTCGGATCTTGGATGGCGGCAGTCTAAACGGAACACCTTGGCTGGCGATGGACTTGATTGAGGGCAGGTCTATCACCGAATATGCTAACGCCGCTGCGCTGAACCTCGATGCGCGGCTGGCGCTATTTCAACAGGCTTGCGCCGCAGTGGTCTTTGCGCACCGCAACCTCGTCATTCACGCTGACATTAAACCTTCAAACATCATGGTCGATGCCGACGGCAAGGTGAAGCTGCTCGACTTTGGCATTGCGCGGCTGATCGACAGCAGCGACAATAGCGAAGATCCGGGATCAGGCGCGCTCACCCGCCAATATGCTGCGCCTGAACGCATATCCGGGGTACCAGCCAGTGTTGCCAGCGATGTATATGGCCTTGGCATGGTGCTGCGGGAACTGGTCGGGCCGGTCGTAGAAGACGATCTTGGCGCTATCATCGCCCACGCAACGGCTGCTAACCCGCTGGAACGCTATCCAGATGTTCCGTCTTTGCTGGCTGACTTGGATGCGCGAGCGGGGCATCGACCCATTAGCGCCAGACCGACCCCATGGCACCAACGCACCGTGAAGTTCTTCAAGCGTCAGCGGATTGCAGCAGCAGTCGGCGCCTTGCTAATCGCAGCGGCGGCGATCAGCACTGTCCAATATGTCCGCGCCGAACGTGCGCGCGATGCCGCAGAGTCGCGCTTCTACGAAGTACGCGACCTCGCCCGGTTCATGCTGTTCCCGCATTATGATCGGCTGGCCGATGCGCCCGGCACAACAGCAGCGCGGGCCGAGTTAGCCGAGACAGCGGGGCGATATCTGGACCGATTGGCGCAAATGCGTGACGCGCCCGAGGATTTGCGGCTTGATACAGCTCGCGGCTTTCGTCGCCTTGCTACCGTGATGGGGGCTGCCGGCGAATCCAATCTGGGCCGTACCGAGGAAGCCAAGGCGCTGCTTGACCGCGCCGACGCGACGTTGGCGACAATCAGCGGGGAAGGAGCAGCGATCGCTGAGGAGCGCGGTTGGGTTAATGTGGTGCGCTGGAACACACTTGCTGACGATACCGAGTCGCAGCGGGTCAGCAATGCCGCCGAACAACATTTCGGTGCCGCATTGGCGACGGACCCAACACGCATGGGCGCGCGGCTAGGGCTGCTTCAGGTCGAAAAGAACCGTGGCTATATGACGTTGTGGAACGCCGACCGCCCTGCTGATGCGGCTAAGATGCTCGAAGCGACGCTGGGGCGGCTGCGCGCGCGCGCTTGGACCGGTGAATGGACCCGCCCGGCGCGTGCTCTGGAATATGTGCTCCTCGCTCAAATCGGCGATTCCTACTATTATGCGGAAGATGTCCCGGCATCGCTGACTTGGTTCCGGCGGGCCGAAGCGCTGGTCGATGCCGAACTTGCGCGCAACCCCACCCAAGTCTGGTGGGACCGTTATGGCGACGCGCAATACAACCTGAGCGGAAGCCTAATGGAGATTCCTGCCGAACGCGGAGCGGCGTTGGCGGCAGCGAGGCGAGGCCGCGAAGCGATGGAAGCGCGGCTCGCGCTCGGTTTTGACGAAACGATTGAAAAACGGCTGACCTCGCTGCTTGGCCAGGAATCGCTGGTGCTCGAGCAACTGGGCCAAATTGACGCGGCTTTGGCGCGTCAGCAGCGCTATATCGCCATCCGCGAAGCCCGACTGCGCCGCAACCCGACGGGCCAGCAGGCCAATCGTGACATGGCAGTTGCCTATACCGCACTTGCCGAACAGCTCGCTCGTAACGGTCGCGAAGTCGCGGCGTGCTCAGCTGCACGCCGCGGCGACGCCGTTTGGGCAACCATGTTAACGAAGGGCTGGCTCACCGCGCGAGACACAGAAAGGGTACGAAGCACAACGACAGAGATCATCCGGAAAAATTGCTGATTTCGCTCACATTTCGGTTGTCTAACGGTGGCTTTAGGCTTCAAACGAACGAAATTGATGCACAAGGCTGCCGCGGATCGATTTCGTGAATGAACGGCACCAATCAGCCTGCAGGGCACAAAACCGGACTGTCGCCTCTGTCCAACAAAGCCGCCATTTGTGCATCGACGCGGCTGGAAAGGCGCAAAGCTGCATATGGACTTCCAGGGCGCGCCACGCATTGGTGCCGGGCATGGCCAATCGAGGAAAAGACGAGAAGACCAGTTTGGCGCTGGCGCTGCTGGTGCAGGCTGGCGCGATGATGGAAGACGAGAGCCCAGCGCTGATATTGGGACTGCCTGCTAAGGACGGCGATGCCGAGCTGAAGATCCGGATTGCGCGGCTGAGGCAGGTTGCGGCAGACCTAGCGGCGTTGGCTTCCGCAGCCTGTGCCTTGATGCGCCCGAAAGACGGCTAGGCTGCAGAATAGACTGGACTTCGCTCTTCAATAGAGCGTTGGTGCGTTGCCGGGCGAGGGCGCGGCAAGCCTTGGAACGCGGGTTGCCGGGGCTCGGGTCAGTGGGACGCGGCATGGTGCTGAGTGTCCCGCGGAGACCCGAGATGACGATTGAAGCAACTTCACCTTCCCGCCAAGTCCGAGGCCAAGCCGGTACACCTGCCCCTACTGTCAAAGCCGAGCCCACCAAGTCAGCCATCGTTGTCAAGCTGCTGTCGCGCACCAAAGGTGCGACGCTGAGTGAGGTCGCCAAAGCGACCGGCTGGCAGCCGCACAGCTGCCGTGCGTTCCTGACTGGGCTGCGCAAGCGGGGGAAGGTGCTGGTCAAGAAGCAGCGAAAAGATGGAGCAATTGCCTATCGGATCGCCGTTGCTGACATTGTAGCCGAGACGGTAGCATCATGACTTCGCTCGACGATCAAATTGCGGCGCTGGCGACTATGTCACCGGCCGAGCTGCGAGCCCTATGGCGCGAGCAATATCGCTCGCTCGCGCCAGATATCGGCCCCGACCTGCTCCGCCGCGGTATCGCGTGGCGGATGCAGGCGCGGGTGCATGGCGGGCTAACCGTCGCCACACGCCGCGCCGTCGACAAATGCCTGACGCAGCTGGAAAGGACAGGGGAGGTCGGAAGCCCGCGCGATCTAGCTATCAAGACCGGCACAAGGCTGGTGCGGTCATGGCAAGGCAAGACCTATCATGTCTTGGTGCTCGATGGTGGGTTCGAACATGATGGACGCCGCTACGAGAGCCTGAGCCAGATCGCTCGGGCGATAACGGGCGCTCATTGGTCGGGTCCGCGCTTCTTCGGCCTGCGCAAACGAAGGAGCAGCTTGGGTGGCTGAGCGCAAGCGCTGCGCGGTCTATACGCGCAAGTCCACTGAAGAAGGGCTCGAACAAGCGTTCAATAGCCTCGATGCCCAGCGCGAGGCTTGCGCTGCTTATATCATGAGCCAGACCCATGAAGGCTGGGAGCTGGTGCCTGAGCAGTATGATGATGGCGGTTGGTCGGGCGGATCGATGGAGCGGCCAGCACTCCAGCAGCTGCTTGCCGATGTGGCAGCGGGCAAGGTGGATGTCATTGTCGTCTACAAAGTTGATCGCCTGACCCGCGCGCTCACAGACTTTGCGAAGATCGTCGATGTCCTCGATCGGGCAGGGGCTTCGTTCGTCAGCGTGACCCAGGCGTTCAATACAACCACCAGCATGGGCCGGCTCACGCTCAATGTGCTGCTCAGCTTTGCGCAGTTCGAACGCGAGGTCACAGGCGAACGGATCCGCGATAAGGTTGCGGCATCGAAGCGCAAGGGCATGTGGATGGGCGGGCCAGTCCCGATCGGCTATCGGCTCGAAGACCGCAAGCTGATCATAGAGCCGAGCGAGGCGGCGACGGTGCGACTGATCTTTGAACGTTATGCTGAACTGCGCTCGATCGCAGCACTTGTTGATGAGCTGCACCAGCGCGGCGTCAAAACCAAGCTGCGTCTCTATAGGGATGGAAGCCACCGCGGCGGTATCGCCTTCAGCAAGGGGCCGCTGGCACAGTTGCTCAAGAACCCAGTCTATATCGGCAAGGTCCGCCACCGCGATGCGCTCTATGCGGGTGAGCATGAAGCCATTGTCGATGAAGCGCTTTGGATGAAAGCGCAGGCGATCGCCCGCGACAATGGCCGCGACCGCAAGCTTGGGCGCAAGGCGCGCAACCCGAGCTTGCTGGCAGGCTTGATTACCGACCCCGATGGACGGCCAATGACCCCGGTGCATACGCGGCGCGAGGAGAAGCAGTATCGCTACTATGTCAGCCGTCTTGCTGCCGGCGAAGACAAGCAAATAGCATGGCGGGTGCCGGCAGGGGAGATCGAGCGGATAGTCATCGACGCATTGGTCGCAAAACTGCGGGACCATGCCAATGTCACCAGTGCAATCGCCCAAGAGCTTGTGTCGGAGACGGATCGCTGTGCCGCGCTGGCCGACACATTGCTGAAGGATGCCGTTACCGAACAGCGCCGGGCTCTCCTCGATCTCAGCGTCAAGGTGCAGCTCGGCGCAGAGAGCATCAGCTTGTCGTTCGACAAGCTCGAAGCTCATCAAGTGACAATCCCCGCCCGGCTGGTCCGGCGCGGCAGCGATGTCCGGCTGGCATTGCCAGCCGGAGACCAAATGAATGGAGAGCCAGATCCGGTCCTTCTCCGCCTCATCGCCCATGCCCGGGCTGCACAGTTGATGGTGGAAAGCGGCAGGCCGCATCCTCTTGTCGCCCACTACGGCAAGCGGCACTTCTGGCAGCTCTTGCGCATCGCTTGGCTCGCCCCCGACATCATCGCTGCCATCGTCGATGGACGGCATCCCGCCGATCTAACCGGGCGCAAGCTTTTGCGTGCGACCAACATCCCGCTCGACTGGGCGGGGCAGCGCCGACTGCTGGGGTTTGCCTAGGCGAAACCCGCGCCAAGCATCGCATCTGCAACTGGAATCCACGAAATCGGGGGTGTGAGACGCGGCGCCCAAATGTGCCACCTCATCTGCGCCACGTGCGTCTCTGGATACCGCTCGGCTGAAACCTTTACCGACAAGCTCCGGGAATATCCCGACAATAGTGGCAACAGCGCCTAAACGGCTCTCTGCTACACAATGCCAAGGACTGGGTGGTGCCGCTTCAGGACTCGAACCTGTGACCCCATCATTACGAATGATGTGCTCTACCAACTGAGCTAAAGCGGCAACGAGGCGTCGCCTCTAACAGCGTGTCGGGACGAAAACAAGCAGTGTTGCGACCCTGGGCTCAATTGCCCTCGCGCTTCCCCGTTCCCGCCTGAAACTCCGCAACCAGATCGAAGCGGTCGCCGCGGAAGAGCTGGCGGACATGGGTGACCGGACGGTCGCCGCGCCAGGTATCGCGTTCGAGCTGGAGGCAGGCGGCGCCGCTGCCGGTCGCCAGCGCCGCGGCTTCGGCGCGGGTAGCGGCGACGGCGCGCACGATATGGCGGGCCGAGGTCCAGGGGATATGCGCGAGCAGCCAGGTTCCGGGCGCCTCGGCGGCGAAGTTCGCTTCGGCTGCGGCGGGCACTTCGGCGAGTTCGATCGTGCGATTCTCGAGCGCAAAGGGTTCGTCGGCGGCAAAGTGAATGCCGTCGATCTGGAGCGTGTCGGCGCCGCCTGCATTTTTGCGGCGCAGGATCGCGCGCGCTTCCCAGCGATAGGATTCACCGCGCGCGGCGATCAGCTCGGCAAGGTCGGGTACGGTCATCACCGCCGAATGCACCGGCGGATGCGCGACGAACGTGCCCGCCTTGCGCCGCCGTTCGACCAGTCCCGCCGCGACGAGCTCGCCCAGCGCCTTGCTGACCGTTGCGCGGGCGCATCCGTAGCGTGCCGCGAGCTCCTGTTCGATCGGGATGCGCGTGCCGGGTTTCCATTCGCCCGAGTGGATGCGGCCCTCAATATCCTCGCGGATCCGGCGCGCGGGGTTCGGCGCCGCGCGCGTCACGCGACGATCCGCTCGACGCTTTTGCGATAAGCGGCGGCTATGGCGGCGCGATCGACATGGCGCCCCTGCACGACGCGCTTCACCCCGGCGCGCCAGACGCAATCGATCGCCCCTGCCCCGCCCGCAAAAATCCAGCGATCAAGCAGCGTCGCATCGTCGGTCCCTGCAAAGCTCGGGTGACCGAGGTCGAGCGAGACGATGTCGGCGGGCTGGCCGACCGCGAAGCCCGCTTCGACCCCCAGCGCCTGTGCGCCGCCAGCGAGCGCGCGGGCGTAGAGGTTGGCGCCGACGAATGGCGACGCCTCGCCCGCCAGCAAGGCCCGCGCACGATGCGCAAGCCGCTGCGAATATTCGAGCGCGCGCAGCTCGCCCGCTGCATCGATCAGGATATTGCTGTCGGTACCGATGCCGAAAGCGCCGCCCGCCGCGAGATAGTCGATCGCGGGGAAGATGCCGTCGCCAAGGTTCGCCTCGGTAATCGGGCAAAGCCCGGCGACCGCCCCCGCGGCGGCGAGCCGCGGCACCTCGCGCGCATCGAGATGCGTCGAGTGAATGAGGCACCAGCGTTCGTTGACCCCGGCATTGTCGAGCAGCCATTCGACCGGCCGCGCACCACTCCACGCGACGCAATCCTCGACCTCTTTCACCTGTTCGGCGGCGTGGATGTGGACCGGACCGGTCGGCGACATGGCGAGGAGCGCCGCCAGCTCTTCGGGTCCCACGGCGCGCAGCGAGTGCGGCGCAATGCCGATATTGGTGTCACCGACCAGCTTGGTGCGCGCGCCGTCGAGCAGCCGCGCAAAACCGTCGATGTCGCAGAGGAACCGGCGCTGGCCGGGGCTCGGCGCAGCGCCGCCGAAATTGCCGTGCGCGTAGAATACCGGGAGCAGGGTCAGGCCGATGCCGGTCGCCGCGCTGGCCTCGACGATCGCGCCCGCCATTTCGGCTGGGTCGGCGTAGGTCGCGCCCGCCGGGTCATGGTGCAGATAGTGGAATTCGCCGACGCGAGTGAACCCGCCCTCGAGCATTTCGACATAGGCCTGCGCGGTGATCGCCGCGACATCCTCGGGCGTCAGCCGGTCGAGGAAGCGGTACATGATCTCGCGCCAGCTCCAGAAATTATCGTCGGGGCGGCTGCGGCGCTCCGAAAGCCCCGCCATGCCGCGCTGGAACCCATGGCTGTGGACATTGCACAAACCGGGCAGCGCCGCCTCGTGGCGCTCGTCGTCCTGCGCCGCTTCGACCCCGGTTTCAAGCGCTGCAATCCGCCCATCTTCGACGGTCAGGCGCACATCACGCTGCCAGCCATTGTCGATCCACGCGCGCTGAAACCAATAAGCCATCATCATCAACCTTCATATTATGTCTAGACATAATGACCCATTCGGGAGATGTTGTCCAGATGAAGCATAGCTGGACCAACGCGCGACTCGCGACGATGACCGATAGCGGCCTCGGGCTGATCGACGATGGCGTGGTCACGGCCGAGGACCGGCGCATCGTCTATGCCGGACCCGCCGACGGCGCGCCGGGCAAGGCGGCGGACAGCACCGATTGCGGCGGCCGGTTGATCACCCCCGGGCTGATCGACTGCCACACGCACCTCGTCCACGGCGGCAATCGCGCGAACGAATGGGCGATGCGGCTCGACGGCGCGAGCTACGAGGATATTGCCCGCGCCGGCGGCGGGATCGTGTCGACGATGCGCGCGACGCGCAACGCGAGCGAGGCCGAGCTCATCGATAGCGCGCTGCCGCGCCTCGACGCGCTGCTCGCCGAAGGTGTCACGACGATCGAGATCAAGTCGGGCTATGGCCTGTCGACGGAAGACGAGATCAAGATGCTGCGCGCAGCGCGCGCGCTTGGCGAGCAGCGGCGGGTCCGGGTCGCGCCGACCTTTCTGGGCGCCCACGCGCTTCCCCCCGAATATAAGGGCGATAGCGACGCCTATATCGACCTTGTCGTCGACGCGATGATCCCGGCCGCGGCGCCGCTCGCGACCGCGGTCGACGCCTTTTGCGAGGGCATCGGCTTTTCGCCCGCGCAGTGCGAGCGCGTGATTGAGGCGGCGAAAGCGCATGGCCTCGCGGTGAAGCTCCACGCCGAACAATTGTCGGCGCTGCACGGCAGTGCGCTTGCGGCAAGGCATGGGGCGCTGTCGGCCGATCATCTGGAACATGCGACCGACGACGATGTCCGCGCGATGGCGGAGGCCGGGACGGTCGCGGTGCTGCTGCCCGGTGCCTATTATTTCATGCGCGAGACGAAGCTGCCGCCGATTGAGGCGATGCGCCGCCACGGCACGAGGATTGCGCTGGCGACCGACTGCAATCCCGGCACCTCGCCAACGACGTCGCTGCTGCTGATGCTCAACATGGGTGCGACGCTGTTCGGGCTGACCGTTGTTGAGGCTTTGCGCGGTGTGACGGTCAACGCCGCCGCGGCGCTGGGTCTTGGCGCTGAGATCGGCACGCTCGAGCCAGGCAAGGCCTGCGACCTCGCGATCTGGGATGTCAGCGACCCCGCCGAGCTTGTCTATCGCATCGGTTTCAACCCGCTTTACCAACGCATCAAGGACGGCCAATGACATTTGTGACGATCACCCCGGGCGCAATGACGCTGACCGACTGGCGCGCCATTTATGAAGGCGCGGGCGCCGCGCTCGATGCCGCGGCATGGGGTGCGATCGACGCAAGCGCCGCCGCGGTCGCGCGGATCGTCGCCAAGGGCGATCCTGTCTATGGCATCAACACCGGTTTCGGAAAGCTGGCGAGCGTCCGCATCGCCGACGATGATCTGGCGACGCTCCAGCGCAATATCGTGCTCAGCCACGCGGCGGGAACGGGCGCGCCCTCACCCACCCCCGTCATCCGTTTGATGATGGCGCTCAAGCTCGCGAGCTTCGGCGTCGGCGCGTCGGGGGTGCGGCGCGAAACGGTGGCGATGCTTGAGGCGATGCTGGCCAAAGGCCTGACCCCCGTCGTTCCGTCGCAGGGATCGGTCGGCGCAAGCGGCGACCTTGCGCCGCTGTCGCACATGGCAGCGGCGATGATCGGGGTCGGCGCGATTGCGTTCGACGAGCAGACCCGGCCCGCCGCAGAGGCTCTGGCACAGGCGGGCCTCGCGCCGCTCGAACTCGGGCCGAAGGAAGGCCTCGCGCTGCTCAACGGTACGCAGTTTTCGGCTGCCAATGCGCTCGCCGGCCTGTTCCGCGCCGAAACCGTGTTCCAATCGGCGCTGATCACTGGCGCGCTGTCGACCGAGGCCGCCAAAGGCTCCGACGCGCCATTCGACCCACGCATTCACGCGCTGCGCGGCCATGCCGGGCAGCGCGAGGTCGGCGATGCGTTGCGCGGCCTGATGGCGGGATCGGCGATCCGCGCCTCGCACGCCGTTGATGATCCGCGCGTGCAGGATCCCTATTGCCTGCGCTGCCAGCCGCAGGTGATGGGCGCGATCCTCGACCTGCTGCGCCAAGCTGCAGCCACCCTCGGTGTCGAGGCGAATGGCGTCTCGGACAATCCGCTGATTTTTGCCGACACCGACGAAGCTTTATCGGGGGGCAATTTCCACGCTGAACCCGTTGCTTTTGCCGCCGACACTATCGCGATGGCGCTGTGCGAGATCGGTTCGATAGCCGAGCGCCGCATCGCAATGCTCGTTGATCCGGCGCTGTCGGGCCTTCCCGCCTTCCTCACCCCGCGTCCCGGCCTCAATTCGGGCTTCATGATCCCGCAGGTTACCGCCGCAGCGCTGGTCAGCGAAAACAAACAGCGCGCCTATCCCGCCAGCGTCGATTCGATTCCAACCTCGGCCAATCAGGAGGATCATGTGTCGATGGCAGCGCATGGCGCCCGCCGCCTGCTCGAGATGGCCGACAATGTCAGCGCGGTGATCGGGATCGAATATCTCACCGCGTGCCAGGGCATCGACTTCCACGCGCCGCTGTCGTCGAGTGACGCGCTCGAGGCCGCGCACAAGCATCTGCGCGCCGCGGTGCCGACGCTCGAAGACGATCGGCATATCTACCCTGATATCGAGGCTGCCACCGCGATGGTTCGCTCAGGCAGCCTGGTCGCGGCGGTTCCGGCAGACCTGCCGGGCCTCGCCTGATGGACTGGCTGCGCGTCCATTGCGGCGACGCGCCGCTGGTCATTGCTTTTCCGCACGGCGGGACGGACCTTGCCGGGCTCGACGACCAGTTCGTGTCGCCCTGGCGCGCGCAGCTCGACACCGACTGGTGGATCGCGGATCTCTATGCCTTCGCCGCCGGTCTGGGCGCGACATTGGTCGCGACCGATATTTCACGCAGCGTGATCGACATGAACCGCGACCCGTCGGGAGCGTCCCTCTACCCCGGGCAGGCGACCACCGAACTCTGCCCGACGACAACCTTCGACGGCGAACCGCTGTACCGCTTCGGCGAGCCTGACGAAGCCGAGATCATGCAGCGGCTGCATTCGTACCACCGACCGTATCACGACGCGCTCGCGGGCGAGCTAGACCGCCTGAAAGCCTTGCACGGCAAAGTCGTCCTCTACGACGCGCATTCGATCCGCAGCCATGTCCCGCGGCTGTTCGATGGCGAACTGCCGCAGTTCAACATCGGTACCAACGGCGGCGCGACCTGTGCGCCTGAACTCGAAACCATTGTCGCGAATATCTGCGCTGCCAGCGGAGAGAGCCACGTCGTCAACGGCCGTTTCAAGGGCGGCTGGACAACGCGTCATTATGGCCGGCCCGACGGCGGCATCCACGCGATCCAGATGGAGCTCGCACAGCGCGGTTACATGGTTGAGCCCGCCGATATTACCTACGTCAACTGGCCCTCCCCCATCGACCCGAACCCCGCGATCCAGCCCGTGCTGGAACAAGTTATCGCCGCAACGCTCGATTTTGCGAAAGGAAAATCATGACCACCCGCCTCGACAACAGCCGCGTGATCCGCCCGGCAACCGGCACCGAGATCAGCGCGAAAAGCTGGCTCACCGAGGCGCCGATGCGGATGCTGATGAACAACCTGCACCCCGACGTCGCCGAAGCGCCGCACGAGCTGGTGGTTTATGGCGGCATCGGACGCGCCGCACGCGACTGGGAAAGCTATGACAAGATCGTCGAGACGCTGAAGCGCCTCAATGACGATGAAACCCTGCTCATCCAGTCGGGCAAGCCCGTCGGTGTCTTTCGTACGCACACCGATGCGCCGCGCGTGCTGCTCGCGAATTCCAACCTGGTGCCGCAATGGGCGACTTGGGAGCATTTCTCCGAGCTCGATCGCAAAGGGCTGATGATGTACGGTCAGATGACCGCGGGCAGCTGGATCTATATCGGCAGCCAGGGCATCGTGCAGGGCACTTACGAAACTTTTGTCGAAATGGGTTGCCAGCATTATGGCGGCAGTCTCGCGGGCCGCTGGCTGCTCACCGCCGGGCTTGGCGGCATGGGCGGCGCGCAGCCGCTCGCGGCGGTGATGGCGGGCGCCTCCTGCCTCGCGATCGAATGCCAGCCGAGCCGTATCGAGATGCGCCTGCGTACCGGCTATCTCGACAAGCAGGCGTCCGGCATCGACGAGGCGCTGGCGATGATCGAAGCGAGCCACGCTGCGGGCAAGCCCGTCTCGGTCGGCCTCCTCGGCAACGCCGCCGAAATCCTCCCCGAAATGGTCACCCGCGGCGTCTTCCCCGACCTGCTCACCGACCAGACCTCGGCGCACGATCCGGTCAACGGATACCTTCCCGCTGGCTGGAGCCTCGAAGAGTGGTTTGCGAAGCGCGAGAGCGACCCCGCCGCGGTCGCGAAAGCCGCCAAGGCGTCGATGGCGGCGCATGTCCGGGCGATGCTCGACATGCAGGCCGCGGGCGTGCCGACCACCGACTATGGCAATAATATCCGCCAGGTCGCAAAGGATGAAGGCGTCGAAAATGCCTTCGACTTCCCGGGTTTTGTCCCCGCCTATGTCCGCCCGCTGTTCTGCCGCGGGGTCGGCCCGTTCCGCTGGGTGGCGCTGTCGGGAGATCCCGAGGACATCTACAAGACCGACGCCAAGGTGAAGGAGCTGCTGCCCGACAACACGCACCTTCATAACTGGCTCGACATGGCGCGCGAGAAGATCCGGTTTCAGGGGCTTCCGGCGCGTATCTGCTGGGTCGGGCTCGGCGACCGCCACCGGCTGGGCCTCGCGTTCAACGAGATGGTGGCATCGGGCGAGCTCAAAGCCCCGATCGTCATCGGTCGCGACCATCTCGATTCAGGCTCGGTCGCCTCCCCCAATCGCGAAACCGAAGCGATGCGCGACGGATCGGATGCGGTCAGCGACTGGCCGCTGCTCAACGCGTTGCTCAACACCGCAAGCGGCGCGACCTGGGTGTCGTTCCACCACGGCGGCGGAGTCGGCATGGGTTATTCGCAGCACAGCGGCATGGTGATCGTCGCCGACGGCACTCCCGAAGCAGCTAAGCGGCTGGAGCGCGTGCTGTGGAACGACCCCGGCACCGGCGTGATGCGCCACGCCGACGCGGGTTACGACATCGCGATCGACTGCGCGCGCGACAAGGGGCTGGATTTGCCGAGCTTGGGGTGACGAGGCGAGGATAGCGCCCTCCAAGCGCCGGCCGCGTCAGTCGACCAGAGCCGAATAAGCTGCGTCGATCGGCTGATTGCGCTCGATCACGATCAGGATATTGTCGCACCCACCCGGTGTCTCGTCGGCATCCGGCCCGACCTTGCGCTGACGCATTTCGCAGGAGCGCGCATCGTCGTCGAGGCGAAAGCCATCCTCGCGGTCGGTGCGCAGCAGCTGGCCACGCGTAGCAAGTTCGGCGACCACCTCGGCGTCGGGCAGTCGGACGCGATGATAGGGATAGGGTCCCGAGGATATCGCGTAAATCGACGCGCCCACCGCATCGAGGAAAGCCGCACGCGACGAGGTCAGGCTGCCATGATGGCCGACCACCAGCACATCAGCCTTCAGCTCGGCAGCGCAGCAGGCGATCAATTGTCCTTCAATGCTGCGCGGGCTGGGCGGCATTGCCGGAAGCTCGCGCCCGCCGCCTTCGGCATCGCCGGTCAGCAGGACGCGTTTGCCGCCGAGATCGAGCCGCACGACGACGCTGTTCTCATTGGGATCGGAATAGGGATGCGCGTCGCGGTAAAGAAAGTGCATCGATGCACCGGATCCGAGCGCTACCGGCGCTTCGGTCATCATGTCGGCCTGATTCACGGTCACGGTTCCGTTGCAGCCGCTGCCGGTGAAGGTCACGCTGCGCGTGGTATTCGCGGCGATCGCGTCGTGATAGCGCGCACCGGGCTCCGCCATGGCCGCTTTCAAAAAATGACAATAGCCGTCGGTCTTGTTGACGCGGCCCGATTCCCAGACGTGGTCGATCTGAAACGTCTCGAAAACCGCAGGCATCAGTTGGAGATGGTCCTTGTGCGGATGGCTGAGGATGAGGTGGTCGAGGCGGGTGAGGTCGGGGCGCGCCGCGCGGATATAGGCGACCACCCGGTTCTCTTCACCGCCGTGCAGGTCGTCCTGGCTGCCGGCGTCATACAGCAGCGCGAAGCCTGGCCCCTCGACGAACACCGCTAGCCCGGTGCCGACATCGATGACATGGATCGTGTGACGCCCTGCCGCGCTCGCCGCATCGCCGTCGGCGGCGCGCACAATCGTCCACGCCTTGCTCACATAGCCTCGCGTACCGCCCCGAAGTTCAACGATGTACCAGCCGCTGACTTCGCCGACGAGTGTAGCGCTGTCGCCGGGGCGCAAGCGCGCGAGAATGGCGGTGTTGGTCGACGGGCCTTCGCGCACCAGAACGGCGCTTGATACACGCGCGCTGGGAGCGACGTCATCCGCCATCGCCGGAGTGGCAGCCAGCGCGGCGGTGCCGAGCAGCAGCGCGGCAGACCAGTTTCGAAGCGTCATCAAACCCCTCCTTCTTGCCGCGTGGCCATCCGTTCATGCCCCTCGAGCCGCCGACGTCGCAGCGAATGCTGCAAATCAAATCCGTTTTTCAGCCGAGCATAGAGCGGATGGCGCCGATCAGTCCGGCAAGGAAGGATCCCGCGACCAATAGAGCCGCGAGCCAATATTCGCCCGCAATTGCGCGGGTTTTCCAGTTCGGTTCGCTATCCATGCAGCAGGAATGGCACAGCGAAATATTGTAGGAAAGGCCATTTCACGCACATCCGGATCTATTGGGCTTGCGTCGATCAGCCCGGCAGCGTCCGCACGCCGTGTCCTCAAAGGCGCCCCGCCCGATTTTGCGGGCACACCGCGCGCTCGAAACCTGCCAAAGCACGCGCCAAGCCGACAAAGCCGATAAACCCGGAGGCAATAGGACTGGCCGCAGCTGGAAAAACACAGACGCCGGACCTCCATGAGACATTCTGAAATAGGCGCGAAAGCGTCGCACTCGCGACGCTCCGCTGCGGTTCGCTCCCGCGGAACAATAAACGATCCCGCGCCTGCGTCATGGAACGACAAGGCGCGTCCCCGGTTGTGGAAGGAGAAGGAGTGCGACATGCCCAAATTCGTGACGATCGGTTATGGCGACGAAGCGGGCTATCAGCGGACCCCGCAAGACATTCGCGACGCGGCCCACGCCCATGACGATCGACTGAAGGAAAGCGGTGCGGTCATGGGCATCGCTGGCCTGCCGATCCAGGTCCGCAATCCCGAAGGCGATAGCGTGCAGACCACGACTGGTCCCTATCTGTCGTCCTCGCTCCCGGTCGCTGGCTTCGCGCTCATCGAAGCCGCCAATCTTGGCGAAGCTATTCAGCTCGCGCAGCATTCGCCCTGCGCGGTGGCGCATGGCGTGATCGAGGTCTGGCCGCTTGTCGAAAACAGCGGACATCAAAGCGGTCGTTAACCGAGCAAGTCCAGCGTTCGCGCGTCGCGTTCGCCCCCGAACCAGCGATCGAGCGCGGCAGCGAACAGGGGATGGCCATCGACCGCCTCGAACAATGTCAGCGATGAGCCCAGTTTCACAGCATCGATTTTGCCAAACACCGCCTCAGGGTCGCTCGCGTCCAGTTTCTGGAGCGCCGCGACGCATTCGCGGTAGCGCGCGCCGAGCAACGGATGAGCCAGATAGGCTCGCGCCTCGTCCGCCGAATGGATTGCGAAACGCTGCGCAGCAGCGCTTCGACCAAGACCGGCGAGCTGCGGGAAAATGAACCACATCCAGTGCGAGCGCTTGGCGCCGCGTTTGATCTCGGTGAGCGCGCGAGGATAGGTTTCTTCCTGCGCGGCAACGAATCGCTCCACGCCTTCGTTTTCGCTCATAGCGCAAGCGCTCCCTGGCCGGTGGATTGCCATAAACCTGGGTCACGTCGAGGCTGCTCTCGGGCAGCCACTGCAGACACAAAAGGTTCAGGAAGCCCCTCGACGCCCCACGACTTCTCGACGGCGATCGGGGGCAGCTTGGCAACGTTTACGACGAAAACCTCCCCGTCAGCGCTTACCGGCCGAGCCGGGTTCGGCTTGCTTGCGGTGCATCTCGGCGGTCGCCGCTTCGCTGAGGACGCCCGAAGCCAGCACCTGCGCCTTGTTCTTGAGGCCGTGGATGACCGAGTGCTCGCCGTTCTTCATTGCCACCCAACCGGTAACCGCAACATCGGCAGCATCGTCCTTCTTCGCCTGTCCCACCTTGGTATCGAGCATACCCGCGCGCGCGAAAAAATTCGTTTCCGTGGCGCCAGGCTTGAGGCACGTGATGGTCACGCCGCTATCCTTCAGCTCATTCCCGATCGCCGCGGCGAAGCTGTCGACGAACGCCTTTGTGCCATTGTAGACCGCCTGGAACGAGCCTGCGAGATGGCCCGCGATTGAGCCGGTAATCAGCACTTTGCCCTCGCCGCGCGTAACCATCTGCTTGAGCACCGGCTGAAGCAGTAGCAGGGTGCCTGTGATATTGGTGTCGATGACGTGGCGCCACTCGGCAACATCCTGATCGAGAAAGCCGCGGCCGAGACCATGGCCCGCGTTGGCGACCAGCACATCAATTTGGCGCCCCGACGCGGCGGCGAGCAGTTTCTCGACGCCGGCGGGCGTGGCGAGGTCGGCCTCGACCGTCTGGACCTCGATGCCCTGGCCGCGAAGTCCCGCCGCGGCGTCGACGATGGGCTCGTCGGCCGCGACGACAAGGTCATAGCCATCGGCGGCGGCGAGCCTGGCGATTTCGCGGCCGATACCGCTCGAGGCGCCGGTGATGAGGGCGAGTTTACGCATCGGCATGTTCGCTCTCCTTCCGAGCCTGCACCGCGCCTTTCTCGAGCCCGGGCTTCAAAATGATCTTGGTGTAGTCGTTCTGCTCGCCGTGCCAGTGGCGGTACATCTCGGCGGCATCCTCGAGCGCGGCGTGATGCGAGACGAGCGAGGTCGTATCGAACTTGCCGTCCTGGATCATCTTCAGCAGCTCCCCGCTATATTTCTGGACCGGCGTCTGGCCGCTCTTAACGGTGAGCCCCTTCTCCATCAGCTGTCCCAACGGGAATTTGTCAGCGAAGCCCCCATAGACACCGGGGATCGAAACACGTCCGCCCTTGCGGCACGCAAGGATAGCCTGCCGCAGCGCATGCGGTCGCTCGGTAACCGAATAAATCTGGACTTTGACCTGATCGAGTATGTTGTCAGGGGTGAAGCCGTGGCTCTCCATGCCGACGCAGTCGATGCACGCGTCGGGCCCGATCCCTCCGGTCATCTCATTAAGCGCCTCGCGAACGTCGACCTGCGTGTAGTCAAGGATCTCGGCGCCGAGCTGCCTTGCAAGCCGCAGGCGCGCGGGGAAATGATCGATCGCGATCACGCGTCCGGCGCCTAGCAACAAGGCCGACTGGATCGTGAACAGTCCGACCGGTCCGCAGCCCCACACCGCGACGGTGTCGCCGGGCTCGATATCGGCGTTGACCGCGGCATGCCAGCCGGTCGGCAGAATGTCCGAGAGGAACAGGACATCGTCGTCAGGAAGGTCATCGGGGATGATGACCGGGCCGACGTCCGAATAGGGCACACGCACATATTCGGCCTGTCCGCCGGCATAGCCGCCGGTCAAATGCGCGTAGCCGAAGGCCGCGCCCATTGCATGCCCCATCAACAGCTCTGACGCATCGCGCGTCTCTGACGGGTTGCTGTTGTCGCAGGCGCTATATTGCTGCTTCTCGCAAAAGAAGCAGGAGCCGCAGCTGATCGTGAAGGGTACGACAACGCGCTGCCCTTTCTTGAGGGTCGATCCCGAACCGACCTCGACGACCTCGCCCATGAACTCATGACCGACAATATCGCCGGCGCGCATGCCAGGAATAAAGCCATCATAAAGGTGAAGGTCCGAACCGCAGATCGCGGTCGATGTAACACGAAGAATCGCATCGCGCGGATTGACGATCTCGGGATCGGGCACCGTCTCGACGCTGATCTTGTGGCGGCCTTGCCAGGTGACTGCTCGCATGAACTGGTCCTCAGATATGGGGTTCGACGGAGGATTCGGACTTTCGCGCCGATGGCGAGGCATTGCTCGCCACCTCGCCGGTCTCCATCAGCTGCTTGAAGCGGTGAAGATCGCGGCGCGCCTGCACCTCGGGTTCGCGCTGGAGCAGTTTTGCGCCGAGACGGCCAAGCTTGCCCCCGGGGGGATCGTAGGCGAGGATCAGGGTCACATAGGTGCCGCGCCCGGCGGGGGCATCGGCGAAGCGGACCTCGCCGCTATTCGCGATCTCGCTTTCGGCGTCGCTGTGCCAACTGATCGTCTCATTCTCGATGCTCTCGGTGATACTGTTGACCAGATGGACGTCGCGTCTCGCCGGGCCCTTAATGGTCCACCGCGCGGACCCGCCGCCCAGCGGCTCGACCGCGACAACATTTTCCATGAATTCGGGGAAGCGTTCGACCTTCCACGCCGCGAACACTTCCTCGCGGGGCCGATTGACCAGCACCGACTTGCCGAAGAGCGCACGCGCCGACGGCTTATCGAGCGTCCAGTGGGGTGCGTCAGTGGCGATGCGTTCGGGCTCGGCCCCTCTTTTTTGCCGACGCCGCCAGAACGCGTAGCCCATTCCGGCAATGGCCAAGCCCGCGCCGGCAACGGCTATTGCGAAGGGATCAGGCTTGCCTCTGCCGGCAAAACGGTCGGTGAACATACGCATAGACATCTCCTTGCCCGCCGAGATCTACCAACGTGCATTTGTCGACGAGACGCCGGGAATGCCGGTACCTCGAGTGGTGTTGAGGATTTTCGTACAGCTGCGCAGCCGATGGCAAAGGGACGCACGCGCGGTCCAATAGTTCCGGCGGAAGCCGGGCAGTTGCCATCCATCGGCACCTTCGGCGGACGGGGCGCGCGCGAGTGGGACCGATATTGCGGCATTTTTCCGGCTTCGTTAAAAATCGGCATAACCTGTGTTAATCGAAACGCATTCTCGCTTGTTGCACTGCAACCCGGAGCCGGGAGGCGCGTTGCTCCGGCATACGATCAAACTGACAGCTAGGCCGGTCGAACGCCCGGTTTCGGACCCGCGTGCCCACACGCGCGGCCGAAAGCGTGCGCGTGGCATTTGACGATGAGGATGGATATGAAGTACGATAGCGATGACCGGTTTTTCCGCGATATTTCCCTCGACGATCTTTCTTCCTCCCCGGTCTCCCTTCCTGCCGATACGGCACCGCCGATCCGCCAGGCACACCGGCTCGCCCTCATCGGCTGCTTTCGGCCGCGCCAATGCGGGATCGCGACCTTCACGGCCGACACTTACGATCATCTTCGCGCTGCGCGCTGCGATCTGGCGATCGACATTTATGCGATGCGCAGCCGCACCGATCCGGATATGGGCAGCGAGGTTTCGCTCGCGATTAACGAACAGGCGCCGGCAGATTATCGGGCCGCAGCCGAGGCGATCAACGCTAGCGGCGCACAAGCCATCTGGCTTCAACACGAATTCGGCATTTACGGCGGCGCCGCCGGCGAAATGATATTCGAACTGGTCGATCGTGTTGCTGCGCCGTTGATCGTAACGCTGCATACTGTTCTCGCCGCTCCCAGTGCGGATCAACGCCGCGTGATGGACCGGCTCGTTGCGCGCGCCAGCAAGCTTGTCGTCATGAGCGATTATGGTCGAGAAACCTTGCGCGACGTGTATGGCGCGAGCGCCGCTCAGATCGTCCATATCGAGCATGGGACGCCCGACCGGCCTTTTGTCGATATCGCGCCGCTCCGCGAGGCGCTCGGCATCGCCGATCGCCCCGTGATCTCGACGTTCGGCCTGATCGGGCCCGGCAAAGGCCTCGAAGCCGCGATCCGGGCGCTGCCCTCGATCGTCGCACAATATCCCGACGTCCTCTACCGGATCGTGGGCGCGACCCATCCCAATCTCGTTGCAGCCGAAGGCGAGGCCTATCGCGAAAGTCTGGAGCAGCTCGCGGGAAGCCTCGGCGTCGCGGGAAATGTCGCGTGGGAGAACCGCTTTCTCGACACCGAAGAACTGCTCGACCAGATCGAGCTTTGCGACATCTACCTCGCACCCTATCCCAATCTGCAACAGATCACGTCGGGAACGCTCGCCTATGCGGTGGCGCTCGGCCGCGCCGTAGTCTCGACGCCCTTTGTTCACGCTCGCGAACTGCTTGCCGACGATGTGGGCATCCTGCTCCCCGGAATCGACAGCGATGCGATCGCCGAAGCCGTGCTCCTGCTGCTCGCGGTTCCCGAAGAACGCCGTACATTTCAGCGGCGCGCCTATGCCCGGGGACGCCGCACCGCATGGAACGTGATCGCGCGCGCCTGCGCGACCTTGGTCGATGGTGTCGCCCTGCCCGAGCCCCCCGCGGGCACGCGCCGCATGCCCGCGATCGAGGGCGCCTGGGCGCTTTGCGACGATGTCGGCATGTTCCAGCACAGTATTCATCGCGTTCCTGATCGCCGCCACGGCTATTGCATCGACGACAATGCCCGCGCGTTGATGCTTGTGCACGGCTTGCCAGCGCGCGGGCAGGTACTGGCGCAATCGCGCGCGCTTTCCTTCGCCAGCTTTATCCAACATGGCTGGAATCCCGATCGCCGCGTGTTTCGCAATTTCATGGGTTACGACCGCCGCTGGCTCGAGGATGAAGGCTCGGAGGACAGTAACGGGCGCACGCTCTGGGCGCTCGGTCATGCCGCAGCGCATGCCGCCTCGCCCGCGATGCGCGACTGGGCCGCCGACCTGTTCGATCTCGCCGCACCGATGGCCGAGCGGTTCAAGAGTCTGCGCGCGGTCGCCTTTGCGGTCCTCGGCGCCGATGCGCGGCTCGCGCATGAACCTGGCAACGCCCGGGCGCACGCGATCGTCGAGCGCGGCGGCGCGTTTTTGTGCGCGTTGTGGAAAGCTGCACGCCGGCCGGGCTGGGACTGGTTCGAAGCCGGGCTTTCCTACGATAATGCCCGCCTGGCAGAAGCGCTGATCCGCGCGGGGCAGCGGCTCCGCTCGCTCCCGCTCGAGGAAGCCGGTCTCGCCGCGCTCGACTGGCTCGCAGATTTCCAGACCGCTCGCGAGGGTCATTTTCGTCCGGTAGGGTCGGACAGCTTCGACCGGGCCGGGGAAAGCTTTCCGTTCGACCAGCAGCCGCTCGAAGCCTGGGCGACGATCGACGCCTGCGCAACGGCATTCGATGCGACGCGGAGCAAGGCATGGCGCGCCCATGCCGAGACCGCCTATGCCTGGTTTTTTGGCCGCAATGATCGCGCTATTGCTCTGGCAGACCCCAACTCCGGACGCTGCGTCGACGGCCTGACTCCACACGGGGTCAACAGCAACAGCGGCGCGGAATCGGTCCTCGCTTATCAGCTCGCTTCGCAGACGATGGCCGCGAAATTCTGGCGCGAAGCGATGCCCGAGGTTGGCGCGCGGAGACTCTCCACCTCGGTGCCCGAGCTCGCCGGCTGAGCCATTTGCACGGCGCGGTACAGCCCGTGGTCCTTTGCGGTGGCGCCGGAGGCCGCCTGTAGCCTGCGTCCCGCGGCGAGCGTGCCAAGCAATTCCTCGACATTGTCGACGATGCGAGCCTCTGCAACGGCACGCTGGCGCGGGTCGCGGGACGCGCCTTCGCCGACCCGCTCGTCGTCTGCTGATCGGGCCATGTCATCCCCGATGTGCCGGCCTTTCACATTGCCATCGACCGAGGCGCGCCGCTGGCGCGCGAAAACCGGCCCGTCCCCTTCGGCATTGCGCCGGATCGGCCCGGCACAGGTTTTGACTATATCAAGAGCGGCGCTGCGCTGCGTGAAGACAGCGTGGCCGTCGCGCGCTTGGGGGGCGGTTCGCGGCCTGGCCATTGCCCCGGCTCAAGGATTTGGCGCTGCTCGAATTCTGCGCACGTTTCGAGCACCACGAAGCCATCGGCGCGACAATCGACTGCTGCCATGGGGACTGCTCTCAGCTTCTCATCGATACCGGCCATGCCGCCCGTTGCGACGACGATATAGCTGATATGACCGGCCCGGCATTCGATCAGCGCATCGACCGCGTGGCCCAGCGCCTCGCCCCGCACATCGATCACCTGCATGCCCGGCACGCCTGTCGCCGCGATCAGCGTCGGCGTCGCCGTTTTGCGGCTTGCCCGCGTCGCTGCCTGCGCGCCTTCTTCATAAGCGCGCTGCCGCCCGAGCCAGCGCCAGATGCCGACGAGGTTCACCAAAGTCAAAAAGACATTTGTTGCAACGAGATGGGTTTGTCCCGACCAAAACCCGACGAGCGACCAGCAAATCGATCCGATGGTGAAGACGGCAAAGCCCCAGCCCGTGATGCGCGCACCAAGGTTGGAGGCGGTCATCATCGCGGCGATCATGGTCGCGATGGCGGCAATCAGACCCGCGCTGTCCTCCAGTGTACCTCTCCTTTACTGCGGCCCGGATGCGCGAGCCGGTGACCCACCCGCAAAAGCGCCCGCCCGCGGCCCAACTCCAGGCTCAATCGCTGTGGGACGTCTGCTGCGTCGCCGCTACCGTAGCGGCATCGATCAGGCGCTGACCTGTCCGGGCGGCCGCGTCCGCCGTCATGGTCGCCGCGACTCCGTCGGGACCCTCGAGAAAGACAAGGCCACCCTCGGCGGTGGCGGTACCGGGTTCGGTCTCGGGCTGCGGCCCGGCGGTATCTGGCGTCATGATCGTGGCCTTTTTACGTTCGAGAGAAAATCGGGGATCGTTTCCATATAGAGATAGTCGGGATCGAACTGACCCCGTGCCGCGAGCGCCACGGGATCGGGAATCTCGACGAGCGAAGCGCGAAAGCTGCAGAGCCCTTTCTCGCGCAGCTGACGCATCACGCGGTTCACATGAACCGTCGTCAAGCCGCAGATCTCGCCAAGATCGGCCTGGGTGAGTGCGAGCGCGAAGCGACGGCCGTCGCTCAGTCCGGCGGAGAAGAGCCGCGCGTTGGTCTCGCACAAAAAGTGCGCGATGCGGCCGGTTGCGTCGAGACGCCCGAGCCTGAACAGCCAGGCGCGATGGATCGCCGCGTCCAGGAGAGTGGCAAACCACAGCTTGCGCGTGAGTTCAGGCATATCCTGAGTGATCGCTTCAAGCTGGGCATGTGAAATCGTCGCAACGGTTGCGGACGTCAGCGTCGCGACGTCATGATCGAGGACCCTGAGCGGAAAGGCATGGAGGTCGAGAAAATCGCCCGGCAGGTGGATCGCGACGAGCTGGCGCAGGCCCTGGCGGTCGTCGAGATAGCGCGACATCACGCCTTCGATGAGCAACGTGCTTTGGTGGAGCGGCTCGCCGGCGCGCGCGATGATCTTGCGCGGCGCGAGGGTCTTCACTTCGCCGATCGCTCCCTCGATCCGTGCCCGCTCCTCGCCAGTCAGGCTCGCGCCGCGCTTGTCTCTCAAAAAGCGTTCGGTGAACATGAATGACGAACCTCAGGGTCTTGCGGGATGACTTGTCTTGTCTCCCAACGGTCGATGCGGCAGCGCGTTGCACGCAGCGACCCGCAATCGTGATGATGCAGATTAATTTCGCGTCAAACGGCGCAACTTGCAGGGCATCTGGCGGTTAAGCCTATACCGCCGCCTCGTCGCTCGCTTGGAGCATCCCGGGGCGTCCTGCTTCCTCCAAATGATCGGCAAAAGTGCACCATGGCCAAAAAACCTTCTTCGAAAAACCCCTCCGGCCGGTCAGGGTCCACCATGACCCCGGCGGACATTGCGGGCGCCGACATCGGCGGCGAAAGCCCGCACAAAGCCCCGGCCATTCCCGGCGACGCCGCGATCAGCTTTGCGTTCGACGGGCCGTTGAGCGAAGGCGGCGAGACGCACCAGGTCGCCGAAGGCGATGTCGCGACGCTGACGACACAGCACGGCGCTCCGATCGCCGACGACCAGAATAGCTTGAAGCAGGGCGCGCGCGGCCCGACCTTGATCGAGGACTTCCACTTCCGCGAGAAGATTTTCCACTTCGACCATGAGCGTATTCCCGAGCGTGTCGTCCACGCACGCGGTTATGGCGCGCACGGCTTTTTTGAACTCACCGACAGCCTGTCCGATGTCAGCCGCGCCGATGTTTTTCAGCGCGTAGGCGAACGCACCCCCGCCTTCGTGCGCTTTTCGACTGTCGCCGGTTCGAAGGGGAGCTTCGATCTCGCTCGCGATGTTCGCGGCTTCGCGGTCAAGCTTTACACGCAGGAGGGCAATTGGGATCTCGTCGGCAACAACATCCCCGTCTTCTTCATCCAGGACGCGATCAAATTCCCCGATCTCGTCCATTCGGTAAAAGCTGAACCCGACCGCGCCTTTCCGCAGGCAGCCTCGGCGCACGACAATTTCTGGGACTTCATCAGCCTGATGCCCGAGAGCTTCCACATGATCATGTGGACGATGTCCGACCGCGCGATCCCGCGCTCGTTCCGGACGATGGAAGGTTTCGGCGTCCACACCTTCCGCCTGCTCGACGCCAAGGGCAAGTCGACCTTTGTCAAATTCCATTGGAAGCCCAAGCAGGGGTTGCAGTCGGTGGTCTGGAACGAAGCGGTCAAGATCAATGGTGCCGATCCCGATTTCCACCGTCGCGACCTGTGGGATGCGATCAACAGTGGCGACTTTCCCGAGTGGGAGCTCGGCGTCCAGCTGTTTGACGATGATTTCGCTGACAGCTTCGACTTCGACGTGCTCGATGCGACCAAGCTGATCCCCGAAGAACTTGTCCCGATCCGTATTGTCGGCCGCCTCGTGCTCGACCGCGTGGTCGACAATTTCTTCGCCGAAACCGAGCAGGTCGCCTTCATGACCCAGAATGTGCCGCCGGGCATCGATTTCTCGAACGATCCGCTGCTCCAGGGCCGCAACTTCTCCTATCTCGATACGCAGATCAAACGCCTGGGGAGCACCAACTTCACCCATATCCCGATCAACGCGCCCAAGTGCCCGATGGCGCATTTCCAGCAGGACGGACATATGGCGATGCGCAATCCGGTTGGCCGCGTGAATTACGAGCCGAACAGCTGGGGCCCCGCGCAAGGCGGCCCGCGCGAGGATCCGGTGCGCGGCTTCCGGAGCTTTGAGGAAGAGGCCGATGGACCCAAGCAGCGGGTGCGATCGGAAAGCTTCGCCGATCATTATAGCCAGGCGCGGCAATTTTTCGTCAGCCAGACGCCGATCGAGCAGAAGCATATCGGCGACGCGCTTGTATTCGAGCTGTCGAAGGTCGAACGCCCCGACATCCGCTCGCGCACCGTTTCGCATCTGCGCAACATCGACGAGACGCTGGCCGCAACTGTCGCCGACGGTCTCGGCATGGACCTGCCCGACGCTGCGGTCTCGGCGCGCAAGCCGATTACCGATCTGCCCCCCTCGGATGCGCTCAGCATCCTCAAAAACGGCCCCGACAGCTTCAAGGGCCGCAAGCTCGGCATCCTGATGAGCGACGGCGCCAATCCGACGATCTTCAAGGCGCTCGTCAAGGCGCTCGATGCCGAAGGCGCCGTCTATGAGGTTGTCGCGCCCAAAATCGGCGGCGTGACGCTCGCCGACGGGACCAAGGTCGCAGCGCGCCACAAGATCGACGGCGGGCCTTCGGTACTCTTCGATGCCGTCGCGATCATCGTATCCGAGGAAGGCGCCGCAGAGCTGGCTGCCGACGCCGCGGCGAAAGACTTCGTGAGCGACGCGTTCGCCCATTGCAAGTTTATCGGCATGACCGCCGAAGCTGCGGCGATTTTCGCGGCGGTCGGGCTGGCCGATGACCTCGACGACGCCTGCATGCTTCTTGAAAAGGCCAGCGATGCCGCACCCTTCGTTGAGGCCGCGCGCGCGCTGCGCTTCTGGAGGCGGGAACTGCACGTCGATCTCGACGCAGCTCCCGCACCCAAGGCATGAGTTAGCGGCGAAGCGGCGTCTGCTGGGCCAGGTCGATTCCGATCGTGGTCACGGCGACGCCGCCCGCCCCCATCGCGTGACTGATCCGGCCGAAGCCGAGGATGACGTCGCCCGCCGCATAGAGTTCTGGCGCATCGGTGCGCTGATCGCCGTGAAGGCGTAGACAGCCTGCCGCGGTCACGGCGGCTCCAACCTCGGCCGCGAGCACCGAACAAATGGCCGAGCCCGGCGCGGGAAAGAGACAATCGAAACAAGCTGGTCGGCCATCGGCCTCAAGCACAGTCACCCTCGGCAAGCGCGCTCGCGTTGCAGTGCCCTCTCCGTGCCACACCGGCATCGCGCAACTTCGGGCGTTTCGCTTCCGAAAGCTCATCACGAGCCCCCGGCGACACCAGCGTGATATCGGCGGCAAAGCTTCGCAGAAAAACAGCTTCGTTGCAGCCGCGCTCGCGCGGGCCCAGAACCGCAATAGTTAGATCGGTCACCGCAGCCCGTGCAGATCGGACATTAGCAAAGCCGCCGGTCGGCTAGCGCTTCGGCTTGCTCAGCTTTCCCGACCGCCGCCGAGCGCCTACGCGCAAGATATATTGCAGCGGTGAGGCCAGCGGGGCCGTGCCAACGACGAGACAGTAGATCTCGCTGGTGACTTCGGCGGTCGTGGAATCGAAATCTGTTATGCGGTCGATATCCACAGGCAATACGCAAGGGCGGCGGCGTCCTTGGAGACGCGGCAAAGGCCGTAAAGTGGCGCTCGGGGGAGCTTCGCAAATGCCTCCGCCTCTCCGGGCTCGATCGGTTCGGCGGCCGGGATAAACAAGCGGCGGAACATACAGGATCGTCTCCTTGCCGCCGCACCCGTTCCTTACGCCGCCGCCTGCGCGACCGCGCGCTCAAGATCCTTCTGCCCGAAGGGCTTGCCGAGCCGCTGCAGGCCCTGCGTGACATCGGCCGGGGTCTCGCCATAGCCGGTGGCAAGAATGACCGGGAGCGCGGGGCGCTCGGCGCGCGCGGCGGCGATCAGCTCACTGCCCGTCATGCCGGGCATGGCCTGATCGGTGATGAGGATCGCGATATCGGGATGCGCGCGCAGCAGTTCCAACGCCTCCTCGCCCGATCCCGCCTCGATCACCTGATGGCCGAGATCCTCGAGCAGGGCCGCGGTGTTCATCAGAATGATTGCGTCGTCGTCGACGACGAGGATGCGCCGGCATGCGGTGCTGGCCGCCTCGACGGGCTCGGTGTCGGGAACCGCTGCACCGGTTTGCGCATCGCTCAGGGGCAGCCAGATATGCGCGCTCGTGCCGCGCCCGACCTCGCTCTCCATCTGCAGCGCGCCGCCGAGCTGCTGCGCAAACCCATGGACCATCGACAGGCCGAGGCCGGTGCCCTTGCCGATGCCCTTGGTGGTAAAAAAGGGGTCGGCGGCGCGGGCGAGCGTTGCGGCGTCCATGCCCGCGCCATTATCGGTGACCGACAGCCGCACATAACGGCCCGGCGCGAGGTCGGCGACCGCGCCGGGCCGGACATCCTGTTCCACGGCGCCGATCGCGATCGCGCCGCCGCCGGGCATCGCGTCGCGCGCGTTGACCGCGAGATTGAGGAGCGCCATTTCGAGCTGGTTGACGTCGGCCGCAACCGCCGCGAGCGCGGCAGGAAAGCGCGTCTCGATCACGAACGCGGGTCCGAGCGCACGCTGCAGCAGTTCCATCATGCCGCCGACGAGCTGGGCGAGGATCACCGCCTCGGTCGAGAGTTCCTGGCGCCGCGCGAAGGCAAGCATGCGCTGGGTCAGCGCGGCGCCGCGATCGGTCGCCTGGAGACAATTGTCGAGAAGCTTCGCCGCCTGCGGTTCGAGACCGGGGCGTTTGCGCAGCAGTTCGAGGCCACTGCGGATCGCCATCAGGAGATTGTTGAAGTCGTGCGCGATCCCGCCGGTAAGCTGGCCGATCGCCTCAAGCTTTTGCGACTGGAACAGGGCCTCGCGGGCGAGCTCGAGTTCCTGCTGCACTTCCTCGCGCTCCGACATATCGCGGGTGATCTTGGCAAAACCGATCAGCGCGCCGTCGTCGCCATGAATCGCCTCGATCGCGACGCTCGCACGAAAGCGCGTTCCGTCCTTGCGGATCCGCCAGCCTTCGGCGCCGAAGCGGCCCTCGCGCCGCGCCGTCTCGAGCGCGCGCTGCGGCTCCAGCGCCGCGCGGTCGGCCTCCTCGTAGAAGGCGGAAAAGTGGTGCCCGATGATTTCGTCGGGACGATAGCCCTTGATCCGCTCGGCTCCCGCGTTCCAGCTCGAGACACGGCCTTCGCCGTCGAGCATATAGATCGCATAGTCGGTCACCCCCTGCACGAGCAGGCGGAACTGGGTCTGGCTGCGATCGAGCGCAGCGGTGCGGTCGGCTACGCGCATTTCGAGCGTCTCGTTGAGATCACGCAGCCGTTCGGCGGTCTTGCGCAGTTCCTCCTCGGTGCCGACGCGTTCGATATGCGCCCAGCTGCGATCGGCCACGTCGCGGATGAACGCGAGTTCATAATCGCTCCAGACATGCGGCTCGCGGTGATGGATCGCCATCAGCGCCGTGAGCCGCCCCTCCTTCACCAGGGGCATGCAGATCGTCGCGGCGATGCCGATGTCGCGAAAGGTCGCCGCCGCCGCCGCAGGAAGTTCGCTGCCATTATCGTGAATGACGAGCGGATCGCCCGCATGCAGATAGCGAACCGCCAGTTCGCCGAAAGCCGAGAGGCGGTAATGGCCAACGATCGATGCCGAACCTTCGGCCGCCCAGTCGCCGCGGATCGTGAAGCCGTCGCCATCCTCGTCCATGTCGGCATAGGCACAGATCGAGACGCCGAGTTCCTCGCCGACCATCCGCGTGGTGGTTGCCAATATCTCGTCGGCATCGGTGCTCAACATCGTTTGGCGGCCGAGGTCATCAAGGAAGCGCACGAAGCGCGCCGCCTTCTTCGAAGAGTTGATGTCGAGCACCCCCGCGAGCACCAAAGGCTGGTTCGCGACGATGCCGATCGTGCGGCCCTCGATGCGCCCGAAGCCGCAAATGATGTTGCCCGCATGCGCCGGCTGCACCTCGAAGAAATCGCCCTCGTCGACGGTCTTCCTGATCAGCTCGTGCATGTCGTACGGCTGGTTCGCATTGGGCGGGATCAGCGTGTCGAGGCTCGGTTCGGCGCGATCATAGGGGTCGCTCGTCGGGCGCACCGGGACGCCGCTGCGGTTGTTTTCGGGCAGAAAGTCAAAGAAATCGCGCGTTGCGAGGAGCGCCTCGATATCATTCTCGAACGCAATATCTGCGACCGAGCTCTTGGTCGTGTGGGTGATCGCGCCGCCGAGCTCTTCCTGCGTGACCACCTCGTTGGTCACGGTCTTGACCACATCGGGGCCGGTGACGAACATATAGCTGCTGTCTTTGACCATGAAGATGAAGTCGGTCATCGCCGGGCTGTAAACCGCGCCGCCCGCGCACGGCCCCATGATCAGGCTGATCTGCGGCACCACCCCCGACGCGAGCACGTTGCGCTGGAACACCTCGGCATAGCCGCCAAGCGATGCCACACCCTCCTGGATGCGCGCGCCGCCGCTGTCGTTCATCCCGATGATCGGCGCGCCGACCTTCATCGCATTGTCCATGACCTTCATGATCTTTTCGGCGTGACGCTCGGACAGCGCGCCGCCAAAAACCGTGAAATCCTGGCTGAAAACATAAACGAGACGCCCGTTGATCGTCCCCGATCCGGTCACCACGCCGTCGCCCGGGATCTTCTGGTCCTGCATGCCGAAATCCACGCAATTATGCTCGACATAGGTGTCGAGTTCTTCGAACGAGCCTTCGTCGAGCAGCACATTGACTCGCTCGCGCGCGGTCAGCTTGCCCTTGCTGTGCTGCGCATCGATGCGCTTTTGCCCGCCGCCCAAGACAGCGGCGGCGCGGCGGCGTTCCATTTCGGCGATATTGGCGGACATTCGGCTCTCCCAACGCACTTCAGAATATCGTCTGCCCGCTTCGAGCCGCGCAGGCAAATGCGAATTTGCAAAGTTGCAAAGTGCTAGTTTGCAGAATAAAGTGCCGCCGATGGTGCAAAACCGACTCTACGCCGGGCGGCAACTTCGCCAACTTCGGGACTCCCGCAACCTCCGTCAGTCGGACTTCGCGACAAAACTCGGGATCTCGGCCTCCTACCTCAGCCAGATCGAGCATGACGACCGGCCACTGACCCCTGTACTCCTCGACCGGCTGCAAAAGCTGTTTCCGCTCGAATGGGAGGAGGTCGCCGCCGACGCCGGTGATCGCCGCGCCGGAGCACTGCGCGAAGCCGCTGCCGACCCGCTCTTCGCTGCCGCGCCCCTGCCCCCCGAACAGCTCGAACGCGCGGCACTGCAACAGCCACAGCTCACCGACCAGTTTGTCACGCTCCATGCCGCCTATCGCCGCGCGGGGCAGCGGCTCCAGATCATCGACGAGGCTCTGACCGGCGGCACCGCCGAGGGGAGCCGCCTGCCGTGGGAAGAGGTACGCGACTGGTTTCACGATGCGGGCAACTATGTCGATAGCATCGACCGCGCCGCCGAAACCCTGGCTGGGCAGTTGCGCGGCAAAGACCCTTCCCCAACCATCGAGACGATTGAACGACGGCTGCGCGACGCGCTCGGCATTTCGATCGTTTACACCCAGACGCAAAGTCTTCGCGATTTCGACGCGACGATGCGCCACCTGGTGATCGACCCGTCGCAGCCCGCCGAGAGCCGCCGTTTTCAGTTGGCGCACCAACTCGCAGCGTTAGCGCTGGCGCGCGAAATCGCGGCGGTGGTGGAGGCCAGTCCACTACGCACAGCCGCCGCGCGGCAATTGCTCCACGTCGGCCTCGCCAACTATGCTGCGGGCGCGGTGCTGATGCCCTACGTCCCCTTCCGCGCCAGCGCGCGCGCCGTGCGCCACGACATCGACCGGCTGCGGATGGACTATGGGGTCAGCTTCGAACAGGCGTGCCACCGCCTCTCGACCCTTCAGCGGCCCGGCGCACGCGGCATTCCGATGTTTTTCTGCCGCGTCGACATGGCGGGCAATATCACCAAGCGGCACAGCGCGACGCGCCTCCAATTTGCGCGCTTCGGCGGCGCCTGCCCGCTGTGGATCGTCCATGAAGCGGCGGCGATCCCGGACCGCATCCTGTTTCAGCTGGCCGAGACACCCGACGGGCTGCGCTATGTGTCGATGGCGAAGGGGTTGGTGAAGCCGTCGGGCAGCTACGCGCGCAGCCCTCGGCGCTACGCCGTCGCGCTCGGGTGCGAGGCGCAATATGCGGGTGATTTCGTCTATGCCGACGGAGTCGACGTCACCGCCCCACAGGCGGCGACGCGCATCGGCCTGTCGTGCCGCATCTGCCCGCGCGACGACTGCGACCAACGCGCTTTTCCGCCGAGCGATCGGCCGATCTTGGTCGATCCCGATCGGCGGGACGTCGTGCCGTATCGGATTGGCTAACCGTCGTCCCCGCGAAGGCGGGGGCAATGATCTTATTTCAGCAACACCAACTCTTCCGCCATGCTCGGGTGCAGCGCCACCGTCGCGTCGAAATCGGCCTTGGTCAGCCCGGCCTTCACCGCAACCGCTGCCGCCTGCAAAATCTCCGGCGCATCGGGCCCGATCATGTGCAGCCCGACCACCTGATCGGTCGCCTCATTGACGATCATCTTGTACAGCGCGCGCTCGTTGCGGCCCGCCAGAACATTCTTCATCGCGCGGAAATCGCTCGTGTATACACGCACCGTGCCCAGCTTGTTGCGCGCTTCGGCTTCGGTCATCCCGACCGCGCCGATCGGTGGGTGGCTGAACACCGCGCTCGGGACATTGGCATAGTCGACCACCGTCGGCTTGCCGCCGAAGACGCTGTCGGCAAAGGCCTGCCCTTCGCGGATCGCGACCGGGGTCAGCTGGATGCGGTTGGTGACGTCGCCGACGGCATAGATGCTGGGAACCGACGACTGGTTGGTCTCGTCGACCTTGATCGCGCCCTCTTTGTCGAGCTCGACGCCGACCTCTTCCAGCCCCAGCCCCTTGGTGTTCGGCACCCGGCCCGCCGCGACCAGCACGATGTCGGCATCGATCGGATCGCAATTGCCTAGATGGACGGTCAGCGAACCGTCCTCCTTCTTCTCGATCGACTCGAACGGCGCGTTGAAGCGGAATTCGATGCCCTTGGTCATCGAGATCTGCAGCAGCCGGTCGCGGATCTGCTCATCATACCCGCGCAGGATCGTGTCGCCGCGGTTGACGATCGTTACCTTGCTGCCGAATTCGTTGAAGATGCCGGCGAATTCGTTGGCAATATAGCCGCCGCCCGCGATCACGACGCGACCCGGCAACTTGTCGAGGTGGAACACCTCGTTCGAGGTAATCGCATGCTCGCTGCCCGGAAATTCGGGAACGAAAGGCCAGCCGCCGGTCGCGATCAGGATGCGCTCGGCGGTGATTTCCTCTCCATCGGCCATCCGCACCTTTTGCGGCCCGACGATCGTCGCGCGCGTTTTGAACAGCGTGACCTTGTGATTTTCGAGCGTCTGACCGTACAGTCCTTCGAGCCGGGTGACCTCGGCCAGCACATTGTCGCGCAGCCGGTCCCAGTCGAATTTGCAGTCGGGAACGTCCCATCCGAAATGGCGGGCGTCCTTCAGATCCTCGGCAAAATGCGCGCCATAAACGAGCAATTTCTTGGGCACGCAGCCACGAATGACGCAGGTGCCGCCGACGCGATGCTCTTCGGCCACCGCTACGCGCGTGCCATAGGACGCAGCCACGCGCGAGGCGCGAACGCCGCCCGACCCGGCGCCGATGACAAACAGGTCGAAGTCGAAATTGCTCATGTGGGAGACCCTTGCAATAGAATTGGCTGGCATTCGCAGCCGGCGCCTATGTGGTTACGCGGTGCCGCGATGCCAATCGATTTTTGCCATCACAGACAGTGGCGCTGTCTCATTCGCCGAGCGCAGCCGCCATCAGCGCCTGCGTTGCCGGGTCGAAGTCGATCGTTCCCTCGGCCAGCCCCTTTGCCATGTCCTTGCCCAACTCGACGCCAAACTGGTCGAACGGATTGATCCCGAGCAGCACGGCATTGGCGAACACGCGATGTTCGTAAAAGGCGATCAGCGCGCCCAGCGCGTGCGGTGTCACCTGATCGAGCAGGATCGTCGTCGACGGACGGTCGCCCGGATAGTTGCGCGCGCCATCTTCACTCGCCCGTCCCGCCATCAGCGCCGCGCCCTGCGCGATGCAGTTGGCGACGAGCGTTTCGTGATGCGCGTCGTCGAGCAGATGGTCGGGCTCGCGCGCTACGACAAATTCGACCGGGACCAGATTGGTGCCCTGATGCAGCAGCTGGAACACGGCGTGCTGCGCGTCGGTGCCGACCCCACCCCAGGTGATCGCGGCGCTGTGGCGGCCTAGCGCCTCACCCGCCAGGGTCACCGACTTGCCGTTCGATTCCATTTCAAGCTGCTGCAAATAGCTCGGCAGTAGCCGCAGCCGCTCATCATAGGCGAACACCGCGCGCGTCTGGCAGCCGAGCCGATTGGCGTAGAGTTGATCGGCGAAGGCGGCGAGCAGGCAGATATTGTCCGCACCGTCCGCGAGGCGGAAATGGCGATCCATCTCCGCTGCGCCCTCGAGCATATCCTCGAACGCATCCCAGCCGAGCGCCAGTGCGGCAGGAAAGCCTATCGACGACCACAAAGAATAGCGCCCGCCCACCGTCTCGTTGAACGGCAGGATTCGCGTTTCGTCGATGCCCCATTCAATTGCGCGATCGGGCATTGCGGTCAGCGCGATGAAGCGCCCGAGCGGATCGTCGACGCCAGCTTCGTCGAGCCATTGCAGCGCCGAATTGGCGTTCATCAGCGTTTCAGTGGTGGTGAAGGTCTTCGACGCGACCGCAACCAGCGTATGTTCGGGGCTGAACTTTGCAAACACCTCATCGAGCGCCGCGCCATCGACGTTCGACACCACAGCGACGTCATAGCGGTTGCTGTGACGACCCAGCGCATCGACGAGCAAGTCGGGGCCGAGTGCCGATCCGCCAATGCCGATGTGGAGCAGGTGGCGGATCTCGCCGAATGCACCCGCCTCGATCGCATCGATCATCATCCGCATCCGCTGATGCAGCGCCTGCGCGCGGTGGACCGAATCGGGGGCGCCGTCGCCGCGTTCGGCGCTATGCTCGGCGGCACGGTTCTCGGTCGGATTGGCGATGCCGCCTGAAAACAGCGTCTTGCGGCGCCCGTCGAAATCCTGCGCGGCGGCAAGGTCGGACAGGATCGCGACCGCAGCGTCATCCAGATGCGTCTTGGCAAAATCGAAGCGAATATCGGCAACGCTGCGCACCAGAGCCTGCAACCGCGCGTCGGGATCGGTGGCGATCAGGTCGGTCAGTTTATGCGGCTGCCAGTCGGCGAACGCGCGCCAGGCTTGATCGGCTGTCGTCATCGAAAATCCTCTAAAATCCGCTCGTGTCGAGCGAAGTCGAGACACCGCGAGGACATGTGCTGCCAAGGAGCATCTCGACTTCGCTCGATGCGAACGGGATTGACTGGCCTTTCCATACGTCCACGCCCCTCGCGACACCAGCGCCATCCGCCGATATTTGCTTGACGTGGTAACCTATTCATCGCCAATGCCGCGGCATGACCGAAGCCAGCATTACCGTCGATAACGGGCCAGCCAGCCAGCCCGCCCCGTCCGCGCCGACCCCCGCACCGGTATCGGCAAAGGAAGAGGCGGTCGACACCGTCCGCTTCCTCGCGTTGCTCGCGATCGCGGTGCTGGTTTTCCGCAGCTTTTTCCTGTCGCCGTTCAACATTCCCTCGGAATCGATGCAGCCCAGGCTGCTGATCGGCGACTATCTGCTCGTCAATAAGATGGCTTACGGATATTCGAAGTACAGCCTGCCGTTCAGCGTGCCGCTGATCCCGCGCCGCCTGTTCGCGCGCACCCCCGAGCGCGGCGACGTCGCAGTGTTCAAGGCGCCGCCGGTTGCCGACAATGATTATATCAAGCGCGTCATCGGCCTGCCGGGCGACAGCGTGCAGGTGAAGGACGGCATCGTGTGGCTGAACGGCAAGCCGCTGAAGCGCGAGCCGATCGCCGATTTTGTTATTCCGGTGACCCCGAACATGGTCGACGCATCGCGCGCAATGGGAAGCTTGCCCTGCTACTCGATGGAGTTTGAGGAAGTCGCTCCCGACGGTCAGCGCCAATGCCGCTACAAGCAGTTCCGCGAGACGCTGCCGAGCGGCAAAAGCTACAATATCCTCGATATAACCACGATTGCCGAGGACAACACGGATCTGGTCGTCGTTCCCGAAGGCCATTTGTTCATGATGGGCGACAACCGCGACCGCAGTGCCGACAGCCGTTTTCCTGCGATGGAAAATCAGGGCATCGGCCTGGTGCCCGAGGAGAACCTCGTCGGCAAAGCGCTCGTCGGCATGTTCTCGACCGACGGATCAGCAAGCTGGATCAACCCGATCAGCTGGTTCACTGCGGCGCGCTGGAGCCGCATCGGGGATGGTTTTTGACCGATAAGCTGGACACCGGGGCGCTCGCCGAAATCCTCGGCAGCACCCCGGACGATCTGGCGCTGTACGAACTGGCGCTGACCCATGGCAGCACCGGGCGCGCCGATTACCAGCGGCTCGAGTTTTTGGGCGACCGCGTGCTTGGCCTGGTCATTGCATCCGAACTTTACGCGCGCTATCCGACCGCGAGCGAGGGCGAGATGTCGTCGCGGCTGCATGTGCTGGCATCCGGCGCGACTTGCGCCGCGATTGCGCAGCGGCTGAACCTCACCGACCTGATCCGTTTCGGCGCGCAGGCGCGCAACGATGGCGGGCGCTATAGCGACAATATCGCGGCCGATGCGATCGAGGCGCTGATCGGCGCGCTTTATCTCGATCAGGGCATCGACGCCGCCCGCGCTTTCATCCTCGCCCATTGGGGCGACATGGTGGACGGACAGGTAGAGGCACCCAAACATCCCAAAGCGGCGCTGCAGGAATGGGCGCTCGCGCGCAAACGCCGCCCCCCCGAATATGAAATCGTCGCCCGCGAAGGCCCCGACCACTCACCGCGCTTCCGCGTTGCCGTCAGCGTCGGCAAGCTTGCACGCGCAGAGGCCGAAGGCACCAGCAAACAGGCGGCCGAAAAGGCCGCAGCGGCAGCCCTGCTCGCCGAACTCGAAGGACTTAAAGAATGACCCACCGCTGCGGATTTGTCGCCGTCGTCGGCGCGCCCAACGCGGGCAAATCGACCATCGTCAACGCGCTGGTCGGCCAGAAGGTCGCAATCGTCAGCCCCAAGGCGCAGACGACGCGCACCCGGCTGATGGGGGTGGCGATGGATGGCGACACGCAGA
The DNA here is from genome assembly GCA_937873425.1 of uncultured Sphingopyxis sp. GTDB lineage: Bacteria > Pseudomonadota > Alphaproteobacteria > Sphingomonadales > Sphingomonadaceae > Sphingopyxis. The sequence goes on along the minus strand of CALMYE010000089.1, from coordinate 4,983 downwards.
TCATATTGATCGACACGCCGGGCATCTTTGCCCCCACCCGTCGGCTCGACCGCGCCATGGTCGCTGCGGCGTGGAACAGCCTCGACCAGGCCGAGGCGATCCTGGTGATGATCGATGCTGCGGCAAAACTCGGCGAACGCGCCGAGCGCGTGCTGCAGGGGATCGAAGGGCGGCCCGAAAAGAAGTTCCTCGTGCTCAACAAGGTCGACCTGACCCGGAAGGACAAGCTGCTGACGACCGCGACGACGCTCAACGAGCGCGTCGCCTTCGATGAAACCTTCTTCATCTCGGCAAGCACGGGCGACGGCGTTCCCGAACTGAAGGCGACGCTGTCGGCGCTGATGCCCGAGGGGCATTGGCATTTTCCCGAAGACGAGGTCAGCGACGCGCCCGAACGCATGCTCGCCGCCGAAATCACCCGCGAACAGCTCTATCGCCAGCTGCATGAGGAACTGCCCTATCAATCAACCGTCGAGACCGAGAAATTCACGACGCGCAAGGACGGCAGCGCGGAAATCCATCAGCAGATCCTCGTCGCGCGCGACAACCAGCGCGCGATCATCCTTGGCCACAAGGGCGAACGCATCAAGGAGATCGGCAGCAAGTCGCGCGCCGAACTGACCGAACTGCTGGGGCGGACGGTTCACCTGTTCCTGCATGTGAAGGTCAAAGCGAATTGGGACGAGGATCGCAGCGTCTATCGCGACATGGGGCTTGATTGGGTGGATTGAGCGGCAAACCGTGGCACGTCCGGCATCCATCATAAACTTCGAGCGCAGTTTCTGGGCTTCCATGCTGCTCGGCGTCGGAAGTTTGGCGCTTCATTGGCCAACGATCATCGCCTCGCTGAGAAGCGATCCGGCTACCGCACCGATGGTCGGGTCGGCGGCAATCTTCGTCGGCATCGCACTGGGATTTGGCTTCGCAATATCGATCCTTCTCTGGTATTTCGTTGCCCGAAAGGCGAGCAATATCGCCAAATGGATCTATGTAGCGGTCATGGGATTTGGCGCCGTCTCGACGCTTACGTCACTCAACGATCCGAGGTCGCCGACAGGGCTTGCGCTCGCAATTTCGCTTGTCAGCACTACGCTGACGGCGCTTTCGATCTTTTTCTTGTTCCGACCCGACGCCCGCGCCTGGTTCGGAAAAGACTCGGTCGATCCTCGAACCTTCGACTAGGCAGCCTAAACCCGCCGACAATCATTCGGCGCTGGGTTGCCGTCAAAGCGTGACGTGATCCAGCCGATCGTTTCCTGCGCACTTTCGCGCGCGCTGTTGCCATGGTCGCCGGTCATATCAATCCAGCGGACACCCGTCCCGCGCCGACAAACCGCCTTGGCGAACTTGCGCGTCACCGAGGACGCGACGATCGTGTCGTTGCGACTCTGCGCGATCAGCAGCGGCCCCGGCACCCGCGCCGCATCGACGCTGTTGGCGCGCGCGAAGCTGCCAAACGGCTCGATCTTCGCGATATCCTTGTTCTTCGTCGCGCGGACGATGGTCAGGATGCCAAGGATCGTGCCGACCTTGGGCTTCTTGTCGAGACTGACGCAATTATTCTGCGCCAGCCGCGTAATGATTCCCTGGTTCGTGCGGTTGGCGACGCCATCCATCGAAAAGCCGTAGAGCGTCGACCAGCTATGCAGCGCGAAGGAGAGCAGCAGTGCGCGCGCATTCTTGTCGCTACCGTCGCGCAAATTTGCGGCGAGGTCGGTAGGCGGAGCTGCGGCCGCCGTCGCCACGAGAGTCAGGTCGGGGGCGTAGGAGCGCGCCGACATCGCGGTCCACAGCGCGGCATGACCGCCCTGCGATTCGCCCCAAACGGCAAAACTACTGCCCGCTGCAGCGCCGGGAATTTCGCGCGCCGCGCGCACGCCGTCGAGCACCGCCTGTCCAGTGTCGGCGCCGACAAGGAATGGGTGCATTGTCGGGTTGGCGAGGCCGATATAGTCGGGCGCGACGACAACATAACCGCGGCTGACCGCGTCGATCCCGGCGGTCGCCGCAAAGAAATTCAGGCTGAGCGACGGGGCGCATTTTTCTGCGACACCCCACGCGCCGTGGGTCCAGGCGATGACGCGGCGCGGGCGCGGCGGAATGGCCTCCATCGGCGCGGCAACGATGCCGGTGACCGCGAAACGCGCACCGCTCCCGTTCGTCGTCCAATATTGTACGCGCCACGCCTGCACGCCGGGTGGCGTCTCTGGCATCGGCTGAGCGGAGATCAGATACCGGGGTGGCTGCGCCGCGGCCGGCACGGTGAGCACCGACAGGATGGCGATCAAAACGGCGGCGTAGAAGTGGCGCATCGACGGTCTCCCCGATGCGTCACCCTAACACGGCTTCGCGGCGTCGCAAAACGCCGCGGATGAACGCTATTCGGCGGCGGCCTTCTTCTTCGCTGGCGCCTTTTTCTTGGCGGGCGCTTTCTTGGCGGCAGCCTTCTTGGGCGCTGCCTTCTTCTTTCCCTTCGCCGGACCCTTTGCTGCGCGCGCATCGATCAACGCAATCGCCTCCTCCAGCGACAGCGTCGCCGGATCGCTGCTCTTGGGCAAGGTGGCGTTGGTCGTGCCGTCGGTCACATAGGGACCAAAACGTCCTTCCATCAGCTTCATCTCGCCGCCGCTCGTCGGGTGCGGTCCGAAGGTGTTGAGCGGTTCGGCCTTGGTGCGCCCGCGCCCGCCGCCGGCTGCCGCTTCGGCGATCCGGACGACTGCGGCGTTCATGCCGATGTCAAAGATTTCGGCGGTGCCCGTGAGCTTGGCATATTTGCCGTCGTGGAGCAGGTACGGGCCGTAACGTCCCAGCCCAGCCATGATGACCTTGCCGCTTTCCGGATGCGTCCCGACCTCACGCGGCAGGCTGAGCAACCGCAGCGCATAGTCGAGATCGAAATCCTCGCCGGGGATATCTTTCGGGATCGACGAGCGTTTTGCCTCCTTGCCATCGCCGAGCTGGATGTAGGGGCCAAAGCGCCCACTGCGCTTGGTGACTTCCAGTCCACTGTCGGGATCGTTGCCCATCGTTTCCGGCCCGGTATCGGCGCCGTCGCTGCCGCCCGGCTGCGCGAATTTGCGCGTGAATTTGCAGTCGGGATAATTGCTGCACGCGATGAACGGCCCGAACTTCCCGCCGCGCAGCGCCAGATTGCCGGTGCCGCAATTGGGGCAGATGCGCGGGTCGGTGCCGTCGCCCTTGTCGGGGAAGAGATACGGGCCGAGGAATATGTCGAGTTCCGCCGTGATCTCAGAGGGCTTTTGCTCCATGACCTCACCGGTACGCGGCTTGAAATCGCGCCAGAAGCGTTCGAGGACCGCCTGCCACTGCGCACGGCCGCCCGACACATCGTCGAGCTCTTCTTCCAGGCCGGCAGTGTAGTCATATTGCACATAGCGGGTGAAGAATCGTTCGAGGAAGGCGGTGAGCAACCGTCCGCTCTCTTCGGGAATGAAGCGGTTCTTCTCCACCATCACATAGGCACGGTCCTTGAGCACCTGGAGGATCGAAGCATAGGTTGACGGACGCCCAATGCCGAGCTCCTCCATCTTTTTGACGAGGCTCGCTTCCGAATAACGCGGCGGCGGCTGGGTCTCGTGCTTCTCGACTTCGACGCCGGTCTTGGCCGGCGCATCGCCCTTGGCCATCGCGGGCAACAGACGTGCGTCCTCATCCTCGCTGTCGTCGCGGCCTTCGTCATAGAGCGCAAGGAAACCGGGGAATTTGATCACCTGTCCGGTGGCGCGCAGCATCGTCTTGCCGGTGCCGTCGGTCAGGTCGATGCTGGTGCGTTCGAGCCGTGCCGAGGCCATCTGGCTCGCCATCGCGCGCTTCCAGATGAGCTCGTAGAGCCGCGCATGGTCGCCTCCGCCAACCTTATCCTTCGAAAAATCGGTCGGACGGATCGCCTCATGCGCTTCCTGCGCATTCTTTGCCTTGGTCTGATACTGGCGCGGCTGGTCGGGGACATAGCCGCCGTCGTATCGCGTCGCGATCGCCTTGCGCGCCGCGCTGATCGCGCTGCCGTCCATCTGGACGCCGTCGGTCCGCATATAGGTGATTGCGCCGTCCTCATACAGCCCCTGCGCAATCCGCATCGTGTGACTGGCCGAGAAGCCAAGCTTGCGCGCGGCTTCCTGTTGCAAGGTCGACGTCGTGAACGGCGGCGGCGGGTTGCGCGTCAGCGGCTTGGTCTCGACCAGATCGACGGTGAAATGGCCCGCCTTCACATCGGCTTCCGCAGCGCGCGCATCGGCTTCGTTGGTGATCGTCAGCCGCTCGATCTTGTCGCCGCGCCAGCGCGCGAGGCGCGCCTTGAACGGCGTTCCCGACATTTCGAACAGCCCGGTGATCGACCAATATTGCTGCGCAACAAAGGCTTCGATCTCGCGCTCGCGTTCCACGATCATGCGCAGCGTCACCGACTGGACGCGCCCCGCTGATTTGGCGCCGGGCAGCTTGCGCCACAGCACCGGGGACAACGTGAAGCCGACCAGATAATCGAGCGCTCGGCGAGCGCGATAAGCGTCGATCAGATCTTCGTCGAGAGCGCGCGGACTGGCCATCGCGGTCAGCACCGCATCCTTGGTGATCGCGTTGAACGTCACCCGGTCGACCGTGGCCGGCAGCGCCTTTTTGCTGCGCAGCAATTCCTGCACATGCCAGCTGATCGCTTCACCCTCGCGATCAGGGTCAGTCGCGAGGATCAGTCGATCGGCGCCCTTGGCGGCGTCCTGAATTTCCTTCATGCGCTTGGCCTTGTCCGGATACAGCAACCACTGCATGGCAAAGCCGTCGTCGGGATCGACCGACCCATCCTTGGGTGGCAGGTCGCGGACATGGCCATAAGAGGCCAGCACCTTGAAATCGCGTCCCAGATATTTCTCGATCGTCTTCGCCTTTGCGGGCGATTCCACAATTACCAACTGGGCGTCACCTCAAGGTTTGTGCGCCAGACAACGATTTGGCAGACATAATGCGAAC
>CALMYE010000088.1 GCA_937873425.1 uncultured Sphingopyxis sp. | reverse complement strand
TCGTCGCTGTGGTTGGTGAGGTAGAGCGCCTCCTCGACCGCGGTGTTGCCGCCGCCGATCACCACCACCTTCTTGCCGCGATAGAAGAAACCGTCGCACGTCGCGCAGGCCGACACGCCCTTGCCGCCCAGTTCCTGTTCGCCCGGAACGCCCAGCCATTTCGCCTGCGCGCCCGTGGCGATCACCAAAGTCTCGGCCAGATAGACGTCGCCGCCGTCGCCGGTCAGCCGGAACGGGCGTTCGCTCAGGTCAACGTCGACGATCGTGTCCCAGATCATCGACGTGCCGACATGCGTCGCCTGCGCCGTCATCTGCTCCATCAGCCACGGCCCCTGGATCACCTCGGCGAAGCCGGGATAATTTTCGACGTCGGTGGTGATGGTCAGCTGCCCGCCGGGCTGGAGCCCCTGCACCACGATCGGCATCATCCCCGCGCGCGCGGCATAGATGGCGGCCGACAGGCCCGCGGGGCCGGAGCCGAGGATGAGCATCTTGGTTTCGTGGGTGGTGGGCATGTCGATCCTGTTCTCTTTCCAAATTTCACCCCTCCCCTTCAGGGGAGGGGCAGCGAGACTTGGCAGCTTGCTGCCTAGTCGCAGCGGGGTGGGACCGTCGGCCTTGCGCAAGGTTTCGAGCCCCACCCCAACCCCTCCCCTGAAGGGGAGGGGCTTAGATCCAAACCCAAATGGGTGTTGCCAACCGCGCTAGCAAGGCTCACCTTCCGCGCCAAGGGGAGACGCAAGCGAATGGCAAGCTGGTGGGAACGTCACGCGGTGCCGCGCCTGATCCGCTGCGCCTGTTCGCAGGGGCAGATCATGAAGGCGCGCAGCAAGGTCGTGCCGCACGCGACGGGCGACGTGCTGGAACTCGGCTGCGGCGGCGGCATCAACATGGAATTCTACGATCCCGCCCGCATCACCAGCTTCACCGGCCTCGACCCTTCGCCCGAATTGCTGGCGATGAGCCGCGCGGCGGCAGCGGCGCACGGGATCGACGCCGACATCCAGGGCGGCGTCGGCGAGGCTATGCCGTTCGAGGACGCGCGCTTCGACACGGTGGTCACCACCTTCACCCTCTGCTCGGTCGCCGAACAGGCGGCGGTGCTCGGCGAGATTCGCCGCGTGCTCAAGCCCGGCGGCACCGCGCTGTTCCTCGAACATGGCGCGGCGCCCGACGCGGGGGTCGCGAAATGGCAGCGGCGGATCGAACCGCTGTGGAAACGCATCGGCGGCAACTGCCACCTCACCCGGCCGATCGCCGATGCCTATGCGGCGGCGGGGTTCGCCGTCGAGCGCCACGGCGCCGCCTATATGCCCAAGACCCCGCGCCCGTTCGGCTGGGTGGAATATGGAGCCGCGCGCGCCGCCCATTGACGAAAGGACAGCGAGATGACCCGTTTCTGGTTCCCCTTCCTTGCCCTCTTGCTCCTGCTCGCGCCGGGCGCCGCCGAGGCGCGCAAGGTCGCGCTCGTCATCGGCAACGGCCAATATGCCGCGGCGAGCCCGCTCGCGAACCCCGCGAACGACATCCGGATCGTCGCCGACGCCGCCCGAAGCGCCGGGTTCGACGAAGTCGTCGTCGCGAGCGACCTCGACAACCGGGCGTTCCAGGCTGCGATGCGCGATTTCCGCGCCAAGGCGAACGGGGCGGAGGTCGCGATGGTCTATTTCGCCGGCCACGGGATCGAGGCGCAGGGCAGGAACTGGCTGCTGCCGACCGATGCCAGGCTCGAATCGGACCTCGACCTGCCCTATGAGGCGATCCAGCTCGACCGGCTGATGGAGGCGGTATCGGGCGCGCAGGTGCGGCTGGTCATCCTCGATTCGTGCCGCAACAACCCCTTCGGCCAGAATTGGCGCAGCGGCACCCGCGCCGTCGCGCGGGGGCTGGCGGGGGTCGAGGCCGACGACGTGCTCGTCATTTTCGCCGCCGCGCCGGGGCAGACCGCGAGCGACGGGACCGGCGCCAACAGCCCCTTCGCGCTCGCCCTCGCGCGGCGGCTGCCCGAACCCGACCTGCCGGTGCAACTGCTCGGCGGGGCGATCCGCGACGACGTGCTCGCCGCGACGGGCGGCAACCAGCGGCCCTTCGTCAGCGCGAGCATCACCGGCACCCCCGTCTATCTCGTCCCGCGCACCGTGCCGACGCTGGTCGCAGCGCCGGCCGCCGTGCCGGCAGGCGACCGCGGCGCGAGCGAGGAGATTTTCTGGAAGGGCGCGCTCGCCGAAAGCAGCGTCCGCGCCTTCAGCGCCTATCTCTCCGAATTTCCCGACGGCCGCTATGCCAGCGACGCATCCGACGCCATCGCCCGGCTGCTCCAGCCGAGTGGCGACGGTGCGGCGGTGCGCGGCGGCCGATACCGCGTGTCGGACATCGTCATCGAATGCTTCAAGGTGACGGGCTATCTCGGCCTGCCCGACCAGCTGTTCCTGCGCTTCGGCGGCGAGACGCGTTTTCCGGAGGGCGGCAAGGACGCCTATACGATGAAGAAGGGCCAGCGCTGGGCGGTTCCGCGCAGCTTCGACTTCGATCGCGCGACGACGCTGCAAGTCCTCGAACATGACGACATCGGCGGCAACGACATCATCGGCACGATCGACCTCGAACCGCGAACGGGGACGTTCACGCGCACGCTCAACGGCGACCGGAGCGAGTATCGGGTGACCTATGTGGTGAGCGCGGAGTGAGTTCTCAAAAGATCCTCCCCATCGACTTGCGATGGGGAGGTGGCAGCGCGAAGCGCTGACGGAGGGGCAATGGCGCCGACGTCGTCACCCCTCCACCACCGCCTACGGCGGCGGTCCCCCTCCCCATCGCAAGTCGATGGGGAGGATCATCGAAAAAGCTGAAGCCCGCTATTTCTGCTCCCCCAACTCGACCAGCCCATGTCCGACGCTCACCCGCTCGTCGAAGACGAAGCATCCGCCATGCCAGCGGCTCTCGCTCCGCGGCACCTGCTCCAGATAGGCGAGGATGCCGCCTTTCAGGTGGACGACATCCGCAACGCCCTCGCGGCGCAGAAAGGCGGTCGATTTCTCGCAGCGGATGCCGCCGGTGCAGAACATCGCGATGCGCTTGCCCGCTAAACGCTCCGCATTGGCGCGCCACCAGTCGGGGAAGTCGCCGAAGCTTTTGGTGTGCGGGTTCAGCGCGCCGGCGAAGCTGCCATAGCCGACTTCGAAATCGTTGCGCGTGTCGATGACCACCGTATCGGGATCGTCGACCAGCGCATTCCAGTCGGCGGGGTCCACACAGGGCGCCGCGTCGCGCGCCGGGTCGAGCCCCGGCACCTTCATCGTGACGATTTCCTTCTTCAGCCGCACCTTCAGCCGCCGGAAGGGCATGGCGGCGGCGGTGGAATATTTGACGTCTAGGTCCGCGCAGCCCGGCAATGCGCGGATGTGCGCGATCACGGCCGCGATGCCGTCGGTGCTCCCGGCGATGGTGCCGTTGATGCCCTCGGTCGCGAGCAGCAGCGTGCCTTTGACGCCTTCGGTAGCGCAGAGGTTGAGCAACGGCTGACGCAGCGCGGCGGGATCGGCGAAGGCGGCGAAACGATAGAGAGCGGCGACGGTGAAGGTCATGACGACCGCCCCTTACCCGCACACCGCCACAAACAAAAGCTGCCGTCTTTGCGAGCGAAGCGAAGCAATCCAGAGCGGTCTACGCTACTCTGGATTGCTTCGCTTCGCTCGCAATGACGGCCTTACGATTGGCTCCTCACCCGAACGGATCGCCCCGCCCGGTCGCATATTGCGCCATCGCCATGGTCGTCCATTGCGCGTTCACCCGGATGCAGCTCGGAAAGACGCTCGCGTCGGTCACCAGCACATTGGTCGTCCCATGCACGCGGCAGTCGAGCCCGACGACGCCATAGGCGGGATTTTCGTGGATCGCGTTGCCGCCGTGCGGATGGCTGCTCGACAGGGTGACGTCGTCCTGCTCGCGGATCTCGCGCGCGAAGAAATCGTCGACATCCATGTCGGGCGTCACCTTGCGCCCGCTCATGACCGCGGGATAGCATTCGGTCGCCCCCGCGGCGAAATGCACGCGGGTCAGCGTCGCCATCGCGCGGCGCAGCACCGGCATGTCGACCTCCGCATCGAGCCGGAAGGCGAGCTTGCCGTCCTTCACCCGCCCCCGCCGGTCGGCGGGGAACAATATGCCCGCCGAATGGACGCGGCCGAAATTGCGCATCCGCGCCGCATGGTCGCCGAACCAGCCGGGCATCAGCGACGCCATCGCCATCGGCGGCTGGAAATGGCTTTCGAGCAGATAGTCGCCGCAATCGACATAGCTGGTCATCTGGTCCTCGTCCCACGCATCGCCGCCGACACCCTCGGGCATCAGCGCGACGACGGGCGAGGCGACATTCAGCGACACCTGATAGCCGGTGCCGCCGATGTCGCTCCTGTGCAGCAGCTTCGACGAAGCGATGGTGCCGCCCGCGACCACGACGCCGACGCGCGCGCGCACCAGCCGCTTCGACCCGTCGGGCATCGCCAGCCGCACCGCCTCGGCCGCCTGCCTGCCGCCCGGCGCTGCGCGCCACAAGATGCGCTCGGCCTTGGTGCCGGGCAGGATGCGCGCGCCATGATCGCGGCACGCCTCGGGCAGATAGGTCTGCGCAACCCCCATGCGCCGGCCATAGGCGCAGCCCGAGTTGCAATAGCCGCAATAGGCGCAGGCTTGCGGCGTGCCGGGTGGCCCGAAATTCTTGTCGAACCAGTCGGTTACCGCGCGCTGCTCGCGCGGGTTCGTCGAGCCGGTGGCATAGGCGCGCCATCCTTCGATCAGGTGCGGGCCATTGTTCCGCCCGCTGCGCGGTTCGGCGCGCTTGATGCCGAGCTTGTCACGCACCGCGTCATAGCTCGCATGGAAGGCCGCCGGATCGACCGGCGCGCCGATGCTCGCCCATTTCGCCAGCACGTCGGCGGCGTCGGGATGCGTGCGCCCCGGCTCGTTGACGCGCAGGCAGATGCCGTTGTTGATCGTCGACGAGCCGCCGACGCAGCGCCCCTGAAAGATCACGAAATCGCGGTTGGTCGTCGTCTGGACCGCGCCATGCTTGTATAGCTCGGCGATCATGTCGAGCTCGTGGTGGGTGATCGCATGCGAGGGATAGAAAGGCCCCGCCTCGACGATCAGCACCTTGTAGCCCTGCGCTGCGACGTTGAACGCCGCGACCGCCCCGCCCGCGCCCGACCCGACGACGACGACGTCATATTCGTCGGCCAGCGTCGCGGGCGTCAGCACATGCGCGGCGTCGATCTCGCGCCCCGCCACGTCGGTGATGCACAGGTCGGGCGGATCGGTGCGCACGCGGAATTTGGGCAGGGTGAAGCCGATCTGCGCCAGCACCGGATTGGCGGCATTGGCGTCCTGCCCCGCGTCGCGCCCCCGCTCGCCGCCCTCCCAATGGCCGTAGTAACAGGCATAGATGATGCCGCGCAGCCGGGCCATGTCCTGGAACAGGTCGATCTCGCTGCGCTTCAGCCGGTTGCGGACACGCTCGACCCGCGCCGCGACGCCGAGGTCGACGAACACGGGCGCGAGCACCAACTCGGTCGCATCGAGCGACAGGCGGATTTCCTTCAGCTTGGTGCCGCCGACCTTGGCGAACAGGCTGCACACATTGGCGACGACCTGATCCGCCGAAATCGCCATCGGCGCGCCGTGGAACAGCGCCTCGGTGAGCGCCTTCAGAAATCTGAGCTGCCCGAAATTGAACGGTGCCGTCATCGCCCCTGCCCCCGTCTGCCCCGCATCGCAATTGGCGGCTTATGGCAGGCGAAGGCAAGCCGGTATTGTATCGGAACGACGGCGGACGATCCTCCCCCTTGGGGGAGGATCGTCAGGCGGCCGCCTTCTTCGCCAACCGATATCTGTGCAGCAGCGGCTCGGTATAGCCCGACGGCTGCGTCACGCCCTCGAAGATCAACGCGCGCGCCGCCTGATACGCGATGCCGTCCGGCGTCAGCGTCTCATAGAGCGGATCGCCCGCATTCTGAGCATCGACCTTCGCCGCCATGCGCGCCAGCGCCGCATCGACCTGCGCTTCGGTACAGACACCGTGAAGCAGCCAGTTGGCGAGCGCCTGCGAACTGATCCGCAGAGTCGCGCGGTCCTCCATCAACCCCACATCGTCGATATCGGGAACCTTGGAACAGCCGACACCCTGGTCGATCCAGCGCACGACATAGCCCAATATCCCCTGGCAATTATTGTCGAGCTCGCGGGTGATCTCCGCCTCGCTCCAGTTGCGCCCGGTGGCGACCGGAATGTTCAGCAGCC
>CALMYE010000087.1 GCA_937873425.1 uncultured Sphingopyxis sp. | reverse complement strand
GGGGCAGCGAGGCTTGGCAGCTTGCTGCCTAGCCGCAGCGGGGTGGGCAAGGCCGGCAGCGCAGGAGCGAGCCTGCGGCTCGCGCCCCCCCCCGACCCCTCCCGCCTGCGGGAGGGGAGATCGTCATGCCGCCAGCGACCGCCAGTCCTCGCGCAGGGCGTCGGGCCATCGCCTGGTGCCGAGCATCGCGACGGGGGCGTCGCCGTCCTCGCCGCCGTCCCCCGGCGCCGCGACCTCGCGCGCATATTCGATCGTCGGCGCGGCTGTGCCGCGGCCGAGGCTCTTGCGCACGGGCCGCTTGCCGGTGGGCCGGAAGCCGAGCTTGCGCAGCACCGCGCCCGACGCCGGATTGTCGGCGAAGTGCGACGCGACGAGGCGCGGGATGCCCATCGTGCGCGCGAGGTCGATCATGTGCCGCCCCGCCTCGGTCGCATAGCCGAGGCCCCAATAGGGCCGCGCGACCCAGTATCCGAGCTCGACCTCGCCATTCTCCATCGGGTCGATGCCGATGCAGCCGACGAGGCGCGGCGCGCTCGCAGTGCGGCGGACCATCAGGAAGCGGCCGGGCAGGAAGCGGCCGGCGCCGCCGTCCGCCCATCCCGCGAGGAACGCCTCGGCGTCGGCCTCGCCATAGGGCCAGGGCGCGCTGGCGAGGTTGCGCACGATCGCCTCTTCGCCGATCGCCGCGGCGAGCGCCGGGGCGTCCTCCTGCCAGCCGGGCCGCAACAGCAATCTTTCGGTACGCGCAAACATCTGACTTCACTCCCATTTGCCTGTCGCCCGTGGCGCCACATGGTGACGCTTTGACGACAGTCGATCGGTGAGGGAGATGGATGGACCCCTTTTCGCGCCCGGCCCCCGCGCGGCGGATGGCGGACAAGAAAAAAGGGAGGCCGGGGGTGACCCGTCTCCCTCTTTTCGAACTTCGTTTCCGCCCTGGGGCGGAAAGGACCGTTCCGGGTCATCCCTGGTGGACGACCCTGGAAAGACCGTCCCTTATTCGGCGGCGTCCGCCATGGCGTCGACCGACACATATTTGCGGCCGAGCTTGCCGTCGTGGAATCGGACGCGGCCGTCCGCGGTCGCGAACAGCGTGTGGTCCTTGCCCATGCCGACGTTGACGCCCGGATAGACCTTGGTCCCGCGCTGGCGCACGATGATGTTGCCGCCGATCACTTCCTGACCGCCGAACTTCTTCACGCCAAGGCGGCGGCCGACCGAATCGCGACCGTTGCGCGACGAACCGCCTGCTTTCTTATGTGCCATGACCTAAACTCCTATCTCGCTTGAGGGGCCGAGCTGCGTTGCCGCGCTCAGGCTTCCTTCTTCGGGGCCGCTTTCTTGGCGGCGGGCTTCTTGGCGGGCGCCTCGGCGGCGTCGCTCTTGGGAGCGGCGGCCTTCTTCGGCGCAGTGGCCTTCTTGGGCGCTTCCTTGGCGGGCGCGGCCTTGGCCTCGGCGGCCGGAGCGGCCTCTTCCTTCGGCGCGGCTTCCTTCTTCGGCGCAGCCTTCTTGGCTTCGCCGACGGCGAGGATGCGCAGCAGCGTCAGCGACTGGCGATGGCCGTTCTTGCGGCGGTAGTTGTGCCGGCGGCGCTTCTTGAAGACGATGGTCTTTTCGCCGCGGGTCTGCGCGATGATCTCGGCCGAGACGGTCAGGCCCTTGGCCTCCTTCACCTCGCCGCCGTCGCCGGCCAGCAGCACGTCGCCCAGCGACACGGTGTCGCCGGCTTCACCCGCGATCTTCTCGACGGCGATCTTGTCTCCGGCGGCGACGCGATACTGCTTGCCGCCCGTGCGCACGATTGCGAACATGGTCTTCCATCCAATCAGAAACTAGAACACCCGCGCTGCCGGTCACCCGCCGAAGCAGGCGACTTTTCCGGCATGCGGGAAAGTCAGCGCCACTAGCGGGCTAGCCGCAAGCTGTCAACCGCATATTTCCGTGGTTTTTGGTCTTGTTTTCTCGCTTCCGCGAGAATCGGCACCAGCCCGCTCCCCCACCCAGCCTCCCAACAGCGTATCCTGAAATGGGAGGCCGGGTGGGGGAGCGGGCTGGTGCCGTCCCGGCGTGAGCCGGGAATGGAATCGACTCCTGATTCGGCGCTTGCCGCCCGCTCCCGCCGCCCATATCAGGGGCGCGATGACGCGCATCGCCCTTTTTGTCCCGGCGGCCGCCGCCGCGCTGTCGCTTTCGGCCTGTGCCGCGGCGCAGGCCGGTGACGCCCCCTCGCTTGCCAAGCGCCCGGTGGAGGGGCGACTCAACGTCGCGCCGCCGACCGTTGTCGTCGAGCCGCCGGGGCCGTTGCCCGCCGATCTCGCAGGGCGTCTCGCGCGCTGGGATGCCGACGGCGCCGCCGGGCAGCAGGCTTTCGCCGCCGAGCGCGACGCGGCGGCGCAGCTGGTCGGCGCCGCCGCGGGAGCCCCGGTCGCGAGCGAGCGCTGGGTGGTCGCGCAGCAGGCGATCTCGCGCCTCGTCGCCGCGCGCGCGCCGCTGACCGCCGCGCTCGCCGACATCGACCGCCTCTATGTCGAGCGCAGCATCGGCGAGGCGATCGACGGGCTGCCCGACATCTATGCGCTGCGCGAGCGGCTCGCCGACGCGGTCGCGACGCAGGACGCGGTGATTGCGGCGCTGAGCCGGCAATTGCCGGGGCAGGAATAGGACTCCGGCCCTTCTGCGGGTCATGCGGCTTTCCAGAGGGCGGCTCGAACGCGCGGCCTTGACCGCCTCGCCTCGCACCGCGCAGCCACGAAAAAGGGCGCGGGAGTTGCCTCCCGCGCCCCTGTTCGTTCGTTGGGCCGTGCGGCTTAGAAGCCGACGGTCAGCGTGCCGCTGATCGTGCGCGGGGCGCCGATCTGGGCGAAGGGAACACCGCCCGGGGTACCCAGGAAGTTGCCGTTGCCGTTGACATTGCCCTGGTTGAGGCCCGACGTGAAGCTGCCGACATAGAGGCTGTCGAACAGGTTGTAGACGTTGAGCTGGAAGAAGGTCTTGTCGTTCAGACCCGCCCATTCCAGGCTCACGCGGGCGTCGAGGTTGACCAGCCAATAGGCGTTGGTCTTCGCCGGGTAGAGGATCGTCGGCGCGGCAGCGGTGCCGCCGTAGATCGGCAGGTTGGTGTCGTAGATGTACCGGCCGCCGGTGCGCTTGCCCGTGATGCCCAGCTCGAACGGACCGAACATGCCGCGCGCCGAACCGCCGAAGCTGTACTTCGCCGCGCCACCCTCACGCTTGCCGGCGGTCGCCACGAACAGCGCCTGGCCGACGGTGGTGCAGGACGGAACCGCCGCGCTGGCGACGTGCGCCGCGGTGCAGGTGCCCGACTGGATGTCGTTCTTGATCTCCGACTTCAGCCACGAACCGAAGGCATAGAGCGCCAGCTGCGGGATCGGCTGGTAGGCGATGCTGCCGTCGATGCCATATTTGTCGACGCGGCCGAGGTTGCGATAGAGGTTGCGTTCGGTCACCGGGTCATAGGCCGACGCCAGACGGTCGCTGTATTTGGTGAACCAGCCCGAGATCTGCGCCTGGACGTTGCTGGTGCGATAGCGCACGCCGAGATCGAAATTGTCCGAGGTTTCGGGGTTCGGGCGCGCCGACGGCGTGTTGGGCGCGAAGAAGAAGGCGTTGTACAGCGCGTCCGTACCGGGAACCTGCAGACCCTTCGAATAGTTGCCGAACACCGAAATCCGATCGGTCGGCTTGAACAGCAGACCGATATTCGGAAGGATGTCGTCATATTTCAGCACGCGCTGCTGCGGACCCTGGATCGCCGGGTTGAGCTGAGCATAGATCGCGTTGCGCGGATTGTCGCGGCCGAAGCATTCGACGAAGCCCGTGTCGCTCGACGTGAAGCAGAAATTGTTCAGGTCGCGCTTGAAGAAGGGCGCGCGCAGGCCGAGCGTGGTGATCAGCCGGCCATCGAAGAATTCGCCGCGATACTCACCCGACACCTGCGTCAGGATCGCGTAGGACAGGCGGTCGCGCTTCTGCAGCACTTCGCCCGTGATGTCGGTCAGCGGATCGTTGACGGGGAAGACGTCGACAGGCTCGCCGTTGAACTGGAGCAGTCCGACCTCGCCGGTCTGGCGGTGGCGCGCGCGGTCATAGGTGAAGCCGACGCGGACGGTGTGGTCGTCGGCGATGTCCCAGCGCAGGTTGGCGATCACGCCGTAACGGTGCGTCTGTGTCTGGCTGGGCGCCAGCATCGCGACTTCATCGAGCAGGTCGCCGTCGCCGTTCAGGTCGCGCCCGAAATAGGGGCGGCCGCCGAGATAGCCGGTCTGGCAGTTGACGCCGGCGCCCGAGGTGACGGTGGTGCAGTTGGCGAAGCCGCCGGTCGGGTCGATGTCGTTGCCGCGTTCGCGGGCGAACACCGTGCCGCCGCCATTGGCCTTCACATACTGATAGCTGGGATCGACGGTCAGGATGACGCCTTCGGCCAGCGTGAAGCGCGAGGCGCCGCGGACGTTGCCGGTGTTTGACGGGTTGAAACGGCGGTCGAACTCGGTGCCGCAGGCCGATCCTGCGTCGGCGAGGCCGGGCCGCGCGGCGACTTGCGTATTGCAGGGGAAGTTGATGTCATATTCGCGCTCGTCGCTGGTGATCGGGAAGCGGTTGCCCGAACCCGAGCCGACGACGCGGTTGGCGTCGAGGCGTAGCGGCAGCGAGCCGAAGAAATTGTTGCGGTTCTGGTTGTAGTGGCCCGACACCGAGACGAAGTCGCCATTGTCGCCGAGCGGCTGCCAGATGCGGCCGTTATACTGCTGCTTGCGGATACGGCCGTAGTTGTTGAACGGATTGTCGTTCGACGCGGTCGAGGCCGCGAAGAAGGCGCGCGTGCCCCAAGGCGTGAAGGCGCCGGTGTCGACCATGCCGAAGATGCGGAAGAATTTGAACTCGCCCGCCGAGCCCGACAGCTTGACGCCGAATTCCTCGCCCGGGGTGCGGGTGCGGTAGTTGACGGTCGAACCGGTCGCCGCGGCGGTCGGGCTGTCGACGTCGGTCGAGCCGAGGTTGACGTTGACCTGCTCGATCAGCTCGGGGTCGAGCTGCTGGTTGGAATAGATGGCATAGTTGCCCGAATCGTTGAGCGGCACGCCGTCGAAGGTCAGGCTGATGCGGTCGGCCGAAAAGCCGCGGATGGTCAGCTGGCCGCCCGACGAGCCATAGGCGTCGTTGTTGGTGAAGGTCACGCCCGGCACCATGTTGATCGTATCGAGGATCGTCTGGCCGGGGTTCTGGCGCGCGATCACTTCCTGACCGAGGACCGACTTCGCCTTCGACGTGTCGGGCGACTGGATGCCCGCGACGTCGGTCGTGCGCGAACCGGTGACGATGATCTCGTCGTCGAAGTCGACCGAGCCGGTCGACTGGGCAAAAGCGGGCGTGGAAAGCAGCGCGACCGGAAGCAGCGCGACGCTGGCGGCAAGCGTGTGACGGAATTTCATGATCAGGATGTCCCCTTTGGTGTGCAGTCGGCAGGCGCGCGACATGGGGCGCGCCGGACCTGCGAGCGCCCCTGAAGCCCGCATGTGGCACGATTGTGACAGCAATTATGACAGTGCAAGCCGTGAGCGGCGATCCGCGCGGGCGAGCGCCGGAAAAGCGCGAATTTGCGTCGTCGCCCGCAACTTATCCACAAGCGGCGGTGCGTTTTTCCCGGCTACTGTTGCTGCGATGCAACATCGCGCGCGGCCGCCGCGGCGGCGCGCGACTCGGCTCAGGCGGCGTCGCCGGCCTCTTTCGCCTTGTCGGCATAGACGCGCACCGGTTGCTTGCGGCCCTCGACGACATCCTTGTCGACGACGATCTCGACCACGTCGGTGAGGTCGGGCAGGTCGAACATGGTGTCGAGCAGGATCGCCTCGACGATCGAGCGCAGCCCGCGCGCGCCGGTCTTGCGCTCGATCGCCTTCTTGGCGACCGCGACCAGCGCGTCGTCGGTGAAGGTCAGCGACACCTCCTCGAGATCGAACAGCTTGCGATACTGCTTGACCAGCGCATTCTTGGGCTCGCCGAGAATCTTGACCAGCGCATCGACGTCGAGGTCCTCGAGCGTCGCGATCACCGGCAGGCGGCCGACGAATTCGGGGATCAGGCCGAATTTGAGAAGGTCCTCGGGCTCGATCTGCTTCAGCACCTCGCCCGCGCGGCGCTCGTCGGGGCCGGCGACATGCGCGCCGAAGCCGATCGACTTGCCCTGCAGACGGTCGCCGATGATCTTTTCGAGGCCGGCGAAGGCGCCGCCCGCGATGAACAGGATGTTGGTCGTGTCGACCTGCAGGAATTCCTGCTGCGGATGCTTG
>CALMYE010000086.1 GCA_937873425.1 uncultured Sphingopyxis sp. | reverse complement strand
GTTTGTTTGGCATGGAATCAAGCCCCTCCCCTTCAGGGGAGGGGTTGGGGTGGGGTCTCGAAACCTTGCGCAAGGCCGATAGACCCCACTCCCCTGAAGGGGAGGGGCTTATGTGGCCGCCCTTTCGCTGCCGCCGAAATCCCCCTATGACGCCTTTGTGACGCCGGGCTGACGCCGATGTGACAGCCGCCGACGAAAGGCCGACATGACCGACAATCCCGAGCGGAACACGCCCGCGACCCGCATCCAGCAGAATATCCTCGCGCGCGGCGAGCGCCGTGTCCTCGACTGGCTCTGCGCGCACCTGCCGCGATGGGTCACGCCCGACCAGCTCACCACGCTCGGCTTCCTCGGCGCGGTGATGGTGGCGATGGGCTATATGCTGAGCTGGGTCGATCCCGCCTGGCTCGCGCTGTCGATCATCGGCTTCGTCGTCAACTGGTTCGGCGACTCGCTCGACGGCAGCCTCGCGCGCTGGCGCCGCATCGAGCGGCCGCGCTACGGCTATTTCGTCGATCACAGCGTCGACGGGCTCGCCATCTTCCTGATGGTCGGCAGCATCGGATTGAGCCCCTATGTCCGCTTCGATGTCGCGCTGATCGCGGTGGTCGGCTATCTGCTGCTGGCGATCCACAGCTTCCTCGCCGCCAAGGTGATGGGCGAATTCCGCCTGTCCTACATGGCAGGCGGACCAACCGAACTGCGGCTGATGCTGATCGCGATGACCGCGCTGATGCCCGTGGTCGGCGGCGCCGATGTCGGCAGCACCAATTTCTCGCCGTTCGACATCTTCGGGCTCGGCATCGCCAGCATCCTCGTCACGCTGTTCGTGACCCAGAGCTTCGCCACCGCGCGCCAGCTGGCGCGCCGCGGCGACTGACGGCCTCAGCCCCGCACCCGCGCCTGGCGGTAGGTGCCGAGCAGGCGCAACGACTTGGTCTGGAAATCCAGTTCCTCGAGCGCGCGGTCGATGCGTTCGTCGCCGGGCGCGCCGACGATGTCGGCGTAGAAGGTCGTCGCGGCGAAGCTGCCGCCGACCTGATAGCTTTCGAGCTTGGTCATGTTGACGCCGTTGGTCGCGAAGCCGCCCAGCGCCTTGTAGAGCGCCGCCGGAATATTCTTCACCTCGAAGATGAAGGTGGTCATCAGCGGCACGCCCTCGGGCAGTTCGGCCAGCGGTTCGCGCGCGAGCACGACGAAGCGCGTCATATTATGCTCGGCGTCCTCGATCCCCGCCTCGTGCAGCGTCAGGCCGTAAAGCTCGGCGGCGTGCGGCGGGGCGATCGCGGCGAGCCCGACCTCGTCGCTGTCGGCGACCCAGGCGGCGGCGCCCGCGGTGTCGCTGTGTGCGACCGGCGCGATTCCGCTGGCGCGCAGCCAGCGGCGGCACTGGCCGAGCGCCTGTTCGTGGCTCATCGCGCGCGTCACCGGGCCGAGATTGCGGCTCATCAGCCCGTGGCGGATACGCAGGAAATGCTCGCCAACGATCGACAGGCCGGATTCGGGGAGCAGGAAGTGGATGTCGGCGACGCGCCCGTGCAGGCTGTTCTCGATCGGGATGATCGCGCGGGCGACGCGGCGCTCGCGCACCGCCTCTATCGCATCCTCGAAGCTGTAGCAGGGCAGCGGAAGTGCCTGCGGATCATATTCGCGCGCGGCGAGGTCGCTGTTCGCGCCCGGCGCGCCCTGAAAGGCCAGGCCGCGCGCCGGATCGGCAAGCGCCGCCGCCTTCATCGCGTCCACCAGTCGCTGCGCCGAATCCGAATAACTGCCCATGTCCGCCGTCCGTCCGCCTTGCCGAAGTGCGCGGCGGCGCATAGCGGCGCGGCGCGGCGGGCGCAACCGCGCGAAACGCCTTTCATCCCCTCGCGCCGCCCCCTTGCGCCGCCGCGCGCGCGCCAGTAAGGGAGCGACCAAATCGATAGCAAGCGCCCCGGGGCCGGGGCCATCCAACGGGGCTGCAACGCACATGGACAATAGCAACAACACGATTGCCGGCTGGGTCTTGTTCGCCGGCATTTGCGCGCTGGGCCTGTCGATCGGCACCGGCATGCTGTCCGCGGGCCACGCGCCCGAAACCCCCGGCTTTCCGATCGAGGATGCCGACGCGGGTGCGGGCGGCGGCGAATCGGCGGTGCCGCTCGCCAACCTGCTCGCCGCGGGCGACGCCGAAAAGGGCAAGGCCGTGTTCGCGAAATGCGCCGCCTGCCACACGATCGAACAGGGCGGCGCCCAGGGCATCGGCCCGAACCTTTGGGCCGCGCTCGGCAAGCCGCACGGCCATGTCCCCGGCTTCGCCTATTCCGGCGCGCTGACCTCGATTCCGGGCAACTGGGATTTCGCGGGCATGGACGAATGGCTGAAGAGCCCGCGCAAATATGCGCCGGGCACGAAGATGTCCTTCGCCGGCCTCGGCAACGCACAGGAACGCGCCGACCTGATCCTCTACATGAACAATATGGGGTCGAACCTGCCGCTGCCCGCGCCCGAAGCGGCGCCGGCCGAGGAGGCCGCCCCGGCCGAGGGCGACGCGCCCGCCGAGGGCGACGCCGCGGCGCCCGCCGAAGCCAAGCAATAATGCGCGCCGCGCCGGTGATGCTCGCCGGCGCGCTGCTGCTCGCCGGCTGCGGCAAGCGCGACGATCCGCCGCCCGCCCCGCAGGGCGACGCCCCCGTCTCCGCGCCCGCACCGGCGGTCGAGCCGACTGCGGCGATGGGCGCGCAGGTCTTCAAGCGCTGCGTCGCCTGTCATACGATCGACAAGGACGGCCGCAACGGCATCGGCCCCAACCTCCACGGCGTGGTCGGCCGCCCGGTCGCCGCGCATCCGGGCTTCGGCTATTCGGCGGCGATGAAGGCGAAGGGCGGCGTGTGGGACGAAGCCGCGCTCGACGCCTATCTCGAAGCGCCGCTGAAGAATCTGCCCGGCACGCGGATGGCCTTCGCGGGCGTCATCGACGCGGCGGACCGCAAGGCGCTGATCCTCTATATGGAAGAGCAATCGGAATAGCACCGGCGCAATTCCTCCCCGGAACGGGGAGGGGGACCGCGAAGCGGTGGAGGGGCCGGGACGGTGGGGTCAGGGCGAGAGGTTTCGGCCCCTCCGTCAGCCCTGCGGGCTGCCACCTCCCCGTTCCGGGGAGGAAACCGGGCAGCGGCGTATCGCCTCAATGCGCCTCGTCGATCGCCGCGTAGAAATCCTTGATGGTCTTCCACGCATCCTCCGCCTTTTCGACGAAGGTGAAGAGCTTGAGGTCGCGCTC
>CALMYE010000085.1 GCA_937873425.1 uncultured Sphingopyxis sp. | reverse complement strand
ATCGACGGGCGCGGCACGGTGAAGGCCATCGCGCGGTCGAGCGCGCGCCAGTAATTCTCGTCGGGCGTGGTCGGCACGCTGCGGATCGTCGCCCCGGCGATGATGAAGCCGAAAGTATGGATCGGATAGCTGGGGTTCGGCGCGAGCACGACGTCGCCGGGGCCGGTGATCGCCGTCGCGAGGCTCGCCAGCCCCTCCTTCGACCCCATGGTCACCACCACCTCGCTCTCGGGATCGAGTTCGACGTTGAAGCGGCGGGCGTAATAGTTGGCCTGCGCGCGGCGGAGGCCGGGAATGCCCTTCGATTGCGAATAGCCGTGCGCGTCGGGCTTCATCGCCACTTCGCACAATTTCTCGATGACGTGCGGCGGCGGTGGCAGGTCGGGGTTGCCCATTCCCAGGTCGATGATGTCCTCGCCCGCGGCCCGCGCGGCCGCTCGCATCGCATTCACTTCGGCGATGACATAGGGCGGCAGGCGCTTGATGCGGTAGAATTCATCGTCGGACATGGGAAACTAGAACAACTCCTTTTCGCAGCGTTGAATTGACGCGCGCGGCAACCTCGCCAGCCGCATCGCGGCTTGTTATAGGCATGGCAGGAGAGGCTGACCAGCGGGAACGAACATGAGCGGCGACGGCAGGAACGACACGGGCGACGCGGCGAATCCTTTCCTGCCCTCGCCCGAGGATATGCAGCATTGGGCCAGCGTCATGGCCCGCGCGCAGCAGATGATGCTCGAATATGCGCTGGGTCAGGCCGAGGAGGAAAAGGACGCAAAACCGCTGTTCGACCCCGCGAAATGGCTCGACAGCCCGGCCACGCAACTATGGGCCGACCAGAGCGCGAAGATGTGGGAGCGGGGCGTCCATTTCTGGACCTCGCTCGCGACGCTCGGCCCCTCTTTCACCCCCGTCACCGACACGCCGGCGGCGAAGGACCGGCGCTTCGCCGATCCCGACTGGACGGCGAATCCGGTCTTCGCGCTGATCCGCCAG
Organism: uncultured Sphingopyxis sp.; assembly: GCA_937873425.1. Classification (GTDB taxonomy): domain Bacteria; phylum Pseudomonadota; class Alphaproteobacteria; order Sphingomonadales; family Sphingomonadaceae; genus Sphingopyxis. The sequence continues at coordinate 2,845 of CALMYE010000085.1, read as the reverse complement.
ACCTATGGCCTGCTCTCCGACCAGCTGCTCCAGACCACCCGCCAGCTTTCGGGCCTCGACCCCGAGGCGCGCGCCAAGATGGAGTTCGCGGCGAAGACGATGGCCGAGGCGCTGTCGCCGACCAACCTCGCCCTCACCAATCCGGAGGTGATCAAGCGCGCGGTCGAGACGCGCGGCGAAAGCCTGCTCAAGGGGCTGAAGCACATGCTGACCGACCTTGCGCGCGGCCAGCTCAGCCATGTCGATCCCGACGCCTTCGAGGTCGGGGTCAATATCGCGACGACGCCGGGCAAAGTGATACACGAGACCGACCTCTACCAGCTCATCCAATACACGCCGACGACGAAGGAGGTCTTCGCCGTCCCCCTCGTCATCTTCCCGCCGTGGATCAACCGTTTCTACATCCTCGACCTCAACCCCGCAAAGAGCTTCGTCAAATGGGCGGTCGAACAGGGCCTGTCGGTGTTCATGGTGTCGTGGAAATCGGCCGACGCCTCGATGAAGGACGTCGTGTGGGACGATTATGTCGCGGCGCAGGTCGATGCGATCGACACGGTGCGGGGCCTGCTCGATGTCCCGCACGTCCATAGCATCGGCTATTGCGTCGCAGGCACGACGCTCGCCGCAACGCTCGCCATGCTCGCCGCGCGGGGCGAGGCGGACAAGGTCAGGTCGGTCACCTTCTTCACCGCGCAGGTCGATTTCGAGCTGGCGGGCGATCTCAAGCTGTTCGTCGACGACGCCTATCTCGCGCTGCTCGAACAGCTTTCGGCGTCGGGCTATCTCGACGGCCGCTATATGGCCGCGACTTTCAACTCCTTGCGCGGGCGCGACCTGATCTGGAACTATGTCGTCGGCAACTATCTGCTCGGCAACGACTATCCGCCCTTCGACCTGCTCTACTGGAACGGCGACACGACCAACCTGCCCGCGAAGTGGCACCGGCAATATCTGGTCGACCTCTATCGCGACAACCGGTTGGTCGTCCCGAACAGCCTGTCGGTGTGCGGCACGCCGATCGACCTCCGCAAGATCGAGACGCCTGCCTATATCCAGGCGGGGCGCGAGGATCATATTGCGCCGCTCGCCAGCGTGTGGCGGTTGATGGACCATCTGTCGGGCGACAAGAGCTTCCTGCTCGCGGGCTCGGGTCATATCGCGGGGGTGGTCAATCCGCCCGCGGCGCAGAAATATCAATATTGGACCGGCGACAACAAGGCGGCGACGCTCGCCGACTTCGAGGCGGGCGCGACCGAGACAAAGGGCAGCTGGTGGCCGCACTGGATCGGCTGGATCGCGGCACGGGACGACGCAAAAACTCCCGCCAAGGGCTCGCGGATTCCCGGAAAAGGTGCCAGGAAAGCGATCGAGGATGCCCCCGGCCGCTATGTCAAGCAGCGGTAATATCGGGCGATTACAAGGCCAACGAGGTCGCGATCGAGTCTATTTTTGTGCAGCGCACAAAAATCCCTTGAAATCGCCGAACCACTCCTATATTGTGCACTGCAACATAAAGGAGTTGTCCCGATGGCTACCAAGATGGATAGTGCCGAAAAGGCTTTTGAAGCCGCGACGCTGGAAACCGCCGCCAAGCCGGTGGCCGCTCCCGCCGCCCCGGTTCCGGCCGCTGCCCCGGCAGTGGCAAAGGCCGCGCCGGCGCCCGTGAAGAAGACCCCGACCGCGAAGCCCAAGGCCAAGCCGGTCCAAAAGAAGGCCGCGCCCAAGCCGGTCGCCAAAAAGGCCGCCCCCAAGAAGGCGGCCGCGAAGACTATCGCCCCCAAGACCCTGAAGGCCGCACCGAAGCCGGTCGCCGCCGCCACCAAAGGATTCAAGACCATGAACGACACCGTCAAGAAGTTCGCCGAAGACGCCAAGGCCCGCACCGAGGCGCTGACCGCCGACATCAACGAAAAGGCGAAGGAAGCGCTGGCCAAGACCAGCAAGCTCGCCGAGGAAGCCGTCGAGTTCAACAAGGCGAACATCGAAGCCCTCGTCGAATCGGGCAAGATCGCGGCCAAGGGCTTCGAAACGCTCGGCCAGGAAGGCGTCGCCTTCGCCCGCAAGAGCTTCGAGGACACGTCCGCGGCTCTCAAGGGCTACACCGGCGTCAAGACCCCGGCCGACTTCTTCAAGCTCTATGCCGAGAACAGCAAGAAGGCCTTCGACGCCGCCGTCGCGCAGACCTCGAAGACCAGCGAGCTGGTCGTGAAGCTCGCGAACGACAGCTTCGCGCCGATCTCGAACCGCGTTTCGGTCATCACCTCGAAGGTGAAGGCAGCCTAAGGGCCTTCCCCTTCCCGTTGGCGCGGGTCCATCCCCCCTCCTCTCCCGACCCGCGCCGACACCAACAAGGCCGCCCGCTTCCCGACGGAAGCGGGCGGTTTTGTTTCCGGTTCCTCTCCCCGGAAGGGGAGAAGGAACGGAATTAACCACCCCGCCCCCTTGCGCATCGGCTTTTGCGTGCGATATTCTGCCCCGTGATGTTTCTTCCCGCTTCGATCCCCCATCTGGTCCGCGCCATGGCGGGCAAGGACGACGATGCGTCGGGCACCCCCGGCGTCGGCATCGCGACGCGCACCCGCGCGAAGCCCAAGAAGCCCTCGATGTACAAGGTGCTGCTGCTCAACGACGATTATACGCCGATGGAGTTCGTCGTGATGGTGCTCCAGCGCTTCTTCAACATGGACATCGAACAGGCGACGCAGGTGATGCTGCACGTCCACCAGCAAGGCGTCGGCGTGTGCGGCGTGTTCAGCTACGAGGTCGCCGAGACCAAGGTCAATCAGGTGATGGACGCCGCGCGCCAGAACCAGCACCCGCTGCAATGCACGCTGGAGAAGGCGTA
>CALMYE010000084.1 GCA_937873425.1 uncultured Sphingopyxis sp. | reverse complement strand
GAATCCCGACGCCGCAGCCGGTGCGCGGCACGCAGGACATGCTTGGCGATTTCGCCGACCGTTTCGCGCACGTCGTCGATACGTTCGAGCGGGTGCGCCGCCTCTATGGCTACAAGCGCGTCGAGGTGCCGGTGATCGAGCCGACCGCGGTGTTCGCGCGCTCGCTGGGCGAGACCACCGACGTGGTGTCGAAGGAAATGTATTCGTTCGAGGACCGCGGCGGCGAGTCGGTGACGCTGCGCCCCGAGTTCACCGCCGGGATCGCGCGCGCCTATATCACCAATGGGTGGCAGCAGCATGCGCCGCTCAAAGTGGCGACGCACGGGCCGCTGTTCCGCTACGAGCGGCCGCAGAAGGGGCGCTATCGGCAGTTCCACCAATTGGACGCGGAGGTGCTGGGGAGCGACAGCCCGCTCGCCGATGCCGAGCTGCTGGTGTTCGCCGACCAGCTGCTCAAGGAACTCGGCATATCCGAAGGCGTGACGCTGACGCTTAACACGCTGGGCGACGCGGAAAGCCGCGATGCGTGGCGCGCGGCGCTGGTCGCGCATTTCGAGGCGCATCGCGGGGATTTGTCGGAGGACAGCCTCGCGCGGCTCGACAAGAATCCGTTGCGCATCCTCGACAGCAAGGACCCGCGCGACCGCCCGGCCGCCGACAGCGCGCCCGACATCGACGCGTTTCTGACGGGCGAGGCGCAGGATTTCTTCGGCGCGGTGACCGCGGGGCTGGATGCGGCGGGCGTGGCGTGGGAGCGCAATGCGCGGCTGGTGCGCGGGCTCGACTATTATCGTCACACCGCGTTCGAGTTCGTCACCGACCGGCTGGGCGCGCAGGGCACGGTGCTGGGCGGCGGGCGCTACGACGGGCTGATCGAGGCGCTCGGCGGGCCGCCGACGCCGGCGGTCGGCTGGGCGGCGGGGATCGAGCGGCTGGCGATGCTGGTGGAGGGCTTTTCAGAGACTGAGAGACCCGTCGCGATCTTGCCGGAGTCTTCAGAATTGGAAGCTCGCGCGATAGAAGTAGCCGCCATTCTTCGTCGCAACGGCATAAGCTGCTGGTCCGGCTTCCGCGGCAATCCGAAGAAGCGCGGTGCAAAAGCGCGCGCCGACGGAACAGAGGCGAGCCTTTATGTTCGCGAGGTGGACTCCGAAGGGCGTGAGTTTAATTTTACATCGATAAGCGATCAGAGCGACTACCAAGATATATTCGCTCGGATTCAGCAGGCGCTGGGCGCAGAAAAATTTCGACCATGATGACGACAGGTAAAATCCTCCCCACTTGTGGGGAGGTGGCAGCGCGTAGCGCTGACGGAGGGGGCTCTCGGCCTTTCACGTCGCTTGATGCCGCCCACCCCCTCCACCACCGCTTCGCGGCGGTCCCCCTCCCCGTGTCGGGGAGGAATTGGTGACCTCCGTTTCTGCCAAGCAGATCGATGCCATCATCGAACGCCATGCCGCCTTGCAGGCACGGATGGCGACGGGGGATATGGCGCCCGCCGACTTCGTCGCCGCGTCGAAGGAATTTGCCGAGCTGGAGCCGGTGGCGGAGGCGGCGCGCGAGGTGGTGCGGCTGCGCGGCGAACTGGCGGCGCTGACCGAGATGCTCGGCGACCCCGAGATGAAGGCGATGGCCGAGGAAGAAATGGCCGCGATCACCGAGGCGCTGCCCGCCGCCGAGCATGACCTGGCGGTCAGGCTGCTCCCCAAAGACGTCGCCGACGAGCGCGCGGCGATGCTCGAGATCCGCGCCGGGACCGGCGGCGACGAGGCGGCGCTGTTCGCGGGCGACCTGCTCCGCATGTACAGCCGCTATGCCGATACGCAGGGATGGAAGGTCGAGACGATCTCCGCCAACGAGGCCGAGGTCGGCGGCTACAAGGAGGTCGTCGCGTCGGTGAAGGGGCAGGGCGTCTTCGCCAAATTGAAGTTCGAAAGCGGCGTCCACCGCGTCCAGCGCGTGCCGGTGACCGAGAGCGGCGGCCGCATCCACACCAGCGCGGCGACCGTCGCGGTGCTGCCCGAGGCCGAGGAACTCGACGTCGCGATCAACGACGGAGACCTGAAGATCGACATCTATCGCGCGTCGGGCGCGGGCGGGCAGCATGTCAACACGACCGACAGCGCGATCCGCATCACCCACATCCCCTCCGGCCTCGTCGTCATCCAGCAGGACGAGCGCAGCCAGCACAAGAATCGCGCCAAGGCGATGCAGGTGCTGCGCTCGCGCCTCTACGATCTGGAGCGGTCGAAGCAGCACAGCGCCGAAGCCTCGGCGCGCAAGGCGATGGTCGGATCGGGCGACCGGTCCGAGCGCATCCGCACCTATAATTTCCCGCAAGGGCGGGTGACCGACCACCGCATCAACCTGACGCTGCACCGCCTGCCCGAGATATTGGAAGGCGAGATGGGCGAGCTGATCGACGCGCTGATCGCGGAGGATCAGGCGCAGCGGCTGGCGGGGCTGGGTGACTAGTCCCCCTCCCGCAGGCGGGAGGGGTTAGGGGTGGGCCTGCCCTCCTCCGATGGTTCGGGCCGCGCCCACCCCCCCCCCCCCCCCCCCCCCCCCGGGGGGGGGGGGAGAGCACAAAATCCCTCCCCCCCCCCCCCTCCTTCCTGGTGCTTTAGAACCCCCCCCCCCCCCCCCCGCT
>CALMYE010000083.1 GCA_937873425.1 uncultured Sphingopyxis sp. | reverse complement strand
CATCGCGAACATCGCGACGCAGGCGAAGGCTTCGTTGACCTCGAACAGGTCGACGTCGCCGATCGACCAGCCGGCCTTCGCCAGCACCTTGTTGATCGCGCCGACGGGGGCGACGGTGAAATCCTTGGGCTCCTGCGCGTGCGCGGCGTGCGCGACGAGCTTCGCGACCGGCTTCGCGCCCTTCGCGTCGGCGACCGACTGGCGCGTCAGCACGACCGCGGCGGCGCCGTCGCTGATCGACGAGCTGGTCGCGGCGGTGATCGTGCCGTCCTTGGCGAAGGCGGGCTTCAGCGTCGGGATCTTGTCGGGGCGGCCCTTGCCGGGCGCCTCGTCGGTGTCGACGACGACCTCGCCCGCGCGGGTCTTCAGCGTGACCGGGACGATCTCCCCGGCAAAGGCGCCGCTGGAAACCGCCGCCTGCGCGCGGCGCAGCGATTCGATCGAATAATCGTCCTGCGCCTCGCGCGTCAGCTGATAGGCATCGGCCGTGTCCTGAGCGAACGTCCCCATCGCGCGGCCCGCGTCATAGGCGTCCTCCAGCCCGTCGAGGAACATATGGTCGTATGCGGTGTCATGCCCGATGCGCGCGCCCGAACGATGCTTCTTGAGCAGATAGGGGGCGTTGGTCATCGACTCCATGCCGCCCGCGACGCCAAGGTCGATGCTGCCCGCGGCGAGCGCCTCGGCGGTCATGATCACGGTCTGCATCCCCGAACCGCACACCTTGTTGACGGTGGTCGCCTGCACCGACTTGGGCAGCCCCGCCTTGATCGCCGCCTGCCGCGCCGGCGCCTGGCCCAGCCCGGCGGGCAGCACGCAGCCCATGTAGATGCGCTCGATATCGTCGCCCGAAACCCCCGCGCGCTCGACCGCCGCCTTGACCGCAGTCGCGCCGAGATCGGTCGCGCTCGCATCCGCCAGCGCGCCCTGCATGCCGCCCATCGGGGTGCGGGCATAGGAAAGGAAGACGACGGGATCGGTGGCGGTCATGGCGAAAGACTCCGTTGGGGAATGAAGGATCGGCCGCCCGGTTAGCGGAAATGCTGCGGTTGCGAAAGGGGAATGGGAGCGGCACCGATGCGCATCAATCCATCAATCTCCTTTCGAGCCATTCGGTAAGGCTGGCGAGCGCGGCGAGGGAGGGCGATGGGCCGAGATGCCCATATTCATCGCTCAGGCCTGTATCGGCGATCTGGAACAGATGGTTGTGCCGGGCCAGTATCTGCGCGCTTGCGTGGGGATTTCCAGTGGTCGTGCGGTCGAAGGCACGCCGGTTGGGGCCGGCTTCCACCTGCCAGTCGTACTCGCCGAAGAGGGCGAGAAGCGGCGATGTAACAGCCGCGAGAATGGCTGCGGGGCGCTGGCGCAGCAGGGAATGATAGTCCGCCGCCGTCACGATATCGGCCATCCGACTGGCGGTCTCGTCGATCTGCGCCTCGTCCTCCCGGTCCATTTCCGGCCATGTTCGCAAGGCTTCGGCCATGATCGCCCGAATGTCTCGCCGCAGCTCCGGCGACGGATCGCGCGTCCGCAGCTCCGCGAACACCCTGCTGTTCATGCGTTTCTCGTGCCTCAGTTGCATTTCGGAGGCTCCGGCCTCGACCGACAGGGCTCGGGCCTGCCGGTGCAGCATCCGGGAAATCGGTATCGCCGGGCCGGCGAGCATGACGACCGGCGCCGGGTGGATGCGGGATGCCGCCGCTGCGACCAGTCCGCCTTCGCTGTGCCCGACGAAAGCGATCCGGTTGGCGGCAATCCGCTCATCCCTGGCAAGGTGGCGGCTGGCGGACAGCAGATCCGCTACCTTCATCTCGAAACCGGCTTCCTCTGTTTCGCCGCCGGACGCCCCCACGCCTCTGCCGTCGAAGCGGAGCGTGGCGATGCCGAAGGATGCGAGATGCTCGGCGATCGCCCGTAACGGCGCATGGCCGCAGACGCTCTCGTCGCGGTCGTGATGGCCCGACCCCGCGGCAAGGACGGCGGCGGGAAACGGACCGGCGCCGCGAGGCAACAGAAGCGTGCCCGCCAGCAGGGCGCGGGCGGAAGGAAATCGCACGTCGATCGGGATCATGGCCCGCCCTATATATGCCGGACCGGAATCCCGCCAGCCCGGCGCGGTTCGGGGAGGGCGAAGGCGGGTTTCATCTTGCAACCAGACTGCCGCCATGATCAAATGGAGCCAAGGGCAACGGGAGAAACATGATGGCGACGGTCGCAACCGACATCGACGGCGAAACGCAGCGCATGGAGCAGGTGCTCGCCGCCCAGAAGGCGAGCTTCACCGCCGCCATGCCCGAGAGCCTTGCGGTGCGCCGTGACCGGATCGACCGGGCGATCGCGCTGCTCGTCGACCATGCCGAGGAATTCGCGCATGCGGTCAGCGAGGATTTCGGGCATCGCAGCCGCGAACAGACGCTGATGACCGACATCATGCCCTCGGTCAGCGCATTGAAGCATGCGAAGAAGCATCTCGCCGCCTGGTCGAAGGGCGAGCGGCGCAGGCCCACTTTCCCGCTCGGCCTGCTCGGCGCGAAGGCGGAGGTCGTCTATCAGCCCAAGGGCGTCGTCGGCGTCGTCGCCCCGTGGAACTTCCCCGTCGGCATGGTCTTCGTGCCGATGGCGGGCATCCTCGCCGCGGGCAACCGCGCGATGATCAAGCCGTCGGAATTTACCGAGAATGTGTCGGCGCTGATGGCGCGGCTCGTCCCCGACTATTTCGACGAGAGCGAGATGGCGGTGTTCACCGGCGATGCGGAGGTCGGCATCGCCTTTTCGAAGCTCGCCTTCGATCATCTGATCTTCACCGGCGCGACGAGCGTCGGCCGGCATATCATGCGCGCGGCGGCCGACAATCTGGTGCCGGTGACGCTCGAGCTAGGCGGCAAGTCGCCGACCTTCATCGGGCGCAGCGCGAACAAGGCGCTCGCCGGGCAGCGCGTCGCGATGGGCAAGCTGATGAACGCGGGACAGATCTGCCTCGCGCCCGACTATCTGCTCGTCGCCGAGGATCAGGAGGGCGAGGTGATCGACAGCGTGACGCAGGGCGCCGCGGCGCTCTATCCGACGCTGCTCGCCAACGACGATTACACCTCGGTGGTCAACGGGCGGAATTACGACCGGCTGCAAAACTACCTCGCCGACGCGCGCGACAAGGGTGCCGAGGTGATCGAGGTCAATCCGGGCGGCGAGGATTTCGCGAGCGCCAACGGCCACAAGATGCCGCTCCACATCGTCCGCAATCCCACCGACGAGATGAAGGTGATGCAGGAGGAAATCTTCGGCCCGATCCTGCCGGTGAAGACCTATGCGACCATCGACGAGGCGATCGACTATGTGAACGCGCACGACCGTCCCTTGGGCCTCTATTATTTCGGGCAGGACAGGAGCGAGGAGGAGCGCGTTCTGACCCGCACCATCTCGGGCGGCGTGACGGTCAACGACGTGCTGTTCCACAATGCGATGGAGGACCTGCCCTTCGGCGGGGTCGGTCCGTCGGGAATGGGCAATTATCACGGGCTCGACGGGTTCAAGACCTTCAGCCACATGCGCGCGGTCTATCGCCAGCCCAGGCTCGACGTTGCGGGGATGGCGGGCTTCAAGCCGCCCTACGGCAAGGCGACGGAGAAGACGCTGGCGCGGGAATTGAAGAAATAGCCATCCCCCCTCCCTGCAAGGGAGGGGCTGGGGGTGGGTGCGCGCGTCTGCGCGCTCAATAGGATTCCGGCGGTTGAGAAAAGCGTTGATGGAGGCATCGAGCCTCCATCAACGCTCGACCCACCCCCGACCCCTCCCTTGCAGGGAGGGGAGGTGTCAATCCCGCCCGGCGACCTTGATGTCCTTGCCCAGCAGCGTCTTCACATACACCCGCTGAACCATCACATAGACCACCACCGTCAGCGGCGCGGCGAGCAGGACGCCGAGGAAGCCGAACAATATCCCCGCCGCGACCACCGCGAACAGCAGCACCGCGGGCGGCACGTCGACCGCCTGCTTCTGGATCATTGGCTGCAGGAAATTGCCCTGCAGCTGCTGGATCGCGAGGAAGAGGAGGATCGTCCACAGCGCGGTCATCGGCGACACGGTGAAGGCGAGCAGCACCGCGGGCACGCCCGCGATGATCGGGCCGATCATCGGGATGATGTCGAGCAGCCCGGCGATCAGCCCGAGCCCGCCCGCCGCCGGGACACCCAGCGCGGCGAGTCCGGCCCAGGTCAGCGCCGCGACGACGAGCGACGACACCCCCTGGCCGACCATCCATCCTTTCAGTCCGCGCGCCGCATCGTCGAGCGCCAGCTCCGCCGTCTCTTCGGCTTTCGCGGGAACCAGCAGGACCAGCCCGCGGCGATAGGTCGCCGGGTCGCCCGCGAGGAAGATGGCGGCGACGAGCACCAGCACGAAGTCGGCGATCCCGCTACCCGCCGCCAGCGCATAGCCGCCTGCCTGCTGCACGATGCGCGAGATGTCGTCGCTCCCGACCTCGGCCAGCTCGCGCCCCCGCTCGCCGAGCCCGTAGCGGTTCAGAAAGGCCTCGACTCCCGCCAGCGCTGCAGGAATCTGCGCGCGGATCGTGTCGATCTCGCGGGCGAGCTGCGAGCCGAACAGCGCGAAGACGCCGACGAACAGTGCGACGATCCCCGCGACCGAGAGCGCGAGCGCGAAGGGCCGCTTCATGCCGGTGCGGGCGCACAGCCAGCTGGTGATCGCGTTGAAGATCGCCCCCAGGACGATGGCGGCAAAGACGAGCATGAAGAAGCGTGTGAGCGACACAGCGACCCATGCGACCGCACCGATGGCGAGAAGGATCAGCACGGCCGCGGCGACGCGTCCGGGCTGGAAGGTGGACGCCGGCTCGGCCTTGGCGCGGGATTTGGCGGGCGGTTTGGGCGTCGGCGCGGGCTTGTCGGTCATGGCGCACTCTTATGCGCGATGCCGCTTATCCACTAGACTAAATGCACCGGCTTGTGGCAACGGCGGGCGGCATCGGCGCATCGGGCGGGAATCGCCCCGCGCCATCCACGGGCCCCTGTGGTGAAATTGGTAGACGCGCTCGACTCAAAATCGAGTTCCGCAAGGAGTGCTGGTTCGAGTCCGGCCAGGGGCACCAAATCCGGTTTTTGGCGATCATCGCTTGTTCGGATGAAAACGCTGCCATTTCGGCAGTATTAATTTCGCGTTGGTCAGATATTTATTCATATTCTGAAGTCATGCTATACCTATGCCTCGATGGGTGCGTCGATGATTGCCGGGCCAGCCGGCGGACGGAACGCGACCATCGGGTCAGGGTGGGGTGAGAACGAAGAAAGATTTAGAGCAACCATATGTCTCTTCTGGGCGCTGGTGGAATCAGGAGGATGACATGATCGAACCCCGCTTTTCGGACCATGAAGACGAACCTCTCCCGGCAGCTTCGGCGGCCGCAGACCGCCGCGGCGGCGACCGCTATCGCACCGTCTGGCGCATCGCCAAGGTCACCCGCGACGGCGACGCCGGCCTCTGGCGCGTGCGCAACATGTCGGACGGCGGCATGATGCTCGCGGTCGAAGTGCCGGTCCGTGTCGGCGAGCGGCTCGAGATCGCCTTGTCGGAAACCATCGTGATCCACGGTCGCGTGGCCTGGTGCGACGATGGACGCTGCGGCGTCGCCTTCGATTCGGCGATCGACGGCGCCGACGTGCTGAAGCGGCTCGCCGCCGAACAGCGCGCCGGCGACTATCGCGCGCCGCGCCTGCCGGTGCATACGCGCGCGCAGCTGATCACCGACGACGGCAGCAGCGACATCGAGCTCGCCGACCTTTCGCAAAGCGGCGCGGGTTTCGTCCATGACGGCCATTTCGAGGTCGGCAAGCCGCTCGAACTGGTGTTGCCCGGGGGCATCCGGCGCAAGGCGATCGTCCGCTGGTCGCGCGCCGGGCGCGGCGGCCTGTGGCTCACCGAGCCGCTCGATCGCGCCGACCTTGAGAGCATCCGCCGCTTCCAGGGCTGACGCCGGAGGGCGCGCGGCGCCCGCCGTCGTGGCGCCCGCGGCGTTAACCACGCCCGGCAAGCTTTGCTTAATCCGCCGCGCCCAGTCTCGGCGCTGCGGGGCTTGCAGCCCCGCGCAACCATCTGGCGAAGCGTCGGATCTTGCCATGCCGGACCGGCGGCGGATTTTTGGCGCATTCGTCCAATCGGGGCCGGGGCGAGTCATGTTAACCCTTGGACCTCCATAAAAATTCGGTCGCACAAACTTCGTCGCTTGCGTTTCTGCAAAGGGAGGTTGTGCCGTCATGCCACAGAAATTCCTATGGTCGCTCGGCGGGAATGTGCCGGGCGGCGCCGGGGTCAATGCCGGCGGCACCGAAGAGGTCGACGCGATCACCTCGGCCGAGGTGCAGCTCGCCGAGGGGGTGAGCACCGACCGCGAACTCGCGCTCCAGATCGACGATGTCGACAAGCTCGCCTTCTTCATCCTCACCTCGTCGCTCAACGACGGGTCGGTCGAGGTCGAGACCGATACGGCGACGCGAACCAAGCTGACGGGGCCGGTCATCCTGTTCGGAGAGGCGATCAAGCTGTTCGCGGGCGACCTCGACAAGATCAAGCTCAAAAACGCTTCGGCGACCACCGCCGCCGACATCCGCATCCTGATGGGGTCGAAGCTCGGCTGAGCCGCCGCCCGATCGTCATCGCCTGCAAGAGGGAGCGCAGCCATGGTGTCCGTGACTTATCCGGGTGTCTATATTCAGGAAATCGGATCGGGGGTGCGCACGGTCAGCGGCGTCGCCACCTCGATCGCCGCCTTCGTCGGCCGCGCGTTGCGCGGGCCGGTGAACGAGCCGGTGACCTGTTTCAGTTTCGGCGAGTTCAACCGCCGCTTCGGCGGGCTGTGGGCGAACGGCCCGCTGTCCTATGCCGTCGACGATTTCTATGCGAACGGCGGCGGGCAGGCGGAGATCGTCCGCCTGTTCAAGCCGCGCGCGCCCAACGACGACGGCATCGCGCTGCTCGCCATCGGCGCGCTTGGCCTGCGGGCAAGCTCGCCCGGCATCTGGGGCAATGCGCTGGAGGGGCATGTCACCCATCCGGTCCAGACTGACCCCGCGGGCGCTGAGGAGGCGGCGAAAAAATATGGCCTCGCCGTCGACGACCTGTTCGACCTGCGCATCGAGGACACGGCGACCAGGACGGTCGAGACCTTCCTCAATCTGACGGTCAGGAGCGACGGCGGCGCGCGGCGCTTCGACCGCGTGCTCGCGGCTGAATCGAGCCTCGTCCAGTGCCAGCGCAACGCTGACGGCTCGCCCAAGCTGGGCAACAAGCCGGCGCATGACGGCAGGGCGACCGCCTCCAACGGCAATGACGGCGACCCGCTCGGCGAGGCCGACTACAAGGGCGACGGCGAAAAGACCGGCATCCATGCGCTGCGCAAGGCCGATCTGTTCAACCTGCTCTGCCTGCCCGCCGACGAGCGCGGCGGGACGATGCCCAAGGGCGTCTACGAGGCGGCGGCGGACCTGTGCCGCAAGGAACGGGCGGTGCTGATCGTCGATCCGCCCGCCGCCTGGGAGGCAAACCCCGACAAGGCGATCGCGGCGGTGAAGACCGCGCAGCTCAGCGACAACCGCGTGCTGTCGCTGACCAACGGCGACCATGCCGCGCTCTTCTTTCCGCGCCTGCTCCGCCGCGACCCGATGCGCGGGGGACAGATCGACAAGTTCGTCCCCTGCGGCGCGGTGGCGGGGATCATCGCGCGCACCGACGTCAACCGCGGCGTGTGGAAATCGCCCGCGGGCATGGCGGCGACCATCTCGGGCGCCGAGGGGCTCACCGTGCCGATGACCGACGAGGAGAACGGCCAGCTCAACCCGATCGGCGTCAACTGCCTGCGCAGCTTCCCCGGCACCGGCCTCACCGTCTGGGGCGCGCGGACGCTGCGCGGCGCCGACCAGCTGTCCGACGATTACAAATATCTCGCGGTGCGCCGCCTCGCGCTGTTCATCGAGGAGAGCCTCTATCGCGGCACGCAATGGGTGGTGTTCGAACCCAATGACGAACCGCTGTGGGCGCAGATCCGCCTGTCGGTCGGCACCTTCATGCAGCGCCTGTTCAAGCAGGGCGCCTTTCAGGGGGCGAGCCCGCGCGACGCCTTTTTCGTCAAGTGCGACGGCGGCACGACGACGCAGGACGACCGCAATCAGGGCATCGTCAACATCGTCGTCGGTTTCGCGCCGCTGCTGCCCGCGGAATTCGTCGTCATTTCCATCCAGCAGATCCGCAACGCGGCCTGAGCCTTTAGGGGAGAGCGATCATGGCACCACCTTTCAGCGTCAATCCCGAACGGCGCGACCCCTACAAGACCTACAAGTTCCGGCTGCGCCTGCCCGACGGCGCCTATGTCGCGGGTCTCAGCAAGATGAGCGCGCTCAAGCGCAGCACCGAAGTGGTCAAGTTCCGCGAGGGCGGCGACCCCTCGACCTCGCGCAAGTCGCCGGGCCAGACCGAATATGAGGCGGTCACCCTCGAACGCGGCGTCACCCACGACACGACCTTCGAGCAATGGGCGAACAAGGTGTGGAATTTCGGTTCGGGCCTGGGCGCCGAAGTGTCGCTCAAGGATTTCCGCAAGGACCTCGTCCTCGAAATCTACAATGAGGCGGGGCAGCTCGTGCTCGCCTATCGGCTCTTTCGTTGCTGGCCTTCGGAATTCGTCGCCTTTCCCGACCTCGACGCCTCGGCGAGCGCGGTGGCGATCCAGACGCTGAAGCTGGAGAATGAGGGCTGGGAACGCGACTATGACGTCGCCGAGCCCGCCGAGCCGAGCTTCACCGAGCCGACGCTCTAGGTCTCCATGCGCCGCTGGACCGCCCTGGAGCTGATCGACATCAGCGAGAGCGGCGCGTCGCTGGGCACCGCCGGCCGGGCGCTGCTGCTGCTCGAAGCCGGCGGCATGGACCGCGACGCCGCCGCCGCGCTGCCGCTCGGCCGGCGCGACCGCGCGCTCTTCGCGCTGCGCGCCCGCCAGTTCGGCGCGCGGATGGAGGCGGCGCAGCGCTGCGCGGGCTGCGGCGCGGATTATGAATTTGCGCTCACCGCCGCCGATCTCGGCCGCGACGGACCGGACGCGGAGGGCGCAGCGACTGACAGCGGGGCTGCGGTCCGCGCGGTCACCGCGGGCGATCTCGCCGCCTGCGAAGGGCAGGGGAGCGGTGCCGCCGCGCGGGCGCTGCTGCGCGCGCGCGTCGCGCCCGGCGGCGCCGCGCCCGACGGGGAGGCGCTCGACGCGGCGCTCGCGGCGCTCGATCCCGACGCGGAACTGACGATCGCCGCGACCTGCCCCGAATGCGGAAAGGCGGCCGAGGTCGCCTTCGACATCGCCGCCTTTTTCTGGGACGAGATCATGCTGCGCGTGCCGCGCTTCTTGCAGCAGGTCGCCGACCTCGCGCGCGTCAACCACTGGTCCGAGCGCGACATTCTCGCGCTGCCGGCGGCGCGGCGGCGCTTCTATCTGACGGCGGCGGGGGCATGAGCGGGCTGCTCTCGCGCATCGCCGCCCGCGCGGCGGGCGAGGCGGCGGTAGCGGCGCCGCGCATCCCGTCGCGCTACGAGCCCTTGCCCGAGGAGGTGGGGCTGCCCGAGCCGGTCGGCGCGCCCGCGCCGGGCGATGGCCTCGACCCGGACGATCCGGTTGGCCGCGCAGGCCATGCTGCCATCGAGCCCGCGCCCCCGGCGCCCGCGGTGTCGTTCCCCCCGGCGCCGCATTCCCCCGCCGCTCCGCTGACCGAACCGTCGCCAATTGCCGCGCTCGCCGCGCAACCGCGCATCGTTCAGCCGCCGCCGCTCACGGCCCGGCCGGCAGCGCCCGCCGCGCAGCGCCGCCAGACCGCGCCAGCCCACATGCCACCGCTGGTTCCGCCGCCGCATGCTGCCAAGGCGCTGGTTCCGGCCGAGCCGACGGCCACGCTCCCGGCGCCGCATGCCGAAGCGGGGCGCGAGGCGGTGGTTCCGGTCCCGCCGCCCCGGCGCGCTCCGGAGCCGGCCCCGCTGCAGCCCGCTCCCGCCGCCGCGTCGGCACCGGACACTTCCTCCCCGCCATCGCAGGCCGCCGCGCTGCCGATCCGGCACGACGGAGCGGTCGTGACGGTGCATGCCGATGAAAGAATCGACAAGGCGGCCGCCCCGGCTGCGGCCGGCGATCCGGTGCCAGCCGCTCCCCCGCGCCGGATCGTCTCGCCCGCCGCGATCGTGCCTGCTGCTACCGCTCCGCCGACAGCGGGCCCGCCGGTCGCCGTGGAAACGAGCCGCCCGGCCGCCCGCACTCCGGCCGGTCCCACCCCGGCGCCCGTCCCGCCGCTCGCCACGCCCTCGGCGCCGCCCGCCGCCGACCCCGGCCCGCAGGTGATCGAAATCCATATCGGCAGCGTCGAGGTGCGCGCGGGTTCCGCTCCAGCGGCCCCCGCCGCGCGGCCCGCCCCGGCGCCGACGTCGCTCGACGCCTTCCTCGCGCAGGGGAGGCGGGCATGAGCAATTTCCGCGCGCTCGCCGTCGTCACCGCGACGCTCGAACATATCCTTCAGGACGCGGCGAACCAGGCGGTGGGGCAGGCCGACGTGCGCGTCGGCGCGCCGACCGCCA
>CALMYE010000082.1 GCA_937873425.1 uncultured Sphingopyxis sp. | reverse complement strand
GCGAGCCGGTGCGCTTCGCCGGCGATGCCGCGCGCCGCGCGGCGGGCCAGCCCGATCTCGCGGGCATGATCGCCGAGGCGCGCGCGATGGAGGTCGACCTGTTCGTCTGCCAGTCGGGCATGGCGCTCGCCGGAGTGACGGCGGACGCGCTGGTGCCGGAGGCGAAGGCGGCGGGACTGGTGAGTTTCCTCGCGGAGATCGGGCCGGGCGAGCGGCTGATCGTTTACTGAGGGTTGTTTTGCCCCCGGAATTGACCGGTTGCGGACATCCCATTTCTCGTCACCCTGAACTTGTTTCAGGGTCCATGGCCTGCCGTATCCTTCAGCGCAGCGTCGAATTCAAAGTCAGGCCATGGATGCTGAAACAAGTTCAGCATGACGGGATTTGAAAGGCAGGCTCCATCCCGAAACGGACATTGGCCCGACACTCATCAGCTGCCCCAATGGCTCGGATCAGGGATTCTTGCACACCTTGATGTCTTCGGGCGACGGCCGTTTCCCGTCGGGGACGAAGCGCGCGAGATAGCCGCCGGCGTGCTGCTTGTCGTCATAGGACAGCAATTTATAGCCGACCGCCTCGAACTCGCAGACCAGCAGGCGGAAGGGAGTGCCGTGATCGGCGATCGGGCGGTCGCCGTCGACGACGATCACCTGCCCACCCGCGCGCAGCGCCGGACGCAGGCGCCAGAGAAAGGCATAGGGCTCGCCGATCTCGTGATACATATGCACCATGAACACGCGGTCGAAGCTGTCGGCGGGCAGGCGCGGATCGTCGACCGCGCCGAGCTTGATCGAGACATTGTCGAGCCGCTCGCGCGCGACGCGGTCGGCGAGCCGTTCGATCACCTCGGGCAAGATGTCCTGCGCCAGCACGCGCCCCGCCTCGCCGACGCGCGGCGCGAGGCGGATCGTGTAATAACCGTCGCCCGCGCCGATGTCGGCGACGGTCATGCCGGGGCGGACGTCGGCGGAGTCCATCACATCCTCCGCCTCGTTCACCCGGTCGCGCGCCTCCTCTGTCGACCATTTGGTCGAGACGGTCGGCGCCACCGGCCGGTCGGCGGGCGGGAAGTCGCGCGCACTCTCGATGCGGTCGTCGCCCGCCTGCCACGGCATCGCGTCGCAGCCGCCGAGCAGCGGCAGCGCGGCGAGCACGGCAAGGAGGGCCGCGCGGCGCATCAGTCGATATCCTCCACCTCGACCTTTTCGCCCGTCACCTTCTGCGACAGCGCGGCGGCCATGAAGGGATCGAGCGCGCCGTCGAGCACGTCCTGCGGCGCGGTCGAGGTGACGCCGGTGCGCAGATCCTTCACCAGCTGATAGGGCTGGAGGACATAGGAACGGATCTGGTGGCCCCAGCCGATCTCGGTCTTCGCGGCATATTCGCCCGATGCCGCCGCCTCGCGCTTCTGCAGCTCGGCCTCGTACATCCGGGCGCGCAGCATGCCCATCGCGGTCGCGCGGTTCTTGTGCTGCGACCGGTCGTTCTGGCTGGCGACGACGATGCCGGTCGGGATGTGGGTGATGCGCACCGCCGAATCGGTGGTGTTGACGTGCTGGCCGCCCGCGCCCGAGGCGCGATAGGTGTCGATCTTGAGGTCGCCTTCGTTGATCTCGATATCGATATTGTCGTCGATCACCGGATAGACCCAGACCGACGAGAAGCTGGTGTGGCGCCGCGCCGAACTGTCATAGGGCGAGATGCGGACGAGGCGGTGGACGCCACTTTCGGTCTTGGCATAGCCATAGGCATTCTCGCCCTTGACCAGCATCGTCGCCGACTTGATCCCCGCCTGCTCGCCCGCCTGATATTCGACCAGTTCGACCTTCAGCCCGCGCTTCTCGGCCCAGCGGCTGTACATGCGCTGGAGCATTTCGGCCCAGTCCTGGCTTTCGGTGCCGCCGGCGCCGGCATGGACCTCGATATAGGCGTCGTTGCCGTCGGCCTCGCCCGCGAGCAGCGCCCTGATCTTGTCCTCTTCGGCGCGCGCGGCGAGCGCGGCGAGGCTGGCGACCGCCTCGTCGACCAGTCCCTCGTCGCCTTCCATCTCGGCGAGCTCGATCAGTTCGACGGTGTCGCCCATTTCCTTTTCGATCGCGCGCGTCGCGGCGATCGCCTCGTCGAGGCGGCGGCGCTCGCGCATCACCTCCTGCGCCGCCTTCTGGTCGTTCCACAGCGTCGGGTCCTCGACCTTCGCATTGAGCTCGTCGAGGCGGCGCACCGCGCGGTCCCAGTCGAGGAAGCGGCGCAGCAGCGCGAGCGCGGCGTTGATCGTGTCGATATGGTCCTGCGCTTCGGCGCGCATGTGATGACTCCTGAATCTATTGGGGTCCGGCCATAGAGACCGGCATGGTTTCTAACAAGGCTGCATCCCCGAGCGATCCAGCCCATTTCCGTTTGTCCTGAGGAGGGACTGAGCCCCGGCGAAGGCCCGTCTCGAAGGACTCTACGCTGCGCCAGATCCTTCGAGACGCCATTTCGACAAGCTCAATGGCTCCTCAGGACAAACGGTTTCATTTGTCAGGTTCCGGATCAGATGATGCCGCCGCGATCCTCGAGGAACTGGCTGTCGCTGCGGCGGCCGTTGCCCTGCTGGACCGGGGCATCGGGGCGCGCGGCGGGCTTGGCCGGCTTGATCTCCTCCTCGCGGATCGTCCGGCGCGGCTCGCTTTCGGGCTTGAACGCTTCCCAGATGATGCCCGCGCGCGGATCGCTGCCCGGCCAGCTGCCATAGACGCGGCGGCCCGACTGGCGGTCGATGCGCACCATGCGGATGCCTCGCGGCGCCGCGAAGGGAATCGGCTGCGGATTGGTGAAGGCCTCGACGAAGAACTGCCGGTAGATCGGCGCCGCGAGGCTGCCGCCCTGGGCATAGCCGCCCATGCTGCGCGGCTGGTCGAAGCCGAGATACATGCCCGCGACGACGTCGGGCGTGCCGCCGACGAACCAGACGTCGTTGGGGCCGGAGGTCGTCCCGGTCTTGCCGAAGATCGGGACATTGAGGTCGCGCAGCCGCTGCGCGGTGCCGCGCTGGATCACGCCTTCGAGCATGTGGACGACCTGATAGGCGGTCAGCGGGTCCATCAGCTGCTTGCCCGCGGGGGCGAAGCGCGGCATCGGCCGGCCGTCCCAGTCGGCGCCGTTGCAGCCCTCGCACGGCCGCCAGTTCTTCGGAAAGATCACCTTGCCACGGCGGTCCTGGACATAGTCGATCGCCCGCGGCTTGAGCTCGCGGCCGTGGTTGACCAGCATCGCATAGGCGTTGGTCAGCCGTTCGACCGTCGTCGAACCGGCACCGAGCGCGGTCGAGAGATAGGGTTCATGCTCGCCGATGCCCATCGTGCGGATCGTCTCGACCACCGGCTCCATGCCGATCTGGCTCGCCGCGCGCACGGTCATCAAATTGCGCGACTGTTCGAGGCCCCAGCGCATCGTATGTTCGCCCGCGCCTACGCTGCCGCCGAAATTGCGGAAGCATTTGTTGCCGAAGCGCGCGCCCTGATAGACGCAGAAGCTGCCGTCGACGATCATCGTCGCGGGGGTCATGCCGTTATCGAGCGCGGCGGCATAGACGAAGGGCTTGATCGTCGATCCCGGCTGGCGCTCGGCCTGGGTCGCGCGGTTGAAGGGCGAGAGGCGAACGTCGAAACCGCCCTGCATCGCATAGATGCGGCCCGAATGCGGGCTTTCGGCGAGGAAGCCGCCCGAAACCTCCGGAATGTTGCGCAGCGCATAGACGCCGCCGCCGCTCGCCTTGACCGCGATCAGGTCGCCGGGGCGCAGCGCCGAAAAGGCGCTGCCGCCGGTCTTGCGATAGCCGAGCGTCGCAGCGCTCGCGGGCAGGCGGCCGGTCTCGCCATTGGCGAAGCCGATACGCGCCTCCGTGGCGCTCTTCGACAGCACGGCGGCGATCCGCCAGCCGTCGTAATCGATGCCGATGAAGCTGGAAGCGAGCCGACTCTGCCATTTGTCGTCGGCGTCGATCGTCGCGATCGGGCCCGACCAGCCCTTGCCCGCGTCGTAGCGGATCAGCCCGGCGCGCAACGCGCTGGTCGCCGCCTGCTGCATCACCGTATCATAGGGGGTACGCACCCACAGCCCGCCGGCATAGACGCTGTGCGGCCCGTCCTCGGCGCTCTCGCCGAATTCGGCGATCAGCTGGCGCCGCACCTCTTCCATATAATAGCCGCCAACCTGCGCGACCGCGGTGTTGCCCGTGTCGGTGAGGCCGAGCGGCATCGCGCGCGCGGCGTCGCGCTGCGCGGCTGTGATCCAGCCATTGTCGTGCATCGCGCCGAGCACGAAATTGCGGCGCCCCAGCCCTTCGCGCTCATATTGCGCGCGGCCGTATCTTTCCGGCGCCTTGGGCAGGATGGCGAGGAAGGCCATTTCGTGGAGCTGGAGCTGGTCGACATCCTTGTCGAAATAGGCGCGGCTCGCCGCCTGGACGCCGAAGCTGCGGCGGCCGAGCGGAATCTCGTTGAGATAGAGTTCGAGTATCTCTTCCTTGGTCAGCGCGCGTTCGATGCGCGTCGCGAGGATCGCTTCGCGGATCTTGCGCGTATAGCTGACCTCGTTGCTGAGCAGCAGGTTCTTCGCCACCTGCTGGGTGATTGTCGAGGCGCCGACCGGACGGCCGTCGGTGGTGAGGTTGGTGACGATTGCGGTCGCGATGCCGGGATAGTCGATGCCGCCGTGGCTGAAGAAGGTCTTGTCCTCCGCCGCGAGGAAGGCGCGCACGAGCAGCTGCGGATATTCGCTGTAGTCGAGCTGGACGCGCCGGTCGCGGGCATAGGCATGGACCGGCTTGCCCTCGCCGTCGCGGACCATCGTCGGCAGCGCCGGTTCATAGTCGCGCAGCTGTTCGACCGACGGCAGGTCGCGCGCGAAGATCGTCCAGAGCAGGACGAAGCCGAGCAGGCCGGCGAGCAGGACATAGCAGAGCCAGCGGAACCAGCGGCGGTGCCATCTGGCACGGAACCAGCCGATGACGGCATTGCTGTCGCGGCGCAGACGGTAGCGGAAATGGGACTGGGTGGTCTCGGCGGCCATGATCGCCAGCCTCTAAAGCGTGCGCCGCGGAAAGGGAAGCATGGTTGCGGCGAATGGCTCCCCTCCCGTTTACGGGAGGGGCTGGGGGAGGGCCTGTTACCGAAGGCACGCCATCCGACATCCCCTCCCCCAACCTCTCCCGCAAGCGGGAGGGGGACTTACCGCGCCCGGCCCCGCGCGCTCACCGGCCAGATCGCGACCAGCGTGTCGCCCTCGACGACATGATAATGGTCGTAGAGATTGACCGTCGGGTCGCAGTGCGGGACGGTCAGCGTCACCGGATCGCCGGGGGCCAGCTGTTCGCCGATGCCCGGCGCGACGAGCGCGGCATGCTCGTCGCCCATGAAGGCGAAGAAGGCGGTTTCGGGCGCGCCCGTCCGCACCACCGCGACGCCGCCGTCGGTCGAGAGCGACTTGAACCCCGCGTCGATGGTGACGAGCCCGCCATGATTGGCGCTGACCACGCGCGCATCGACGCCGAGCGATGTCTCGAACGGCACCGACCCGTCGCCGACGAGGTCACAGTCGAGATATTGCTTGTCCATGAAGACATAGCTGCCCGCCTGAAGCTCGGTAAAGACGCCGAGATCGAGATCGATGCGGTGGGTGCCGGTGCCCGATCCGGTGACGATGTCCGGCGAAAAGCCCGCGTCGGCCAGCACTGCGATGACGCTTTGCAGATAGGCGGTGCGCTCCTCGATCGCGGCGCGGCGCTCGGCATAATCTTCGATATGCTGCTGCGACCCGCAATAATATTGCACGCCGCGATAGCGCAGGCTCCGCAGGGCGGCGATCGCTTGCGCGAGCGCCACCGCCGCTTCGGCCGAGGCGACGCCGGTGCGCGCGATGCCGGGGTCGATGTCGATGACGACGTCGAGCCGCGCCCCCTCGTTGGCGAGCGCCGCGTCGATCCGGGCGGCGACGGCGGGGTGATCGACCACCGCCATCAGCCCCCCGGCACGCGCCGCGAGCTTCGCGAGCCGTTCGATCGCGCGCGACGCGGCGACCGGCGAGGTGATCAATATGCCGGTCACGCCGCCCTCCGCCAGCGCCTCGGCCTCGCCGATCTTGGCGCAGCAGACGCCGAGCGCGCCCGCCGCAAGCTGACGCTGCGCGATATCGACGCTCTTGTGCGTCTTGGCGTGGGGGCGCAGCCCGACGCCGTGCGCGGCGACGAGCGCCGCCAACGCCGCGATATTGCGGTCGAGCGCCGCCAGATCGAGCACCAGCACCGGCGTGTTGAGGTCGGCACGGCCGCCCTGCCGGCCGATCAGGTGCGCATGCAGCGTCAGGTCGTCGCTCATGAGAACAGTGCCTCCAGATGCGGGTTGAGGAATTTGCCCTGCGGGTCGGCGACGCGGCGCACCGCCCGATAGCGTTCGGCCATCGGATAGAGGGTGTCGACGTCGGCGCGGGTCAGCCTGTGCCGCTTGGCCCAATGCGGGCGCCCGCCCGCGGCACGGAAGATCGCCTCGGCATCGGCGAACAGGGTGCGCCACTCCATCTTCGCATATTGGTGCATCGAGATCGCCGCGACGGGCCCGGCGTTCATCGGGCTCATCCAGATATCGTCCGCCGCGACGGTGCGATATTCGAAGGGAAAAGCGACGGGGAGCCGCTTGCGGCGAATCCAGCCGACGACCTCGGCCAGCGTGTCGAGCCCTGCCGCGCGCGGCATTTCATACTCCATCTCCTCGAAGCGGATCGTGCGGTCGGAGGGGAATATCGCATGGGCGGGGCCACGGCGGGAGCCGGCCATGTCAGTCCGCATCATCCCGCGCTGGAGCCACGGGACGAGGAAGGGCAACTTCGCGCCAATGTCGAGCAGGCGGCGAAAGGCAGTTTCCTCCATATCGGTGGTGCGCGGCGGCGGGTCACAGGGATCGCAGGGCTCCAGCGTCTTGAGGATCACATCGTCGGCGTGCGGGAAGAACCAGAATTCGACATGGCGCTGCCGCGCGGCGCGGTCGTCATAGCTTTCGCGCACTTCGTCCCAGCGGCGCTTTTCGATACGCTCGACGAGATGATAGGCGGGGACCACCGCGACCTCGATATCGGTCGCGATGCCGAACAGGCCGAGCGACAGCCGCTGCGCCTGATAGAGGTCGGGGTTGGTCGCCGCGTCGCACCAGCGCGCCTCGCCGTCGGCGCCGATCAGGCGAAAGCCCCGCGCCATCGTCGCGAGGCTGCCGAGATCGATTCCGGTGCCGTGCGTCCCTGTCGCCATCGCGCCGGCGAGCGACTGCGGATTGACGTCGCCCTGGTTGGCGAGCGCCAGCCCCTCTTCCCACAGCGCGGCGGTGAGCCGCTTTATGCTCCAGCCGGCGGGGATGAGCGCGGCTGTGCGGTCGGGCGCAATGCGCAGGTCGCCCGGCATCGCATCGAGGCTGAGGATGATCTCGTCCGATTCGCACAGCGGCATGAAGCTGTGTCCGGCGCCGGTCGCGCGCACCTTGCGCGCGCCGCGGACGAGGCTCGCGAGTTCGTCCTCGCTTGCGGGACGCGCGACGGCGGCCTTCGCGGTGACGCTGCCCGACCAGTTGCTCCAGCCCATATCCGCTCCCTTCCCCGGCGGAGGCTGTCGCCGAAACGCGGGAGAATCAAGGGGGAGCGAACCAATAAGCCCCTCCTCTTCAGAGGAGGGGTTGGGGGTGGTGGGCGCCGGTGAGGACGCACCACCCCGCTGCGACTAACGCGCTGCGCGCGCAAGTCTCGCTGCCCCTCCTCTGAAGAGGAGGGGGAGATCGCGCTCAATTCGCCGAGGCGATCTGGCGGGCGAAGTGGATCTGGACCGCCTGGCGCACGCCGCGCGCGACCTTTTTCTGGCCGTCGGCCGAGGCGAGGAATTCGGAATCATCCTTGTTCGAGATGAAGCCGGTTTCAAAGAGGACCGACGGCGTGTCGGGCGCCTTCAGCACCACGAAGGAGGCGAAGCGGTGCGCGCTTGTGCGGAAACGGACCTCGCCCGACGCCTCGCGCTGGAGCAGGCGGGCGAAGTCGGAGGCGACGTTCATCGTCTCGCGCTGCGTGAGGTCGAGCAGGATCGACGACACGTCGCTGCTGTGCGCGCCGAGGTCGACGCCGTTGATGATGTTCGCCTTGTTCTCGCGCGCCGCGAGCCGCGCCGCCTCGCGGTCCGATGCGACCTCCGACAGCGTGTAGATCGACGCGCCGCGCGCCTCGTGATTCTCCGCCGCGTCGGCGTGGACCGAGATGAACAGGTCGGCCTTCAGCCGCCGCGCGATGCCGAACCGCTCCTCGAGCACCAGATAACGGTCGTCGGAACGGGTCAGCGCGACGCGCACCCGGCCCGAGGCGACGAGCTCGTCGCGGATCGCGCGGGCGAGCGCGAGGGTGATGTCCTTTTCGCGCCGGCCGCTGTGCGGCGAGATGGCGCCGGGGTCGTGGCCGCCGTGCCCGGCGTCGATGACGACGAGAGGCAGGCGCGCATTGTCGGGTCCGTGGATCGCCGGCAGCGGCACGGCGGGCCGCGGCTTGCCGATCGGAACGCTGACGCTGTATTTCTTTTCGGGCGGCTTGGCGCGGAACTGCGCCGGCGGTTGCAGCTCGAGGCGCGGCGCGCGCGCGGCACGCTGGAACTCGTCGGCCGACACCGGCGCGAGCTTGAACGACAGGCTGCGCCCGTCGGCGGCGAAGCGCGCATCCGATACCAGCGCCGGCCGGTCGAGATCGAGCACGACGCGCGCGGTCCCTGCATCGCGCTGTCCCTGACGCACCGAGCGGACGATCCCCGCCCCCTGCGGCGAGCGCCCGGTCTGCGCGCCCGATATGTCGAGCGCGATGCGATCCGGCCCGGCGAGCAGCAGCGTCGAGGCGCCCGCGACCAGATCGTCGAAGCGCACCGTCACCTCGCGCTCGCCGATCTCGATCGCACCGATATTGCCCGCCAGCACCGCCGGCGTCGCGAGCAGCGACGACAGGAAGAGAGGGAGCAGGAGCATCGTCCTTCTATGCCGCCGCGCGCGGCGATTGGTCCAGCGGTTATTGGGAAACATGCGATCCTCGGCGGCACAGAACGATGAACCGTCCATTAGGCATGGCGCGTCAAGCCGCCGTGAAGCAGCAGGGTTAACCGGCAATTCAGCACGATTCGGCGGGGGCGGATCGCGGCGCCCCCTTGTCATCGTGCCGCCGCGGCACCATTTTTTGGACCGGGCGGTTGCCGTTCGGTGACACCGATGCTAGCACCGGCCCCGCTGACGGTGTCATCGCCTGACCCGTCGGGCCTTATGCGGAGAATGGACCCGTCCGGACCGGACGGCGGCTTCTCCCGGCGCCCGGCGCATCAGGCAGGCAATCTGCCGTCGGCTCACCCGGATGGACGGGCGGCGAGCGAAAACCGACAGGGTCGATTCGCGCCGGCCGGTCATCCCGCTAAACAGGTTGATGCCGCATGAGGCTTGCCATGCCCTCCCCCCATCGCGACGCAGGCGCCAGCGCGCCCGTTCTCGCGTCGGGAGACTGCATGCGCGTCCAGGACCGGACGCGGGCCGCGCACGGCAATAACGTCTTTTTCCTTTTGAACCCTATCCGCCGCAACCGCTCCCCACGAGCGGATGCGGCTTTTTGCATTGGCGCGCCGCGGCGCGCCTGGAGAGATAATAATGACCACGCGCATGTTGATCGACGCGCGGCACCGGGAGGAAACCCGTGTCGCCGTCACCAAGGGAAACCGCATCGAGGAGTTTGATTTCGAGTCCGCCGAGCACAAGCAGCTCAAGGGCAATATCTATCTGGCCAAGGTCACCCGCGTCGAACCGTCGCTGCAGGCGGCGTTCGTCGAATATGGCGGCAACCGCCACGGCTTTCTGGCCTTCAGCGAAATCCACCCCGATTATTACCAGATTCCGAAGGAAGACCGCGAAGCGCTGCTCCGCGAAGAGGCCGAGCATGCCGCCGAGGCGGCGATGCGCGCCGAAGAGGATCTCGACGAGCTGGAAGGCGACGTCGCCGAGGTCGAGCGCCCCGACGAGGACGAGAATGGCGATGCGCCCGAGCCGGTGACCGTCGGCGAGGAGGAGTCCGACGACGACGGGGACAATGGCGATTCGGACGAGGAATCCGCCGACGGCGCCGAAGAAGGGTCCGAGGAAGGCCGCGGCGGACGCGGCGACCGCAAGGGGCGCGGACGCGGACGCAACAATGGCCGGAAGGGCCGCGGGCGCGGACGCCGCAGCGACGACGAGGACGGCGAAAACCGCATGTCGCTGCGCCGCCGCTACAAGATCCAGGACGTCATCCGCCGCCGCCAGGTGATGCTGGTGCAGGTCGTCAAGGAAGAGCGCGGCAACAAGGGCGCCGCGCTGACCACCTATCTCAGCCTCGCCGGCCGCTACTGCGTGCTGATGCCCAACACGATGCACGGCGGCGGCATCAGCCGCAAGATTTCCAACGGCGCCGACCGCCGCAAGCTGAAGGCGATGATCGACGAGCTCAACCTGCCGCCGACGATGGGCTGCATCGTCCGCACCGCGGGGATGAGCCGCACCAAGACCGAGATCAAGCGCGACTTCGACTATCTCGCGCGGCTGTGGGACGAGATCCGCGAAAAGACGCTGGCGTCGAGCGCGCCGGCGCTGGTCCATTCGGACAGCGACCTCGTCAAGCGCGCGATCCGCGACATCTATCACAAGGATATCGAGGAAGTGCTCGTCGAGGGCGACGAGGGCTACAAGGCCGCCAAGCAGTTCATGAAGCTGCTGATGCCGAGCCACGCGCGGCGCGTGAAGCAATATGCCGACCCGGTGTCGCTCTATCAGCGCTACGGCGTCGAGGACCAGCTCGCGGGAATGCTCAATCCCGTGGTCCAGCTCAAGTCGGGCGGCTACCTCGTCATCAACCCGACCGAGGCGCTGGTGTCGATCGACATCAACTCGGGCCGTTCGACGCGCGAGCATAATATCGAGCAGACCGCGCTCAACACCAATCTGGAAGCCGCGCACGAGATCGCGCGCCAGCTGCGCCTGCGCGACATGGCGGGGCTGATCGTCATCGACTTCATCGACATGGATCATGGCTCGAACGTCCGCAAGGTCGAGCGGGCGATGAAGGACGCGCTGAAGAACGACCGCGCACGCATCCAGATCGGCCGCATCTCGGGCTTCGGCCTGATGGAGATGAGCCGCCAGCGGCTGCGCACCGGCGTGCTCGAGGCCTCGACGCGCCCCTGCCCGCATTGCGAGGGCACGGGCCTCGTCCGCACAGCGACGTCGGCGGGCCTGTCGGCGCTGCGCCTGATCGAAGAGGAAGCGGCGCGCGGCAAGGGCAGCAAGATCACCCTGCGCGCGAGCCAGGAGGCGACCTTCTACCTGCTCAACGAAAAGCGCCGCGAGCTGCGCGAGATCGAGGAGCTCTACGGCGTCGACGTCGAGATCCTGCCCGACGGCGAGACCGAGGGCGCGCGCATGGCGATCGAGGTCGGCGGCCCGCCGCCGGTGCAGCGCCGCAGCTTCGCGCCGATCGTCGAGATCGAGGAAGAGGAGGACGACTTCGTCGAGGAGGACGAGGAAGAGATCGAGGAGGAGGAAGCCGCCGAGGAACGTCCCGCGCGCCGCGAACGCGAGGAAGGCGAGGGCGATGGGGACGGCCGCAAGCGCCGCCGTCGCCGCCGCCGCGGACGCCGCGGACGCCGCGACGAGGAAGGCGGCGATGCCCCCGAAGACGAGGCAGGCGATGAGGCGGGCGACGAAGACGAAGCTGCGGATGCGGAGCCGGTAGCGGCGGAAGAGGCCGAAACCGCAGACGAGGCCGCAGCCAAGCCGAAGCGCCGCCGTGGCGGACGCGGGCGCAAGGCGAAGGATGAAGCGGCCGAGGAAAGCGTGGCGGAACCGGAAGCCGAAGCGCCCGCTGCCGATGCGGAGACCGCCGAGGCACCGGTCGAGGAGACGCCCGCCGAGGAGAAGCCGAAGCGCAAGCGCGCCCCGCGCAAGACGAAGGCCGCTGCCGAAGCGGAAGCCGTCGCGGCCGAAGCGCCGGCCGAACCGGTCGCGGAAGCGTCTGAAACGGCCGAGCCCGCCGCCGAGGAAGCGCCCGTTGCCGCCGGAAAGCCGAAGCGCACCCGCGCACCGCGCAAGGCCAAGGCCGCGGTCGCCGCCGAGGAAGCGGTCACCGAACTGGCCGATGCCCCCGAAGCCGAAACCGTCGGCGCCGGAGACGAATCGGCGGAGGACGGCGAACCGCGCCGCGGCTGGTGGCAGCGCACCTTCGGCAATTGATCGCAGGATTCCGACTACAGACCTTGCGCCCGCGCGCGCCGGACCCCACAAAGTCCCATGGCTTCAGTTGAGGTTCAGACGCGCGGCGCAAGGACGGGTCGGATGAGTTTTTCTTCGCAGCATCGACCGAATGCGGCGGACGCCTGGCGTTCGCTGCTTCGCCTGTGCCTGACCCTGCTCGCGCTGATCGCGGTCGCGGCGCGGCCGGCGGCGGCGCAGTCGATCCTGCGCGATGCCGAAACCGAAGCGCTGCTGCAGGACATGATGGACCCGCTGACCATCGCGGCGGGGCTGAAGCCCGGTCAGGTGCGCGTCCACCTGCTCGGCGAGCGCAGCATCAACGCCTTCGTCGCGGGCAGCCAGGACGTCTATATCTTCGCCGGGCTGATCGAGGCGGCCGACACCGCCGAAGAGGTGCAGGGCGTGCTGGCGCACGAACTCGGCCATATCATGGGCGGCCATGCGATCCGCATCAACGACGGCGCCAAGGCGGCGACGGGCATCTCGATCCTGAGCCTGCTGCTCGGCGCAGCGGCGATCGCGGCGGGCGGCGGCGAGGCCGGCATGGGCATCATGATGGCGGGGCAGCAGGCCGCGCTCGGCAAGTTCCTCGCCTTTTCGCGCGTGCAGGAATCGACCGCCGACGCGGCGGGCGCGCAATATCTGTCGCGCGCGGGGATCAGCGGGCGCGGCAGCCTGGCCTTTTTCAAGAAGCTGCAGAATCTCGAATTCCGCTATGGCATCAAGCAGGACGACGATCAGGCCTATGGCCGCACCCACCCGCTGTCGGGCGACCGCATCCAGGCGCTGCGCGAGGTCTATGTCGTCGACCCCGCCTGGGAAAAGCCCGCCGACCCGCTGATCGAGGCGCGATTCCAGCGGGTGAAGGCCAAGCTCGAAGGCTATGTCGCCGAGCCCGCGCGGACGCTGCGCAAATATCCCGAAAGCAACAAGAGCGTCCCCGCGCGCTACGCCCGCGCCTATGCCTGGCACAAGAGCGCCTATCCGCAAAAGGCACTGGAGGAGGTCGAGGGGCTGCTCGCGATCGACCCCGAGGACCCCTATTTCCTCGAGCTGGAGGGGCAGATCCTGCTCGAATCGGGGCGCCCGCGGGAAGCGATCCCGCCGCTGCGCACCGCGCTCGTCAAATCGCGCTCGCAGCCGCTGATCGCGGCGCTGTTCGGCCATGCGCTGATCGCCACCGAGGACCCGGCCCATTATGCCGAGGCGGAAGAGGTGCTGAAGACCGCGGTCGCGCTCGACAACCAGAATCCCTTCGCCTGGTATCAGCTCGGCATCGTCTATGCCAACAAGGGCGATCAGGCGCGCGCCGCGCTCGCTTCGGCGGAACGCTTCCAGCTGATGGGTGGACAGCCGATGCTCGCGCTGCGTAACGCCGAGCATGCGATGCACGGGCTGCCCGAAGGGTCGCCCGACTGGATTCGCGCACAGGATATTTCGCTGGTCGCGCGCGCCGAGGTGGAACGGACGCGCAAACGGCGCTAGATTCCGGTCGGCATATTGGGGAACGCATCGCCATATCCGATGCGCAAGGGCGACAAGTGACTGACAGGAAAGACGAATATTACCAGCCGTGGCTACGCGACCCGGCGCCGACCGCGACGCCCGCGCAGCCGCGGGCCGCGCCGCGCGACGCCGCGCAGGACGGAGGGCTCGCCAAGCCGCGCGAGACGCCGCCGGTCGGGATCGACGTGACGCGCTATCCGGTCGAGGAGGCGGCGCCGAAAGCGCCCGCCGTCGACACCGAGCGGCTGAAGGCCGGCGCGGGCGCGCTGTGGCGGGCGGTCCGCAAGGGCACCGGCGCCTTCGCCGACTGGACGATCCGCATCGGCGAAGCGGCCGACGTGCCGCGCCGCGTCGAGGACATGGAAATCCCGCGCCGCTCGCGCGACATTGCCGGACGTGCCGCCGAAGGCACCGCACGCGCGGCGCGGGCGGTCGGCCGCGGCACCACGCGAAGCGGCCGCGCCGTCGCGGCGGGAAGCGCGAGCCTGTGGCGGAAGATGGCCCTTGGGGACCGGGTCGGCAAATTGTCGAGCGGGGCGCAGCGCGGACTGGGCGAAGCCGCGGGCAAGGCCGGCGAGACGCTGGGACAGGCCGCGCGCGCGGGCAAGGAAAGCCTGGGCGAGACGGTGAGCAAGCTGCGCCCGGCGCCGCGCGAAGCGGACGCGCCGCCGCCCTCCGGTCTGGAACAATTGCTCGCGCGCGAAGAGGGCGAAACCGCCGCCGTGCCGGACGCGCCGTCCGCGGCACCCGACCTGCCGCTGTTCGCTGGCGAGCCCGACGGCGCGCCGGTCGCGGCGAAACCGGCGGCGGCGCCGAAAGCGGCAAGGGCCGCCGCGGCCTCCCCGCCGCCCTCGCTGTCGGCGCCCGCGCCCGACGACCGCATGCCCTATCGCGCGCCGGGCGGCGGAGGGCCACGGACGACCGCCTTGCCCCTGCCCGCCTGGGTGCTGGGGCTCGCGGCGATCCTTCTGCTCGGCACCGCCTTCTGGCTCGGCGGCCGCTTCGGCGGCGGGCTGGGCAAGGCCGAGGTCGAGACGATCGTCGCCGATTATATCCGCGCCAATCCGCAGATCATCCCCGAAGCGATCGAGGCGCAGCGCAACAAGGAGATCGCCAAGGCGATCGACGCGGTGCGCCCGGCGCTGGAAAAACCCTATGCCGGTGCCTGGGCGGGCCATGCCGACGCCGACGTGACGCTCGTCGTCTTCACCGACTATGCCTGCGGCTTCTGCCGCGCGAGCCTGCCCGACATCGACCGGCTGCTGCGCGAGGACCGGCGGCTGAAAGTGGTGTTCCGCGAGCTGCCGATCATCTCGGCACGCAGCCGCGACGCCGCGCTGATGGCGCTCGCCGCGGCGCGGCAGGGCAAATATGACGCCTTTCACCGCGCGATGTTCGCGGCGCCCTCGCTCGACCCGGCGTCGATCGCGGCGGCGGCGGAAAAGGTCGGCGTCGTCACCGACGGCAGCGCCGACGCGACCGCGAACGAGGCCTTGTTCCAGCGCGAGCTCGATTCCAACCTCGTCCTCGCCAACCAGCTACAGCTCAACGCGACGCCGACCTGGGTGGTCGGCGGCGAGCTGCTGCAGGGGCAGATCGGCTATCCGGCGCTGCGCGAGGCGGTCGCGCGGGCGCGCAAGGGCTGAGGCGACGATCTTGGCGACCACCGTCTCGCACGACGAAGCGCTCGCCAACGCCCGCCGCCTGCTCGCCGCGCAGCCCGTCGCCGCGCTGGCGCAGGCGCAGGCGATCCTCGAAGCCGTGCCGACCTCGGCCGAAGCGCACCGGCTGGCGGCGCATGCGCTGCGAATGCTGGGGCGCGAGGCGGACGCGCAGGCCGCCTCGCTCGCCGCGGTGGCGGCAACGATCCACGATCCGGAAATGGTCGAGGCGGCGCTCGCGCTCGCCGAGAACCGCCTGCCCGAAGCCGAGGGCGCGCTGCGGACACGGCTGAAGGCGGACGCGACCGACGTCGCGGCGATCCGCATGTTGGCCGAGGTGGCAGGACGCATCGGCCGCTATGGCGATGCCGAAAAGCTGCTGACCCGCGCGCTCGACCTCGCGCCGGGCTTCGGGGCGGCGCGCGCCAATCTGGCGACCGTCCAGTACAAGCAGAACCGCTATGCCGAGGCGGTCGAGACGCTCGACGCGGTGCTGGGCGACGATCCCGACAATCCGGCGCATGCGAACCTCAAGGCCGCGGCGCTCGGACGCATCGGCGGCTATGAGGAGGCGATCGCGCTCTATGAGCAGCTGACGCAGCGCTTTCCCGATCATGCCAAGCTGTGGATGAGCTACGGCCATATGCTCAAGACGGTGGGGCGGCAGGAGGAGAGCGTCGCCGCCTATCGCCACGCGATCGGCCGCGAACCCGGGCTCGGCGAAATCTGGTGGAGCCTCGCCAATCTCAAGACGATCCGCTTCGGTGCGGAGGACCGCGCCGCCATGGAGGCGGCGCTCGGGGCGATCGAAGGCGAAGGCCGCGACGACGACCGGCTGCACCTGCACTTCGCGCTCGGCAAGGCGCACGACGATGCCGACGCGCATGAAACCGCCTTCCGCCACTATGCTGCGGGCAATGCGATCCGGTCGGCGCAGCTCGGCTACGACGCGGCCGAGACGACGGCGGTGGTCGATGCGGCGATCGCGACCTTCACCGCCGAATTCTTCGCCGCGCGCGCCGGGCAGGGCGACCCGGCGCCCGACCCGATCTTCATCCTCGGCATGCCGCGCGCCGGATCGACGCTGGTCGAACAGATACTCGCCAGCCATTCGGCGATCGAGGGGACGATGGAATTGCCCGACATTCCCGCGCTCGCGCTCGGCCTCGGCCGCGCGGCGAAGGGCGAAGGGCGGCGCTGGGTCGAAGCGCTCGCCGAAGCGACGCCCGAAAAGCTCGCCGAACTCGGCGGCGCCTTCCTTCGCGGCACCGCGGTGCAACGCAAGACCGGCAAGCCCTTCTATATCGACAAGCTGCCGAACAACTGGCTCTATGTCCCGCTGATCCGGCTGATCCTGCCGAACGCGAAGATCATCGACGCGCGGCGGCATCCGCTCGACTGCTGCTGGTCCAATTTCCGCCAGCATTATGCCAAGGGGCAGGCGTTCAGCTATGGCCTCGGCGACATGGGCGCCTATTACCGCGACTATGTGCGGCTGATGGCGCATGTCGACGCGGCGCAGCCGGGGCGCGTCCACCGCGTGATCCACGAGGCGCTGCTCGACGATCCCGAAGGGCAGGTGCGCGCGATGCTCGCCTTCCTCGGCCTGCCGTTCGAGGAGGCCTGCATGGCCTTCCACGCCAACGCCCGCGCGGTGCGCACCGCGTCGAGCGAGCAGGTGCGCCGCCCGATCAACCGCGACGGCGTCGATCAGTGGCGCCCCTATGCCGCATGGCTCGGCCCGCTGGAGGCGGCGCTGGGTCCCGTCCTCGCTGCCTATCCCGAGGTTCCGGCCGATCCCGACCGAAAGGTTGCAGGATAAAACGTTGCCTTTAGGCAACAGCTTGCGACATTTTCGACCAACAACCGGGCCGCATCGTCGACAGGACTTGCGCTTGGACAGCGCCGCGTCATGGTCGCGTCATAGGACTGTCATGCGAGGGGGATTCCATGCGGAAACTGTCGGCAGTGTTGACCAGGGGCGGCGGGATGCTGCTCTCCACAACCATTCTGGCTACATCGGGAACCGCGCTTGCGCAGCAAGCGAATACGGGGGGCGACAGCGACATCGTCGTCACCGCATCGAAGCGCGAGGAAAATCTGCAGGACGTGCCGATGGCGATCACCGCGATCGGCGCCGAACGGCTGGACGAACTGCAGGTCAAGGAATTCCAGGACGTCGTCAAATTCCTGCCCTCGGTGACGATTCAGACGCTCGCGCCGGGGTTCAGCCAGGTCTATTTCCGCGGCGTCGCGTCGGGCGAGAACGCCAATCACTCGGCCTCGCTACCGACGGTCGGCACCTATCTCGACGAAATGCCGATCACGACGATCCAGGGCGCGCTCGACATCCACGCCTATGACCTCGCGCGTGTCGAGGCGCTCGCCGGGCCGCAGGGCACGCTTTACGGCGCGAGCTCGATGGCCGGGACGATCAAGCTGGTCACCAACCGGCCCGACACCGGCGGCACCTATGGCTCGGTCGGCTTCGAGCTGAACAAGGTCGCGCGCGGCGATTTCGGCGGGGTCGCCGAGGGCTTCGTCAACGCCGCGCTATCCGAGCGCGCGGCGCTGCGCCTCGTCGGCTGGTATCGGCGCGACGGCGGCTATATCGACAATATCGCGGGCAGCCGCACCTATCCGTCGGGCGGCTTCACCCAGAACAACGCCGCACTGGTCGAGAAGAATTACAACGACGTTGACGTCTATGGCGCCCGCCTCGCGCTCGGCATCGACCTCGACGACGACTGGACGATCCGCCCGCTGGTGATGGGCCAGGTGCAGAAGGCCGACGGCAATTTCGCGCAGGAACGGTCGAGCGCGGTGACGAAGTCGTTGCAGACCGTCCAGTACAATCCCGAGACGAGCAAGGACAAATGGATTCAGGCGGCGCTGACCATCGAGGGCAAGATCGGCAGCTGGGACCTGACCGCGACCGGCGGCCATATGCGGCGCAGCACAAGGGTCCAGAGCGACTATTCGGACTATGCCTATTTCTATGACGCGCTCTACGGCTATGGCGCTTATTTTTACGACAACAACGGCGACCTGGTCAGCCCGAACCAGTATATTCAGGGCATCGACCGCTACAAGCGTAGCTTCGGCGAGATCCGCATCGCCTCGCCCGCCGACGCGCGCATCCGCTTCATCGGCGGCCTGTTCTGGCAGCGGCAGGCGCATAATATCGAGCAGAACTACATCATCGACAATATCGCCGACGACATCACCGTCACCGGCACCGCCAGCGACATCTGGCTGACCAAGCAATTGCGCATCGACCGCGACTATGCGGCGTTCGGCGAATTGAGCTTCGACATCACCGACCAGCTGACGCTGACCGGCGGCGGGCGCGTCTACAAGTTCGACAACAGCCTGGTCGGCTTCTTCGGCTATTCCGCCGGGTTCAGCAGCCGCACCGGCGAGGCAGTGTGCTTCGCGGGGCCGGTGGTCGCGAACTCGCCCTGCACCAATCTCGACAAAAGGACGAAGGACACCGACTTCATCCACAAGCTCAACCTGACCTACAAGATCAGCGACGATGCGCTTGTCTATGCCACCTGGTCGCGCGGCTTCCGTCCCGGCGGCATCAACCGGCGCGGCACGCTGCCGCCCTATGGTCCTGACACGCTCGACAATTACGAGCTGGGGTGGAAGACGAGCTGGGGGCCGCTGCGCTGGAACGGCGCCGTCTATCAGCAGGACTGGAAGGGCATCCAGCTCTCCTTCCTCGGCGCCAACGGCCTGACCGAAATCCGCAACGCGGGCATCGCGCGCATCCGCGGCATCGAGACCGACATCGCCTATCGCGAGGGCGGGCTCAGCCTCAGCGCCGGGGTCAGCTA
Organism: uncultured Sphingopyxis sp.; assembly: GCA_937873425.1. Classification (GTDB taxonomy): domain Bacteria; phylum Pseudomonadota; class Alphaproteobacteria; order Sphingomonadales; family Sphingomonadaceae; genus Sphingopyxis. The sequence continues at coordinate 7,053 of CALMYE010000082.1, read as the reverse complement.
CAACGACGCCGAGATCCGCCGAGATTTCTGCCTGATGGCCAACGCCACCTATGACTGCACGACGCCCGGCAACGCGCTGCTCGCGCCCGCCGGAACGCGCCTGCCGGTGACCGCCAAGTTCAAGGGCAATGCCGTCGCGCGCTATGAATGGCCGGTCGGCGACCTGAACGCGCACGTCCAGTTCGCGGTCAACCATATCGGCGCGCGGCGGTCGGACCTTCGCCCGTTCGAGAATGGCATCGTCGGCAATTTCGACGCCTATACGACCGCCGACGTCAGCGTTGGGGTGAAGGGCGACGGCTGGAAGGCCGAGGCGTTCGCGACCAACCTGTTCAACAGCCGCGGGGTGATCAACAGCGCGGTGCAGTGCGGCGAATCGATCTGCGGCGATCCGTTCGGCGGCAGCACGACGGGCGGCGTCTTCTACGACAATGTCATCCGCCCGCGCCTGATCGGGGTCAAGGTCAGCAAGGACTTCTGACCGGGTGACCGGTCGCCTGACCGACGGGAAAGTGCCGGGCGGCAAGCTCGGTCTTGCGATGTGCATCGCGCTCGTCATGGGCAATATGATCGGGTCGGGGGTGTTCCTGCTGCCGACCGATCTGGCGCCGCTCGGCTGGAACGCCGTCATCGGCTGGATCGTGAGCATCGCCGGCACGATATGCCTCGCGCTCGTGTTCGCGCGGCTGGCCCGTTTCCTTCCCGGCGGCTGCGGCGCCTATACCTATGCCGCCGAAGCCTTCGGCCCCGCCACCGGCTTCATCGTCGCGTGGAGCTTCTGGATCAGTTGCTGGACGGTCAATGCGGTGCTGGCGGTGGCGGCGGTGCGGAATCTCGCCATACTCTATCCCGCGCTGGGCGGCGGCGGCCCGGCGGCCGCGCTGCTCGCGATCGCCTTCGTATGGATCTTCACTTTCGTGAACCTGCTCGGCGTCCGCAAGGCGGGCGGCGTGCAGGTGGTGACGCTGGTCCTGAAGCTGCTGCTGCTGCTCGGCGCCATCGCGATCGCGCTGTGGTGGTTTGCCGCGGGCGAAGGGCCGGCGCCGTCGATGCAGGGCAGCGCCCCGGTCAGCGCCGCCGGCATCGGTCAGGCCGCGACCCTCACCCTGTTCGCGCTGCTGGGTTTTGAAAGCGCGCTGGCCGCGGGTGACCGGATCGCCGACCCCGAACGCACCGTCCCGCGCGCAACAATGATCGGGATGATCGCGACGGGCCTGCTCTATCTGTTCGCCTGCACCGCGGTGACGATGCTGCTGCCGCTGGGGCTGGTCACCGAATCGATCGCGCCCTTTCCAACCTTCTTCGCCTATTTCATCGGCCCCGAAGCCGGCAGCGCCGCCGCCGTGCTCGCGGCGGTTGCCGCGCTCGGGGCGCTCAACGGCTTCGTCCTGCTCGCCGGCGAATTGCCGCGCGACCTTGCGCATCGCGGACTGCTCGCGCCCGTTTTCGGAACCGAGAACCGGCAGGGCGCCCCGACCTGGAGCCTGCTGCTGTCGGCGGTGCTCGCGACGCTGATCGTCTATGCCAATTACGAACGCGGGCTCGCCGGCCTGTTCAACTTCATGATGCTGGTGACGACATCGACCGCGATCATCTTCTACCTCGTCGGCGCCTTCGCGGCGGCGAAGCTCGAACGCGACGGCCGCCTCCCGCGGTCGCCGGGCTTCATCCTGCTGATCGTCGCGGGCATATTCTATGTCTGCTGGGCCTTTTACGGCGCGGGGCTGGAGCCGACGCTATACAGCCTCGCGATGACGCTCGCCGGGCTGCCGCTGTTCCTGCTAGCGCGGCGGAGCGCGGCCGCCGCCCGCTGACGCTTGCCGCGCGGCGCGAAATCGACTATCGGCGCAACCCCACGGGTCCGGAGTCGGACCTTTTTGGAGACGTGACGTGTCGGATCGCCATTACCACCGGGGTTTGAAACCCTGCGGCGTCCGCCCATTGTCGTAGCGCGTTTTTCCTGACGCGGTGCGCCACGGGCGCCGCCGCCGATTTCACAACCCGCCATCATCATTCTTGCCGACGGGCGCCGTGCGTCCGCCGGCCACAGGCAGGTATATATGCTGCACGACAGTTTCTGGGCACGCGCGCTGGCGCGGGCCATCGCCACGGATCATCCGGGCCGGAGCAAGCCCGGCCGCGCGCTGCTCGGCTGGGCCCGCGCGCGCGCCGGCAAGTTCGGGCTGACCGAAAAGGACATCGGCCGCGCCATGCTGCTCGCGGGGCCGCAGGCCGCGCCCGAGGATGCGGCCCAGGACGAAAGCCTGATGCAGGCGGACCGGCTGGCCGACGCGCTCGACCTCGCCGCCGAGGAGCGTGCGCTGCTGCTGTTCGCGACCGCGATGGAGCGCGGGCCGCTAACGCGCAGCCTCAGGCAGCTCGCCGAGAATGAGGCGCTCGACATCGAGGCGCTGACGGGCGCGGTCACCGGCATCGCGCCGCACACGATCCGCCGCGCCGAAGTCGTGCGCCTCGACCTCGTCGGGCACTGGACGGGCAAGGACGGCAAGGTGCAGATCGGCCTTTGCTGGTCGTTCGAGCGGTTGCTCGACGCGCCGCCGGGGCGGCACGAAAGCCTGCTCGACGGCCTGCTGGGCCAGCGGCAGGCGGCGCGCCATGCGCTCGCCGATTTTCCGGCGCAGCGGTGCGAGGCCGAACTGGCGCTCGCGCTGCTCGGCGGCGCGCTGGCGAACCGCGCGCGCGGGATCAACATCCTGATCCACGGGCCGCCCGGCACGGGCAAGACCGAGCTCGCGCGCACGCTCGCCGCCAGCCTCGGCGAGTCGCTGCACGCGGTGGGCGAGGCCGACAGCGACGGCGAAGAGCCCACGCGCCACGACCGCGTCGCCGCGCTGCGGCTGGCGCTGCGGACGCTCGAAAAGCGCGGGCAGGCGCTGCTGCTGTTCGACGAGATGGAGGATCTGCTGGGGAACGGCCGCATCGAGCCGAGCGGCCGCATGCGCGAGCGCGCGGGGTCGAAGCTGTTCGTCAACCGGCTGCTCGAAGAGAATGTCGTCCCGGTGATCTGGACGTCCAACTGCATCGCCGACGTCGATCCGGCCATCCTGCGCCGCTTCAGCCTGTCGATCCGCATGGATTTCCCCGGCGCCGGGCACAGCCCCGCGATGCTCGAACGGGTGAGCGCGGAGGAAAAGGTCGCGGTCGATCCCGCGCTCGCCGCGCTCGCCGCCCGCGCGCCCGAAACGGCGTCGCTGTTCCGCGTCGCGGCGCGCGCGGCAGCGCTCGCGGGCGACGCCGAAAGCGCGAGCGCCTTCGCCGGAACCGTGCTCGGCGCGATGCGCGGCCGCGAGGTCGACGCGCGGCCTCCGCGCACCTTCGACGATACGCTGCTGACCGCCGACACCGACCTGCCCGCGCTGTTCGCGCGGCTGGCGCATGCCGACGGCCCCGCCGACTTCTCGCTGCTGCTCACCGGCCCGCCGGGGACCGGCAAGACCGAGGCGGTGCAGGCGCTCGCGCGCCGGCTCGGCCGGCCGCTGCACGTCAGGCGCGCGTCGGACCTGATGTCGAAATGGGTCGGCGAGACCGAGCAGCGGATCGCCGCCGCCTTCGCCGACGCGAAGCGGCAGGGGGCGATGCTCTTCTTCGACGAGGTCGATTCGCTGCTCGCCGACCGGCAGGGCGCGACCCGGAGCTGGGAGGTGAGCCAGGTCAACGAGCTGCTGACCTGGATGGAGGATCATCCGCTGCCCTTCGCCGCGGCGACCAACCATGCGGCGAAGCTCGACCCCGCCTCGGCGCGGCGCTTCGTCTTCAAGGTCGAGATGCGCGCGCTCGACGAAGCGCGGGCGCGGCGGGCATTCGCGCATTTCTTCGGCCGCACGGCGCCGGCGGCGCTCGACCGGCTCGGCGGGCTGACGCTCGGCGATTTCGCGGTCGTCGCGCGGCAGATGCGCTTCCTCGGCGAGGCGGACGACGCGGCGCTGGTCGAGCGGCTGCACCGCGAGCGCGAGAACCGCCCGGCGATGCTCCAGCCGATCGGCTTCGCCTGAGGATCAGCGCCAGCGCGGCGCGAACAGGCCCCGGTCGCGCAGGATCACCTCGGCGGCATTATGCCCCGGCGCGCCGGTGACGCCGCCGCCGGGGTGGGTGCCCGCGCCGCACATGTAGAGGCCCTTCACCGGCCCGCGATAGCCGCCGTTACCGAGTATGGGCCGCGCCGACCAGAGCTGATCGAGGCTCATGTTGCCGTGCATGATGTCGCCGCCGGCGAGGCCGAACTTGCGTTCGAGCCCCTTGGGCGACAGGCGCGTCTGGCCGACAATGCTCGCGCGGAAGCCGGGGGCGTATTTTTCGACCGTGTCGATGATCGTGTCGGCGGCGGCCTCCTCTTCATCGTCCCAGTCGCGACCGTCCGGAAGCTCGGGCGCGAACTGCTGGCAGAAGAGGCTGGCGACATGCGCGCCCGGCGGCGCGAGGCTGTCGTCCACCGTGGAGGGGATCAGCATCTCGACGATCGGCTCCTTCGACCAGCCGTCGCGCTTCGCGTCGAGGAAGGCGCGGTCCATGTAATCGAGCGTCGGCGCGAGGATGATCCCCGACCGGTGATGCTCGCCCGGTTCGGGCAGGCAGGTGAATTTCGGCAGCTCCGAAAGCGCGACATTCATGCGGAAGGTGCCGCTGCCCGCCTTGAAGCCCTTCATGCGGCGCGCGAAGTCGGCGGGCAGGTCGGATGCGTCCATCATCCGTTCGTAGAGCAGCTTCGGTCCGACATTGGCGATCACGCGCGCGGCGGCGATCTCCTCGCCGCTCGCGAGTTTCACACCGACCGCCTTGCCGCCGTCGACCAGCACCTTCGCGACCGGGCTTTCGAGGCTGATCTCGACGCCCATGTCGCGGCAGACCTTCGCCATGATCTCGGTGATCCTGCCCATGCCGCCGACGCTGTGACCCCACGCCCCCTTCTTGCCGTTCACCTCGCCGAAGACGTGGTGGAGCAGGACATAGGCGCTGCCTGGCGTGTCGGGGCTGGCATAATTGCCGACGACCGCGTCGAAGCCGAACGCCGCCTTGACCGCCTCGCTCTCGAACCAGCTGCCCAGCATCGCGCTCGCCGACTTGGTGAACAGGTCGAGCACGTCGCGCTGCTGTTCGAGGCTGAGGGTCGCGAAGCGCCGCCCCTGCCGAGCGCCGTCGATCAGGGTGCGCAGCCCCTCACCGACATTGGGCGGCACGCGCAGCGCGAGGTCGCGGAGCAGTTCGGCGACATTTTCGAGCGCGTCATAATAGGCGGGCAGCGCCTCGGCATCGCGCGCGCTGAACTTGCGGAATTCGGCCTGGGTGCGTTCGAGCCCGCCGCCAAGCTTCAGATAGCCGCCATCCTCCTGCGGCAGGAAATTGCTGATCGGCCGCTCGATCACGCGATAGCCGTGATCGGCGAGCTTCATGTCGGCGATCACCTTGGGCTGGAGCAGACTGACCGTGTAGCTCGCGACCGAGTTGCGGAAGCCGGGCGCGAATTCCTCGGTCACCGCTGCGCCGCCGACGACATCGCGCGTCTCGAGCATGCGGACCTTGAGCCCCGCGCGCGCGAGGTAGAAGGCACAGACGAGGCCGTTGTGGCCGGCGCCGATGATCAGCGCGTCACAGGATTTGGTCATGAAAAGTCTTTCGCAAGCGGGGATTCGACATGTTGCCGGCCGAAGCCGAGGCCGAGGACGCGGCCCGGAATGCGGCGGAGCAGCGGGAAGCGGTCGAGCAGGCGGATCGGCAGCGGCACGCGCGTCACCTCTCCGCGCAGCATCGGCTCGATCACGCGGCGGTGCGCGGCGCGCTGGATCGCCTGCATCCGCACGGTCGGCGTCCAGCGGCGCTCCTGCACCAGATGGAGCAAGGGATCGGGATCGGCCCCGGCGGCGAGCGGCGCGGCGAGGATGTTGGCGGCGGCGACCGCGTCCTGCACCGCGAGGTTGATGCCGACGCCGCCGACCGGCGACATGGCGTGCGCGGCGTCGCCGATCGCGAGCAGGCCGGGGCGCGACCAGCGCGTCAGCCGGTCGAGCGCGACCGACAGCAGCTTGACGTCATCGAAGCCCGCGATGGCGCCGAGGCCCGCGGCAAGGCCGGGAACGAGCGCCGCAACCTCGCGCCGGAACGCTTCCACGCCTTTCGCCTCGATAGCCGCGAAGCCGCCCTTCCCGATCACCCGCGCGCATTGCCAATAGTCGCCGCGCGGGATCGCGACGATCATGCCGCCCTTGCCGATCGTGCCGAGCGGAACGTCGGCCGGCGCATCCGCAGACGTTTTGGGAGGCCGGGGCACGCGGAACCACAGCACGTCCATCGGCGCGCCGAGATCGTCGAGCGGCAATTCGGCCGCGTCGCGCAGCACCGAGCGCCGCCCATCGGCGGCGATGACGAGCCGCGCGGGCAGGGATTCACCGTTCGCCAGCGTCACGCCATCGACGCGGCCCGCGCCGTCGAAGCGCAGCCCCGCCGCCTCGGTCGACATGCGCAGGTCGAAGGTCGGGTAGCGCCTCCCCTGCCGCGCGATGAAATCGAGCAGATCCCACTGCGGCATCATCGCGATATAGGGCGCGGCGACGGGCAGATGCTTGAGCGTCGCGATCGTGTAGCGGCGTCCGAGCAGGTCGAGCGTGCCGGTGTCGAGCCGCGCGTGCGGGAGCTTCAGCAACTCGCCCAGCAGCCCGATCTCGTGGAACAGTTCGAGCGTCGAGGGATGCACCGTGTCGCCGCGAAAATCGCGGAGGAAATCCGCATGCTTCTCCAGCACCGTCACCCGCACCCCGGCGCGCGCGAGCAGCAGACCCGCAACCATGCCCGCGGGTCCGCCGCCGACGATGATGACTGGAAGCTCGCTCATTCTCCCCTCCCGCTTGCGGGAGGGGCCGGGGGAGGGCCTGTCCCGTTTCAAAATCCACTGGCGAGGAAACAGGCCCCCCCTAGCCCCTCCCGCAAGCGGGAGGGGGGCTTATCGGCTCCACCCCGGCGCCGGCGCCCGCTCAAGCCGCGCCTCCGGGATGATCTCGCGCATCCGCGCGCAGAAATGCTTGAGGCACACCTCCTTGTCGC
>CALMYE010000081.1 GCA_937873425.1 uncultured Sphingopyxis sp. | reverse complement strand
GCCGGATCGGCGAGCAGCGGGCGGCTGAATATCGCGATCGCCGTGCTGTCGAGCCCGCCCGACAGCGCCGCGCCGAGCGGGACGTTGGCGATGTGGCGCAGCCGGACCGAGTCGGCGAGCAGGTCGCGGATCGTCGCGATCGCATCGGCATAGTGCGGCCGCGACGGTGTGATGCGCTGCGCCAGATCATACCATTGCCGGCGGACCGTCGTTCCGCTGTTCAGGTCGAGCTGGAGCCAGTGGCCGGGGGGCAGGCTGGCGATATCCGCGAAGAATGTCCTGTCGCCGGCGTTGAGCGTGCCCGCTTCCAGGAACTGACGCGCGGTGGCGATGTTGGGCCGCGACGGGACCAGGCCGGTCGCAAGCAGCTGTTTCGCCTCCGACCCGGCAACCAGCAGCGTGTCCGACAGATAATAGCAGAGCGGCTTGATTCCGAACCTGTCGCGCGCGAGCAGCACCGTGCCGCGCTTCGCATCGAGGAAGGCAAGGGAGAACATGCCGTTGAAGCGGGGCAGGGCATCGACGCCCCATTGGTCGAGCGCGTGCAGCAGCACCTCGGTATCCGACCGGGTGTGAAAGACGTGCCCCAGCGCTTCCAGCTCGGTCCGGATGGCCTGGAAATTATAGATGGCGCCGTTGAACAGCAGCCAGCTGTCGCCCAGCTGCATCGGCTGGTTCGACCGGTCGTGGACGTCGATCACCGCCAGGCGGCGATGTGCGAGGCCGACCGGGCCCAACTCGACCACGCCCTCGGCGTCGGGACCGCGGTGCGCGGCGGCGTCGGCCATCGCCTGCAAATGACGGCGTTCGACGGGCTTTCCGTCGCGATGAACCAATATCCCCCACCCGCACATCGTCAGGCTCCGCCGCCGGATGCGGCGATAGCTTCTCCGAAGCGGCCGAGATATTGATGGCGGAGGTTGCGCCGGGCGAAATCGGCGAAATCGCGCGCCGCCACATAGCCGTGCGGGGCATCGGGCGCGATGGCTGGCGCCGGGCGGTCGTGCCGGCCGACGACGCGCGCCGGGTTGCCAGTCAGGATCGACCGCGGCTCCAGACAGGATCTGGTGACCACGCTGCCGCGCGTTACGATACAATGCTCAGCCAGTTCGACACCGGGCAGAATCGTGCATCCTTCTTCGATGATACAATGATTTCCAATGATCTGCGGGATACTCGCGACAAAGCTTGTGAGGAGTGCCGGATCGTGATTTCCGCTTATCAACCCAACTTCGCGGCTTATCCTTACGCCATCGCCGATAATGATCCCCATCATCGCGCTCACATAGCAGCGGGGCTCGATGCCGGGCCAGCTTTTCCGGCCCAGCAATACCCGATTGGGATGATCGAGCTGGCTGTCGGGGTGCATCGGCCAATAGGCGCCGCCGTTGACGCCGAGAATGTGCTGCGCAAAGCGGATTTTCCAGGGAACGCTCATCGCGCGCCCCAGACGCGGTCGAACAGCTGCGGGTCGATTGCGCGGCCGCGCAGGGCGGCGATGGCGGCGAGCGGCGTATAGCCGACATAGGCGCCCGGCCGCTGCCAGCGCTCGCATGCGGCGGGGTCGAGGCGCTCGATCACCCGCGCCGGATTGCCTGCGATCACGCAATAGCCTTCGGGAAAACTCTCCTCGACGACGCTGTTCGCGCCGACGATGGTGAAATCGCCAAGCCGCACGCCCGGCCCCACCGTCGCATTCATCGCGATCAGGCCATAGGCGCCGATGTGGATCGAAAAGTCGGTCGGAACCGCGGGCGGTTCCGTGTCTTCCGGAACCGAACGCAGGCGAACATTGGGCGCGACCTGGGTGTAGTCGCCGACATAAAGACCGCCGCGACCGTCGATATCGCAACCGACGCTCCACCCCGGCGAGGTTTCCGGGCCGATGACGGTGAAGCGCGCGCCGCGCACCCGTGTCGAAGGATGAACCGCCCAATAGGCGCCGGCGTTGCGGCGCATGATCGTCTGCCAGAACCACATGCGGAAATCGATCCTGACCTCCGTATCCGCCGTATCGACGAAGAAACGCCGCCCCGTAAGCCGATGATAATGAGCCTCGAACAGCAGGCGCAACCGCTGGAGCAGCGTCGCGGGCCAGCTCAGTTGCATGTTGAGGAGCCGGCTCATCGCGCGCCCGTCAGACCGCCGCCGCGGCCCCCGCCAGCACCGCGTCTATGACGCGGTCCTGTGCTTCTTCGGTCAGATAGGGGTGCATCGGCAGGCTGAACACCTGCCCGGTCCAGCGCGTGGTCTCGGCGAGGTCGCCCGCGACGCGGCACTTGCCCGCATAGGCCGGCTGGACATGCATCGGTTCGGGATAATAGATGGCGGTCGGGATGCCTTCGGCCTTGAGCGTCGCGAGGATCGCGTCGCGGTGCGGCGATTTCAGTGAGAAATAACTCCACGAACAGGCGTTGCCGGGCGCGATGCGGTGGGTTTCGATGGCGTTATGTCCGGCGAAGGCGGCGACATAGCGCTCGCCGATCGCGGTGCGCTTCGCCAGTTCGTCGTCGAATATTTCCAGCTTGGCGAGCAATACCGCCGCCTGGATCGTGTCGAGCCGCCCGCCGACGCCGATGCGCGTGTGGCGATAGCGCTGCGGCTGACCGTGGACGCGGATCTCGCGGCACGCCTGCGCCAGATCGTCGTCGTCGGTGAAGATCGCGCCGCCGTCGCCGTAGCAGCCGAGCCCCTTCGCCGGAAAGAAGCTGGTGCAGCCGATCAGCGAGGTGTGGCAGCTCCTGCGGTCCTTGTAGGTCGCGCCGAAGCTCTGCGCAGCATCCTCGATCACCGCAATGCCGTGCGGTTCGGCGATCGCGTTGATCGCGTCCATGTCGGCGCACTGGCCGAACAGCGAAACCGGGACGATCGCGCGCGTTTTCGCCGTGATCGCCGCCGCGACCGCCGCCGGGTCGATCGTCGCGGTCGCGGGGTCGATATCGACGCACACCGGCGTCGCGCCGACCAGCACGATCGTCTCGAGCGTCGCGACGAAGGTCGCCGACGTCGTGATCACCTCATCGCCCGGCCCGACGCCGAGCGCCATCAGCGCGATCAGCAGCGCCTCGGTCCCCGACGCGACGCCGATGCAATGCTTCGCACCGGTATAGGCGGCGAGCTTGGCCTCAAGCTCCCTGACCTCGGGGCCGAGGATATATTGGCCGTGGTCGAGCACCGCCTGAATGCGCGCATCGACCGACGGCTTGATCGAGCGATATTGCGCTTGGAGGTCGTTGAACTGGATCGCATCGCTCATCGGGGCGAACATTCCTTGTCGCTTATCGCGTAGCTCTTGCCGCAATCGCCGCACGAAACATCGCCTTCACCCTCGATCCGGACGCCGCATTCGCACATCCAGCCGATGCGCCGCGCCGGCACGCCGACCATCAGCGCATAGGGCGCGACGTCGCGGTTGATCAGCGAGCCCGCGCCGACGAAGCCGTGTGCGCCGATCGTCACCCCGCACACGATGGTGCAGTTCGCGCCCAGCGTCGCGCCCTTGCGGACGATCGTCTCGCGATACTCGTCCTTGCGCGACACGGCGGAGCGCGGGTTGTAGACGTTGGTGAAGACCATCGACGGGCCGCAGAAGACATCGTCCTCCAGCGTCACCGCGTCATAGATCGACACATTGTTCTGGACGCGGACATTGTCGCCGATCGTCACGCGGTTGCCGACATAAACATTCTGCCCCAGCGAGCAATTGCGGCCGATCCGCGCGCCGGCGGACACATGCACCCAGTGCCAGACCGCGGTGCCGTCGCCGATCTCGGCGCCGGCATCGACGATCGCCGTCTCGTGAATCTTCGCGGCCATCAATAGTTCAGCGGCAGGGAGATGCGCTTGCCGTCGCGCGCCGACAGATAGGCGGCGATCAGCACCTCCAGGCTGCGCAGCCCCTCGCGCCCGTCGGTTTCGGCGCTGCCTTCGCCGGCCAGCGTGTTGATGACATTGTCGTAATAGAGCGGATGCCCGAAGCCGTAGACCGAGGCGGTGGCATAGGATGCGCCCTCGATCTGCTCATCGTCGGGATGCGGCTCGTCGAACTCCCAATGCTCGATCTTGTTCACCGCGACGCCGCCGATCCGCACGCTGCCCTTTTCGCCGAGAATGGTGATCGAACCCTCCAGATTCTTGGGATAGGTCAGCATGGTGACGTTCATCGACCCCAGCGCGCCCGAGCGCCAGCGGATGTTCATCACCGCCGTATCCTCGACCTGGATGTTGCGCGCGAGCGTGCCGGTATAGGCGTGCAGGCTTTCGATCGGACCGCCGATCCAGTCGAGCAGATCGACATAATGGCTCGCCTGATTCATCAGCGCGCCGCCGTCGAATTCCCACGTTCCGCGCCACGCCGCGCTGTCGTAGTAATCCTGCGGCCGTGTCCAGAAGACGTTGAGCGCGATCATGTAGATGCGCCCGAAACGGCCGCTTTCGACCGCGCGCTTGAGCAGTTGCAGCGTCGCGTTGCGGCGGTTCTGCTTGACGATGAACAGCTGCACGCCCGCCTTGTCGCACGCCTCGACCATGCGCAGCCCGTCGCGCCAGCGCGTCGCCATGGGCTTTTCGGAAATGACGTGGCGCCCGGATTCGGCGATCTCGATCACCTGTGCGGGGTGCAGACCGCTGGGCGTCGTGACGATGACCGCGTCGGCGTCGGTCGCCGCCAGCATGTCGGTCAGCGAGGCATGGCCGCGCGCGCCGGTGCGTTCGACGGCCTTCGCCAGCGCCTCGGGATCGGTATCGCAGACGTCCACAATCTCCGCGCGATTGCCGTGCGTTTCGAGCGCGCCGAAATGATTGGCCGAAATACGCCCGCAGCCGACCAGCGCGAAACGCTGACGGCGGCCGGTAATCGGTTGAATTACAACACTCATTGCCTGTTATTATCCCTGTTTTCGGCTGCCCGTGGCGGCAGTGTCTATGGACAAGCTTCGACCAAAGATCAATCGGTCCGCGGCGCCCCCGCGCGAAAGAGCAGAGCGAGCAGCGCGAGCAGGATCAGGTCGACCGCAGCGGCCCAGAAAGGCAGCCAGCCGCGCCCCACTGCCAGCGCCAGCGGCAGTTGCACCAGCATGGTCAGCGCGAACAGGCCGTAGCTGACCGGGGCATGGCCCCAGCGCCGTTTCGCATGCTGATAGGCGTGCTCGCTGTGCGCCTGCGCGATGTTCCGCCGCCGCAGCACGCGGCGCAGCAGCGTCACCGCGCTGTCGCAGAGGAACACGCCCTGAAGCAGCAGCAGCGCGAGGCCCGCGCGCCAGTCCTGCGCCGCGAAGCAGAGCGTGATTGCCGCCACCAGCAACCCGAGTGGCGCGCTGCCGCCATCGCCCATGAACAGGCGCGCCGGCGGCATGTTGAAGAAATAGAAGCCGAGCACCGCCGCGCCGAGCAGCAGCAAGGGCAGGGTGAAAGGCGTATCGGGTGCGAGCAGCAGCGCACCCGTGACGAAGGCCAGCACCTGCAGCGCGACGATCGCGTCGATGCCGTCCATGAAATTGGTGATGTTCGTCGAATAGACGAGATAGAGCAGCGCGAGCCCCGCGAGCGGCCAGAAGATGTGGGTTGGCGCATCGGGCCAGGGCCACAGGATCAGCACCATCGCGGCGCAGCCGAACTGGATCGCCAGACGCAGGCTCGCCGGCAGCGGCTGGCGGTCGTCAATCCAGCCGAGCAGCATCAGCAGCAGCGCCGCCGGGCCTAGCGCGAGCGCGGCCTCCCGGCTTTCGGGGAGCAGCCAGGCCCCCGCGGCGAGACAGGCGAGCCAGATCGACAGGAAGACGATCCCCCCGCCCGTCGGGGTCGGATCGACATGCGCGCTGCGCTCGTTCGGCGTATCGACCAGTCCGCTCTTCGCCCAGCGGATATAGAGCGGCAGCGCGATCAAGGTCGCGCCGAAGCACAGAGCGACGAGCAAAAGCGCGGGCAGGGGAAGCGTCACGCCCGCCCCTCCGCCGCCATTGCGCGCAGCGTGGCATCCATCGTGACCGGCGGCGTCCAGCCGAGCAGACGGCGCGCCGCTTCGCCGTCGACCTCCAGCGGGTCGCACAGCCGGTCGATGGTCGCGCGCTGCCCCGTCAGGCTACCGGCGAAACGCAGCAGGGCGGGCGGCACCGGCAGCAGCCGCGCGGGGCGGCTGAAAGCCGCGCCGATCCGCATCAGCAGGTCGCGGACGCTCACCGCTTCGCCATCGCTGGACAGCAGCGTCGCGCCCGCCGCGTCCGGATGACGGCTCGCGGCGATCGCGAGCGACGCGAGGTTGGTGACCGAAACGAGGCTGCGCCGGTTGTGGCACAAACCGAAGGGCAGGGGGCGCCCACGCGCGACCCAAGACACCATGCGCGCGAAATTGGCGCGCACGCCAGGGCCATAGACTAGAGGCGGGCGGATCACCGCGACTTCCAGCCCCGTTTCGGCGGCGATGGCGTGCAGCGCCTGCTCCGCTTCCCACTTCGATATGCCGTAGGGGTCCTGCGGCACCGGCGCGTCGGCGGCGGTGAAGGGACCGCGCCCGCGCGTCGTTTCGCCATTGACCTTGATCGAACTGATGAACACGAGACGCTGCACGTCCGCCACAGCGGCCTGACGCGCGAGTGCCGCCGTTCCGTCATGGTTGATGGCCCGGAACGCCGTCAGCGGATCGGACGCGCGATCGTTCATCTGGTGCACGCGCGCGGCGCAGTGAATTACGCGCCCGACGCCATGCAGCGCAGCGCTCCAATCGGTGTCGGCGCCGATATCGCCGACCGCGACGGTGTCGGCCTCGCCGTCGGCCACGCGAACGGCGCGCCGCACGGCAAGGCCAGCGGCGCGGAGTTGCCGCACGATCTCGGCCCCCACGAAGCCGTTTGCGCCGGTGACGAGGGTCGCTGCCTTCATCAAGCGGTCCGGCGCGGCCAATATTGGAAGATCTTGGTCAGATATTTCGACCAGATCTTCAGCCTGTTGGTGCGTACGCCGTTGCGCTTGCAGGCAATGCCGATCTCGCGGTTGATGATCCGGCGGCTCTGCAAGCCCTGGTTCGACACGCCGCCCGTCGCCATCGTCACCACCGGCGATGCGACGTGCACTGCACGCCGCGCACCGGTGCAGAAAAAGCGCAGCATCAGATCATAGTCGGCGGCGATGCGATATTCGGTCGAGAAACCGCCCATCTCGCGAAACAGCGCGGTGCGGATGTAGAACCCCGGATGCGGCGGCATCTGCCCCCACTCCAGGCGGCGCCGCCAATTGCCCGCGCCCGAATAATAGCGGCGCCGGTTCGGTCGTTCGGGATCGACGATGACCACATCGCCCTGCACCGCATCGGCGCCGGGATGCGCCTCGGCCGCAGCCGCGAGCCGGGCGATGGCGTCGGGATCGCTCAGCATGTCGTCGGCGTTGAGGAAACCCAGATAGTCGCCGGTCGCCAGCGCGGCGCCCTTGTTCATCGCGTCATAAATGCCCTGATCGGGTTCGGACACCAGCCGCCCCTTGAACCAGTCGAACCCGCGAATGCGATCGGCGGTGCCGTCGGGTGACGCGCCGTCGATGACGATATGCTCGATATGCGGATAGCCCTGCGCCGCCACCGAACGCAGGCAGGCGTCGATGGTCTCGCCGGGATTATAGCAGACGGTGACGATCGAAAAACGCACGCCCGGAGCAGGCACCGATTATCCCCTGTTTACGCTGGCGCCGGGTTGGCGATGGCGACGGCATAGGCATCGGAAAACTGCTTGGCAATGGCGGGCCAGTGCAGGTGGTCGGCAACCCAGGAACGGCCCGTCGCACCCATGGCGGCGAGCCGCGTGTCGGGCAGCGCGGTCGCTTCGTCCAGCGCGGCCGCGATGGCGTCGGTTTCGGGCGCCACCCACCAGCCGCACCCCTGTTCTTCGAGCACCCGCCAGGGCGTGCCGGTGGTGGTGACGACGGGCAGGCCATGCGCCAGCGCCTCGGCAGCGGCGATTCCGAAATTCTCGGTATAGCTCGGGAGCAGGAACAGCGAGGCTGCGGCAAAATGCGCCTGTTTCTCGGCGCCGCTCGCCGGGCCGGCGATGGCGACGTGCTCCGACAGGCCGGCGGCGGTGATCTGCGCTTCCAGTTCGGCGCGGTAACCGTCTTCGTCAGGTCCGACCAGCCGCAGCTTCCACCCAGCCGGACGCAGGCGTGCCCAGGCTTCGACGAGCATCGCCAACCCCTTCACCGGGTGCAAACGGCCGAGGAACAGCGCGATGCGCGGCTCGCCTTCGGGGGGGTGCGCGCGCGTCGGCAGGTCGGGAATGTCGATGCCGTTGGCGATCAGCAGCGGCCGGCGCGCCGGGAAAAGCTCGCGGATGCGCGCCACCTCCTCCTCGCTGGTCGCGTGCAGCCGGGCGGCGCTTTCGAGCCCGCGCCGCTGATAGAACGCCCAGGCGATGCGCTTCTTCCAGCGGCGATGGTTCCATGCCCAAGGTTGCAGCATCCCCCTGACGCTCAGCAGCCGCGGAATGGCGCGGGCCCGGCATAGGCGCGCCACGCGGGCGCCATAGGGAAGCCACAGCCCATTGTCGTGGACGATGTCCCAGCGCCCTTCGCCGAGCAGTTCGGCGATCGGCGCATCCGACAGGATGATGCCGGCGTCGGGGTCGAGCGCGCGAACCGCGCCGGCGCTGCCGTCGGCGGCCCAGACGGTAACCCGATGTCCCAGCGCCGCGAGCGCCACACCCAGGCGGCCCACCGAATAGGCCGGCCCGCCCTGCTCAAGCCGGAAACTCGGGTTCAGCAGCAGGATTTCGGTCATGTCACGCGCGATCGCGCCTGGCTTTCGGCAAATAGACTGATATCGAGGTAGCGTTCGAGCATCTTGGCGGCGAGGAATCCGATGATCAGCGAGGCGTAAAAGGTCGAAAAGGTCGACGCGAAGGTCGACAGCGGCTGGACGAGCGCCAGCGCGCCGATCGCCAGCGGCACCGCTTCGGTCATTCGGCCCGTCACCATCGCGCGATAACAGCGCAGGTCGATCCAGCGCACCAGCGCGGCGAAGAGAAAGCCGAACAGGATCACGCCGGTCAGGCCATAGTTGACATAGGATTCGAAATAGGGGCCGATGCCATAGGTCGTGTCTTTGCTTGCCGGATAACCGGTATGCTTGGTCAGAAACTCCGATCCGCCGCGCACCGGCTTGTCGGTCCAGATCAAGCGCGGGACGAAGGCGAACAGGCCCGCCGCCAGTGTCGCACCATTTTCATAGGTGTCGGGTTGCAGTTCCAGCTTTTCGACCGCCATGCCCGTGAACAGGCTCTGGTTGAGACGGGCGTCGAGCGCGAAAAGCTGATCCTCGTCGTCGCTCGACAGCGGGGTAAACCGCATGAGCGCGGCACCAAGTCCATCGACGCGCTCGCTGTAGGTCGATGTCGGTTCCCACACAATGTCGCGGAATTCGTCGCGTACGAGCAGATAGTTGATCGCCAGGAACAGAAAGACATAGGAGCCGGCCGCCATCGCCAGGATGATCCGGCCCATACCGAACCGGCGCCCTGTGATCGCAAGCCAGAAACAGGCGATGAAAATGATGATAGCGACGGCATCCGCAAGGATGGCCGTTCCGATCAGATTGGCGAGCGGGATGACCGACGCGATCGCGCCGATCTGCCATAATTGCATGCCTTCGCGCAGCCACACGCGGCGCAGAATGGCGAAACAGAGCGCGACCGGCAGGAGGTTGCGACTGCTGGTTACGACCGCCCCGATCGTGGGAATCGCGCCCAGTGAGGGCAAGATCAGAACCGCGAAGAAGAAGAAGCCGCCGATTATCAGCATGCTGCGTTCGGCAAGGCGCAAGAATCGCGCGGGATAATGTCTGGCGTCGAATTCGAGCCGATCCTGCTGGCCGAAATAGCTGGTGCAAAAGATGCCGGCCGCCATCGAGACAAAACCGATGGCCGATACCTGCAGGCCCAGCGCAACCGATTCCTTTGTATAGCCCAAGCTATAGAGAAACGGGTTATACTGGTGAAAATAGCCCGACGCGAGGTGCGCGACGGCGCCGCAATGCATGATCAGCAAGGCGAGCAGAAAGGCGATCGGGAAGCCCAGCGTTCCCCTGGTCGACTTGATCAGGTGAGTCAGGGTGCCGAGAAAGGCGAGCAGGCCGACGACCAGCCAGAAGAGGATCGTGGTTTCGGCGGATTCGAACAGCATGGCTCAGCCGCGTCCCACGCTGCGCAGGGCGGGAGACGGACCGCCCGCCAGCCAGCCGGCATCGCCCGCACCGGACGCCGCCATGCGCCGCGCGACGTCGGTCGCCGTCGTCCGCGCCTGCCAGCCGAGCCGTTCCCGCGCCTTTTGCGGCGAGGCGCCGCTGTAGCGCAGGTCGGCGGGGCGGATCAGCGCCGGGTCGCTCACGACATGCCGCCGCCAGTCGAGCCCATGTTCGGCGAAGACCGCGGCGACGAACTCTTCCAGGCTGGTCGTCCGGCCGGTTGCGATGATGAAATCGCCCGGTTCCTCCTGTTGCAGGATCAGGTGCATTGCCTCGACATATTCGGGCGCCCAGCCCCAGTCGCGCCAAATGTCGAGATTGCCGAGTAGCAGCGTGTCGCGCCGCCCCGCCGCGATATCCGCCGCGCCGCGCACGATCTTCTGCGTGACGAAACGCTCGGGGCGCAGCGGCGATTCATGGTTGAACAGAATTCCGGTGCAGGCGAACAGGCCATAAGCCTCGCGATAATTGGCGACCGTCCAGTGCGCCGTCGCCTTGGCGACCGCATAGGGGCTGCGCGGCTTGAACGGCGTCTCCTCGGTCGCGGGCGTGTCGCCGATGTCGCCGAAGCATTCGCTCGATCCGGCGTTGTAGAAGCGCATGGGACGGCCGAGGAAGCGGATCGCCTCGAGCAGCGTGAGCGTCGCACCGGCGATGCTGTCCATCGTCTCGACCGGCTGGTCGAACGACAGGCCGACCGAGCTTTGCCCCGACAGATTGTAAAGCTCGTCGATCTCCAGCCGGTCGAGCGTCTGGATGATCGAGCGGAAGTCGGCGGTCGCCATCGAATGGATGCTGACCGCGTCGCGGATGCCCAGCCGTTCCAGATTCGCCGCGCGCATCATGTCGCCGTCGCGCGACGTGCCTGCGACGCGATAGCCGAGCGATAGCAGGTGCCGGGCCAGCAGGCTGCCGTCCTGGCCGCTGATACCGCAGATAAGCGCTGATTTCGCCACTATGTCACTCTCGGGTCGCGCACGGCGTTGATGGCAGCTTCCAGACGCTTCACGAAATGCGGCCAGCTGAAGTAGTCCAGACCTTCCGGTATTTGCCGCTCTTTTGCAAGCGCGCCCGAAACCGCCTCGACGATTTCGTCCGGATCGCCGGGATCGACGAGCGCGCCGAGCAGGCCGTCGCGCAACGCCTCGCGGCTGCCGTCGACCTTGCTGCCGACGCAGGGGATGCCGCAAGCCGCGGCTTCGAGGAAGACGAAGCCGAAACCCTCGCCGCGGCCCGGCATCGCGAAAACGTCGGCGAGGCGGAAATAGTCGGCCTTGCGTCCCTCTGGAACGAAGCCGACGAAACTCGCATGGTCGCCGACTCCTAGTTCGATCGCCTTGGCCTCCAGCCGCGCGCGATCGGGGCCATCGCCGGCGACGACATAATGGAGGTCGGGGTGGCGGCGCAGCAGTTCGGGCAGGATTTCGAGCATCTCGTCGACGCCCTTGTGCCGGTCGCGGCCGGGCAGGCGCGCGAGCGTCATGACGATGCGCTTGCCGGCAAGGTTCCAGTCCTCGACCAGGTCGGCGGGTTTCGGCCCCATCGCATAGCGATCGAGCCGGATCGCATTGGGCAACTGAACATAGTCGCTTTCGGGCAGCGCCGCCCATGCGTTCATGCGATCGGTGGTGATCTGGCTGATCGACCAGATCGCGTCGCACGCCTTCAGATTGGCGACCTGGCCGGGCATCGGGTCCCAGACGTCGATGCCATAGACGATCAGCACCAGCGGACACTTGTTCCGCCGCGCGAGCAATCGCGCGAAGGAGAGGAAATTGATGTGCGCGCAGACGATGACATCATAGCGCGACACGAGCATCTCGCGCAGGATCGCCAGCGCGAAGCGCGCCTTGCCGCCCGCCGCGCCCGCGACGATGCGGGTGCGCTCCGGCAAGTCGTGCTGTCCCTTGTCGAGCAGCCGCTGGAGCAGGGTGACGCGGGCGTCGGGAAATGCTTCGACGATCGCCTCGACGATGTCGCGGTTATAAAGGCCGATGCCGCCGTTGCCGTTGGCGAGCCCGAACGCGCCGGGAGTGAGGAAAGCGATGTTCATCGCGCCACCGTCTCCGTGACCGCGGCGAGCATGGCGCGCGCGCGGTCGTCGAAATGCGATTGCAGGGCGAGAATGCGCGCCCGCGCGGCGCGGCGCACCGCATCGGCTTCGTCCACCGGCATCGCGAGCAGGTGACGCGCGACGGCCAGCATCTCCTGCTTGTCCGCGAAATGAAAGGCATCCCTGCCGTCGGCGAAGAAGTCGCGATGCTCGGGGCTGTCGGGGCCGAGGCTGATCCCGCCCACCGCCGGCACCTCGAAACTGCGCAGATTGTGCGATCCTTCATTGTGCGGGCGGAACAGGTTGAGCTGGAAACGATAGCGGCGCAGGATGCGGAACATGCCGATCCCCGCTTCAGGCGTGCAGAGCTTCAACATCGGCGTCGGCGAAACGAACTTCGCCCAGTCATAGCCATAGAGATCCATCGCGACGCCGTTTTCGGCGAGGAAGCGGACCGCCTCGGCGCGCTCTTCGTCCGGATTGCCGTTGAAGCAGCCGCGCACCACTTCGGGTTCGGCGGCGATCTCATCGAACAGCGCATCGTCGATCGCGTGCCCGAACGGCAGCACCACGACCTTCTGATCGGGATAAAGCTCCGCCATTTCGCACGCGATCGGTCCGCTGTAGGTGATGTAGAGATCATAGAGCGGCACGCTGTCGCGGACGTTGGCATTGCCCGATCCGGGCGAGAAGAAGCGAAAGGGATGGTCGGTATTGTAGTTGACCAGCCGGACGCCGCGCGCCGCGATGCGTTTCAGCACCGCCGGCGGATAATCGAACCCCTTGAAGACAATCAGCACGTCGGGCTTCGCCGCGGCGATCGCCGCTTCGAGCCGCCGCGCCGCCGCCGATCCCGTCATGCGCCGCAGCCGCCGCAGGATGCGGCCCACGAGCGAAGTCGGTGCCTCCCCGATGTCGTAGGTTACGACATCGGCCCCGGCATGGACAAGGCCGCGATGATAGCAGTCGGGGACGGCCCAGCGGTTGCCGCTGACCGGCGTCAATATCCTCACTGGACGTCCCCCGCGCGCACCATGCGCTCGGTGACGGGGCGCAACTGCTCGTCATAGGCCCAGTCGCCCGCAATCCGCTGTCGCGCCCGCTCGCCCATCGCGCGGACGGCGGCGCGGTCGCCGGCGAGGCCGCGGAACGCCTCGGCGATGGAGGCGGTGTCGGAAGGGTCGCAGGCGAGGGCATAGCCCGGATCGACGAACATGCGGCGCCAGTCCTCGCCCGGGCCGACGATCAGCGCGAGGCCCTGGCCCATCGCGTCGAAGCTCTTGTTCGACGCGCCGGCCATGTGACGGAGGTTCACGTCCCCGGCATCCTCGGGCAGGGCGGCGAAGGTCGCATCATAATCGCCGAGCGCAGCGATCAGCGCGTGATAAGGCATGGCGCCGCGAAAGATCAGGCGATCGGCGCATCCGCGTTCATCAGCGAAGGCTCTCATCGTCTCGCAATATCCGCGCGACGAGACGGTTTCATAGCCGATCAGCGTCAATTCGATGTCGGGCACCGCCGCCAGCGCCTCGACGAGTGCCAGCGGAACGCGCTGCACGTTGATGGAGCCGGCATAGACGATCCGCACCGGCCCGTCGGCGGCCGCCCTCCGCTTCGGCCCGACCTCGTCGCGGCACGGCGTGTTCCAGGCCACGATCGGCGCCCGCGCGTCCGGCAGGCCGGCGTCGCGCGCGATCAGCGCTGCCCGGTCGGCATTGGGAAGGACGACCGCATCGGCGCGGCGCGCCAGCGCGT
Organism: uncultured Sphingopyxis sp.; assembly: GCA_937873425.1. Classification (GTDB taxonomy): domain Bacteria; phylum Pseudomonadota; class Alphaproteobacteria; order Sphingomonadales; family Sphingomonadaceae; genus Sphingopyxis. Next base: position 12,288 of record CALMYE010000081.1, on the reverse strand, counting down.
TTCGCGCCTGCCATTGCAGTCGCATCCGGAAAGAGGTGGGCGGGGCGGGGGAATCATGCTCGTGATAGACAATCCCGCCGCGATGCAGCGCGCGCAGCGGCGTGCAGGCGAGCGCTGCCATGCTGTCGGCGACATAGAGGAAATCGGGCTTCCACCGCCGCACGATCGCCGCCGCGCGCGCCGCGAAGCGAAAGGGAGCGCTGCGCCCGAACCGCACCCAATCGCAGCTGACGGCAAGGTCGGCGGGAATGGCGAGGGGGTCGCCACCGCCGAAATCCACACCCAGATAGCGTACCGCATGTCCGCGCGCGCGCCACAGGCGTCCCGCCCGCATCGCGACAGGGAAGGCGCCGGGGTTCGCATATTGGATATAAAGGATTTTCATAGCGCGGGCCGCTCCCTACACAGCACCGCCGGGTCCGGCAACTCTCGTCGCGCGTCGACCGGCGTGGTGGTCGGCAAGGCGATAAAAAGTGGCCCCTAAAGGTTGATCCCGTGGACGTCGACGGCGGGGGCGCTCCGCAACCGTTCCGTGACGAAAGCCTCGTCCCGGACATAGAGGCTGTTGTTCGCCATGCTGGCCGGTGCGTCCGCCAAGCCGCGGGTGAACGGATCATAGTAGCGCAGCACGAAGCCGTGATCGGCGAAGATCCGTTCCATGTCGGGGGTCACCGTCTCGACTTCGATGGCGCGCAGGCCGGGCGCGGCGAGCGTCGCGGCGGCGCCGGCAAGGACCGACGGCTCATAGCCCTCGACATCGACCTTGATCGCGATCGGCACGTCACCGCCCAACACGCGGTCGAGCGTCGTGCCGTGCAGCAGGATGCTGCCCGGCTCGCGCGCCGGCAGGACGTGATTCTCGGTTCCCATGCCGGTCGAGAACCACAAGTCATGCTCGGCATGGCTCAGCGCCTGCTCGTGCAGCGCGACGCGATCTTCGATGCCGTTCAGCTCGATGTTGCTGCGCAATATGTCCATCGTGCAATGGTCGGGCTCGAACGCCGCGACCCGCGCGCCGGACAGCTTGGCGGCGAGCACCGAGTAGCTGCCGATATTGGCGCCGACGTCGACGAACAGGTCGCCGGGACGCAGCAGGTGGAGGATGAAGGCCATGTCGGCGAATTCGTGCAGCCCGAAATAGAGATTGCCCGTCGCCCCGGTCATGCCGTGGCGCGCGAGGAGGCGCGCGCCGCCGATCCAGTCGCAGACTATCGGTTCGCTGTGAAAGCGCGAGCGTAGCTGCCAGCTTGCGATGCGTCCCAGCGTGCGCAGCCGCTGCCTCCGCCCGATCGGGTGCGCCATCGCGTAACGCAACAGGCGATGAAGGCCGAACTGCTCGCTCACCGCATCGATCCCGTGCCGAAAACGGCCATGTCGCGCATCCGGGCCGCGAGCGTCTGGTTCACCGGACCGGTTGCAGGTCGACGGACTGGAATTCCGCCTGCAGCGACTCCGAGCCGAAACCGGCGGCTGCGTTCAGGCTGACCCAGTAGTTGCGGCACGGCACGGCGGGAACGGTGAAATCGACCGGATCGCCTGTTGCGCCGCGTGCGATGCGAAGCGCGGCAAGCTGGCGCGGCCCATCCTTCTCGGCGCAGTCGACGCGCCAGTCGAGCGCGGCGTCGAGATTGCCCGTGATGATCCGCCCGCGCGCGCTGAGCCGGTAGGGGCCAGGGACGAGTTCGACGAGCTGGCGCGCTACCATGCGGGGCTGTTCCTCGTCCGATACGACGATCAGGCGGTTGCCCTTTTCCCTCTCCTCGATGTCCGAACCATAGCTGGCTTCGCGGAACAGATGCCAGTCGATCGGCGGATAGGGGCCTTCCGCCTCGAAGCGGCCATTGTGGATGATCCGACGGGTGTCGCGCGTGGCGGTGCCGGTGATCGCGCGCTCATAGGCACGCGCCGCGGCAAAGTCGCGCTGATTGACCATCAGCGAGATCAGCGACCGGTCGAGCGGGCGGTAACTGGCCGGCAGTTCCTCACGGATCGGCAGCATCACCTGCGCGAGCGGCGCGGCGGGCAGTTTCTGGGTCGACAGATAATGGCCGAGGAAGCTGGGCAGCCAGACGGGATCGCGGCGGAACACGCTTACGAAATGGGGATGCATCTCGGGCTCGGCCATCGCCGTCGCCAGGATCGGGAACAGCAAGGCCTGGCTGCGCCGCGAGGTCCGCAGCGAGGCGTCCACTTCGGTCATCGCCTCGTCCATCCGCCCGCGCTTCACCGCATCCTCGATCAGCCACAGATTGGCGATATAGTCGCGGCGGGTCAGCCAGGTCGCAGCGAGGATCGCGGGTTTCGCAAGCTTGCCGCCGCGCGCATTTTCGAGCGCGATCATGCGATAGGCCGCGGGCAGTGTGGGATTGCCGTCCAGCGCCGCGCGGCTCAGCGCCGCCGCGGTGCCGACCTGTTCCGGATCGCCGGAGATATAGACCAGATCGTTGGCGAGCTGCGCCTTCGCGCTCGCGTTGAAGGGATTGAGCGAGATCGCCCGCGACGGGCTGTAGACCTCCATCGCCGACGAACCCGTGAACAGGGTCACGGCCAGCCAGAACAGCAGCATCGCGGCGGCATAGAGGATCGAGCGCCAGCCGGGCAGGCGCGGCGCGGGCCGCCCGCCCGATCGCCCGATCTGCCTGCCTCCGACTGCGGCCTTACTCGCCCGGCTGCGCGTCGGCATAGCCATAGCCATATTCGTAACCGTAGCCGTAATAGGCGCGCTTCTCGTCGAACTTGGTCAGTACCACGCCGAGCAGCGCCGCCCCGGCGTTGCGCAGCCGCGCCAGCGAATAGCGGATCGCGTTGGTGCGCGGGCCTTCGGCCTCGACGCAATAGACGACACCGTCGACCTTGCTGCCGAGCAGCGGCGAATCGGCGAGGCCGAGCACCGGCGGCGCGTCGATCACGATGTGCCGGTAATGCGGTGCCAGCGCCTCGATCAGCTCGGAGATGCGGTCGCTCGACAGCAACTCGGCGGCATTGGGCGGCATCGGCCCGGCGGTGATGAAGGGCAGGCCGTCGGTCTCGTCATGATGGATCAGCGACTGGATGTCGTTGTTGCCCGACAGGAAGTTGCTGGTCCCCGCGCCGTTGGCGACCCCCGCCATGCGATGCACCGACGGCGAGCGCAGGTCGCAATCGACGACGATCGCGGATCGCCCGATGCGGTGCAGCGACAGCGCAATGGCATAGGAGGAGGTTGACTTGCCTTCACCCTTGCGCGTCGAAGTACACATGAGCGACCGCGGCACGCCCTGGCTAGTGGAGAAGCGCAAGGCCGTCTGGACCGACAGATAGGCTTCGGACTGCGACGATTTGCGGTCGCGCACCTCGTCGATCGCCAATTCCATGTCGGTGTCGGGAATCACGCCCAACAGCGGCAGATCGGTCACCTCCTGCGCCTCGGCCGGATCGCGAACCGTGGTATCGATCTGGGCGAGGATGATGGTCAACAGCCCCGCGAGCGCCAGGCCGATCAGCAGCGCGGTGAACATATTGCTTATCAGCCGCGGACTCGACGGGCCGCCGGGCTTCAGTGCGCGATCGACGATGGCGACATTGTTGGTGCCGACACCGCCGGCGATGCCTACTTCCTTGTAGCGCTGGAGCAGCCCGTCATAGAGTTCGCGGTTGGTGTCGACCTCGCGCTGCAGGATGCCGTACTGGACACCGCGACGCCGCTCGTCGACCAGCGAGGTGCGGGTGCCGGCGACGCGCGCGCGCAATTCCTGTTCGCGCGCGACGGCGGCTTCATAGGCGGCGCGCGCCGTCGCGACGGTCGAGCCGCCGAAGTGACCCTGCTCGGCCGCGATGGCGCGGTCGATTTCCTTGATCTGGCGGTCGAGCGCCTGCGCCTGCGGATAGTCGGGCTGAAAGATGACCATCAGCTTGGCATATTCGGCCTGCAGTTCGGTCTTGCGCTGGCGAAGCGAGCTTACCCCGGGGCTTCCCGCCGCGGTCGCCGAAGCCTGGCCGCTGGCCGCCTTCAGCGCGCCTTCAGCGGCAATGCGGTCGATCGTCGCCTTGTTGAGCGCATCGTTCAGCACGACAAGATCGGTCGCGGTGATCGACCGCTCGACGGTCGGCGCCTTGGGATCGGCGCTGTCCGACGTCGCGATGTTCAGGATGCCCTGCCGCTCGGCATAACCCATCAGGTCGCGTTCGGCCTCTTCCATCTTGGCCTTGGTCACCGCGAGCTGCTCCTCGAGGAAGCGGCGGGCGTAGGAGGCCGAATCGTAGCGGCGCTCCAGATTGGCGGCGATGAAATTCTCGGCCCAGCTGTTGGCGATCTTCGCCGACAGCTCGGGGTCGGGCGTCGATACCGAAATATCGACCAGCGCCGATCCAACGATCGGCTTGATCTGCACCGATCCCAGCAGGTTGCCGGCGACGCGGCGGGTCGCAGTGTCGAGCTCGGCCTTCGACATTACGCGCATCGCGGAGGGCGGGGCCTTGCCGCCGAACGCTGCCAGATAGGTGGGATCGCGCGCCAGGTTCAGGCTCCGGGCGACCCGCTCGGCCTGCGAGCGGGCGCGCAGCAGATTATATTGGGTCTGATAGAATTCCTGCTCGATGCGACCGCCGCGATCCGGCTCGACACCGGTCATGTTGCCCAGCACCTTCGATTCGGTTCGCGAGATTTCGACCCGTGCCGTTGCCGTATAGATGCGCTGGGCGAGCATCGTATAGACCGCGCCGGCGATCAGACAGGCAATGATCGTGCCCGCGATCACCCATTTCCAACGTAGCGCGACGCGCCAATATTGCAGAATCCAGGGGATTGCGGTCGCAAAGCCACTGTTCTGCCGCGCTTCGGAATCGGTGCCGGAGTCTGCAGGAATGGCCAGGATCGGCGGCTTTGACGATGTATCGGTCATGAGCTGAATTCGAACTTCCTGCAGTGTCTATCGGATAAGCGCGACAAGCGGCCCCATGAACAGCGGGGTCGTGGACAAGAGGTCCTTGAACATGCGCCGGGCCTGCGAATCGCCGACAACGACGACGTCGTTGGCATAGACTTCGGGGTCGTCATACTGGCCCGAACGAATGGCTTTCAGATTGTAGAGCGCCGCCATGCGCTGCCCGCCGACGGTGCGAAAGATCACGACGTCGTCGAGCTTGGCGAATTCGGTGGTGCCCTTGGCCAGCGCGACGGCGCGCAGCAGCGACATCTTGCCGACGACCGGATAGAGGCCGGGGCTCGCGACCTGGCCTTCGACGGTCAGCACCTGGCTGACCGATTCGGTGACGTTGACCGAGACGTCGGGGCGGCGGACATAGCGCGCGAGCTTCCCCTCGATCACCTCGGCGAGCTGGATGCTCGTCTGGTTGCTCGCCTTGATCTGGCCGATCAGCGGTAGCTGGATCATGCCCGCGGCGTCGGCCTGGACCTGCTTGCTGAGGTCGGGAACGCCATAGACGTCGATGCTCAGCCGGTCGAAGGGACCGATCAGATAGGGGCGCGTTTCGCCGACGAGATCCTCGCCCGAAGGCGCCGGCAGCGCATTGCCGGCATAGACCTGAAGCGTGGGCGTGCTCGTGAGTTGCGGGCGGCTGCCGCAGCCGGCCAACAGGCTGGCGGCGAGCAGGGTGGCGATGGCCGGACGAAGGTTCACCGAAGCATATTCCCTTTTTATTTCCACCCTTGCTGCCTGCGTCGGACTAGCCCGCCCGCTGCGCAAAGGAAACCGCAAAATCATAGCCCGCGGGAAGCGCTACCGGAAACCCGCCGCGCTGCGTTGCCCCTTGCGCCGCTCGCGCGGAACATCGGGCCGGCGATAGAGCAGCGCCGTCGCCAGCACCGCCATCGCGGCCAGCGCGGGGGTGCGCAGCGGATAATCGGCGAGGCTGGCCAGGGCGAAGATGGCGAGCATCATCAGCGAGGCGACGACGCCGATCCGGTCGGAGGCGGCCGACCGTTCGTCGCGCCATGCCTTGCGCACCGCGCGAAGGACGATCAGCACCCACAGGGCGAGCAGCGCGAGCGCGGGAAGCCCGCCGTCGATCAGCAGTTCCAGATAGTCGTTATGCGCATGGTTGAGATACTGCAGCGACAACAGCTCGACCGGCTCCGCGATCTTGTAGGCCGCCTCGAATCCGCCGAATCCGCTGCCGAACGGGGCATAGGTCCAGACGGTATCGACGAGCACCGGCAGGACCGAGAAGCGCAGGTCGCCCATGACGTCGTTCTGGCCGAGCCGGTCGATGAACCCGGCACCGAAGACCAGCATCGCGAGCGCGCCCGCGATCGTGACCACGATCGATCCCAGCAGCGTGATGCGGACGAGCCATGCCGCCGATTCGGTGCCCGCCGCCGCGCCGCGCATGCGATAGAGGATAACGCTCGTCGCGAGGAAGCTCGCGCCGCCGAGCGCGAGGCCGGCGCGCGAGCCGGCCGCCATGATCGCGAGCATCACCGCGACCCCGCCGAGCACTCCCAGCAGCGTCGCCGCATGGCTGCCCGCCCGGTCGTTGCGCCCGTGGATATACCACAGCAGCAGCGGCCAATAGAGGGCGAGGAACATGGCATGATGGTTGCGGTTGGCGAAAAAGCCGACCGCGGCGCCGACATTGGTGATGCGATGGAAGTAAGGCGCGCCTTCGCCCGCGAGCATCTGGAGCACGCCGAAGGTCGCCGCGACGGCGAGGAAGGCGAGCAGGCGCAGCGGCAACTGGCGGAGCGCGCTGTCGGAGGTGCGGCCGAGAACCAGCACCACCGCCAGCGGCACGAGCAGGTCGAGCAGCGAATGAATCGCGCGGCCCGGCGACAGCGCGAGCGGACGCCAGCCGATCTCGATTCCCGCCGCCGCCATGCGCGAGGCGAGTTCGCCATGACCGGGCAGCGCCGACCACAGTCCGGCGGGCAGCGGGACCAGCTGGAGAATCATCCATCCCGCCGCCGCGCCGAGCAGGAGCAGCAGCGGGCGATAGCGGGCATAGAGCCCGCGCTCGGCATCGGCCCACCAATAGGGCAGCGACACCGCGATCGCGCCGATCGCCAGCGTGCGCACGATCACCAGCCCGACGCTGTCGACCCGTGCCGAGCCGCCGAACAACAGGATTGCGATCAGAAAGACCGCCAGAAACCAGCGGTCGAACAGGGACTCCCGGGAACGCGACATTCACACTTCCATTATTGTCGTTGGTCGGCGCTTTAGGCAGATATTGCCGCGAGTGCCACCCCCCTGTCGGTCAAATCGACCAGTATCGGACGTCTCGGGCGCCTGCGTCCGGCTGTGGTGGCCACATGCGCTTGAGGTCGGCGACCAGCCCGCCGGGGCGGAGCATCGCCGCCAGATCGGCGGCGCCGAGCGCGCGGAAGGCGTCGTGGCGCACCGCGCCGATCACGCAGTCATAGCTGTCCGGCCCGCCCATCGGCGCGAGGTCGAGGCCATATTCGTGGCGCGCCTCGGCAGGGTCGGCGAAGGGATCGTGGACGGCGACGCGGTGGCCGTGACGGCGCAGCCCTTCGACCAAGTCGATCACCTTGCTGTTGCGCAGGTCGGGGACATTTTCCTTGAAGGTCAGGCCCAGGATCAGAATGTCGGCGCCCTGCTTGCCGAGCGCGGCATGCACCTCGTCGGCCATCCATTGCGCCATGCCGTCGTTGGTCGCGCGGCCCGACAGCACGACCTGCGGGTCGATGCCCAACTCCTGCGCGCGGTGGCTGAGATAATAGGGATCGACGCCGATGCAGTGGCCGCCGACGAGGCCGGGCTCGAAGGGCAGGAAGTTCCACTTGGTGCGCGCCGCGTCAAGTACGTCCCACACCGAAATGTCGAGCGCCGAAAAGATCTTGGTCACCTCGTTGATGAAGGCGATGTTGATGTCACGCTGGGCGTTCTCGATCACCTTGGCCGCTTCGGCGGCGCGGATCGACCGGGCGCGGAACACGCCGCCGCTCGTTACCTTGCCATAGACCTCGGCGAGCAATTCGGTGATCGCCGCATTCTCGCCGGCCAGCACCTTGGTGATGCGGTCGACCGTATGTTCGCGGTCGCCCGGATTGATGCGCTCGGGCGAATAGCCGAGGAAGAAATCGCGTCCGCGCGTCAGCCCGGACAGTTCCTCGATCATCGGGCCGCAGATATCCTCGGTCACGCCGGGATAGACGGTGCTTTCATAGACGATGGTCGGCGTCTTGGCGGGATCGATCATCGCCGCGACCGCGCGCGTCGCGCTGCGGATGGGCGACAGGTCGGGGCGGTTGTCGGCGTCGATCGGCGTCGGGACGGTGACGATATAGACGTCGGCGCCGCGGCATTCATCCGGATCGCCGGTCAGCACCAGCGTCGATTCGGCGAGCCTTTCCGGCTCGACCTCACCGGTGCGGTCGTGTCCGCTTCGCAGTTCCTCGATGCGCGCGGCCTGGCTGTCGAGCCCGACGGTCTCGAAATGCCGGGCGAGCTGCACCGCCAGCGGCAAACCGACATAGCCCAGGCCGACGACGACGATCTTCATTCGCTTGTTCCTTTGCCGCCGTTGCGGCCTGTCCGGAAGGAGAGGGGGAGAAAGGCGGTCAAAGCCTGTGATAGTCTCGATACCAGCCGACGAAAGCCGGAATGCCGACGTCGATCGGCGTCGTCGGCGCATAGCCCAGATCGCCGGCGATCGCACCGATGTCGGCATAGGTTTCGGGAACGTCGCCGGGTTGCAGCGGTGCCATCTGCTTGATCGCCTCGCGCCCGCAGGCTTCCTCGATCAGCGAAATCATCCGCGTTAGCTCCTCCGACCGGTTGTTGCCGATATTATAGAGCCGGTGCGGCGCGACGCTGCCGCCCGCTTTCACCGCTCCGTCGTCGGGTGGCGGGTTGGCGATGCAGGCGGCGACGCCCGACACGATATCGTCGATATAGGTGAAGTCGCGGCGCATCGCACCGGCGTTGAACACCTGGATCGGTGTCCCCTCGAAGATCGCCTTGGTGAAGATCCACATCGCCATGTCGGGCCGCCCCCACGGACCGTAGACGGTGAAGAAGCGCAGCCCGGTCAGCGGGATGCGATAGAGATGGGCGTAGGTTTCGCTCATCAGCTCGTCGGCCTTCTTGGTCGCGGCATAGAGCGACATCGGATGGTCGACGCGGTCCTCGACACGGAAGGGCAGGGTCTTGTTGCCGCCATAGACCGACGAGGAGGAGGCGTAGACCATCGGGATGGCGCGCTCGCGCGCAACTTCGAGCAGGTTCAGATGCCCGACGAGGTTCGATTGCACATAGGCACGCGGATTGTCGATCGAATAGCGCACCCCGGCCTGCGCCCCCAGATGCGCGATATCGCTGAAATCCTTGTCCTTTAATGCCGCATCGAGCGCGCCCGCATCGGCGAAATCGACCTGCCGGAATTGGAAGCGGTCGCCGAACTCGGCCGTCAGCGCCGCGAGCCGCGCGCGTTTGAGCGCCGGGTCGTAATAATCGTTGAGATTGTCGATGCCGAGGACGCTCCGGCCTTCGCCCATCAGCCGCCGGGCGAGGTGGAAACCGATGAAGCCGGCGGCCCCGGTGATGAGCACGGTCACGCAATGTCTCCTGTCGCGGAAGGCCGCGATAGACAGCTACGCCCATGGGAACAAGGGTGAACTTGTGCATGCGCGAACAGAGCGCGGTTGACTTCGCGGGTCAGTCGCGTGAAGGGAGAGACCGTCCGGAATCGGCCGGCCCGTCACCCTTTATTGCTCCCCCGAACCGTTGAGGAAAGCCTCATTGTCTGAACAGGAAAAAGTCGCTCTTGTAACCGGCATCACCGGACAGGACGGGGCTTATCTCGCCCGACTGCTGCTGGAAAAAGGCTATGTCGTCCACGGCATCAAGCGCCGTTCTTCATCGTTCAACACCGGGCGGATCGAGGACATCTATCAGGACCCGCATGTCGAGGATGCGCGGCTGCACCTCCACTATGGCGACCTGACCGACAGCACCAACCTGATCCGGATCGTGCAGGAAACGCGGCCGACCGAAATCTACAACCTCGCGGCGCAGAGCCATGTGCAGGTGAGCTTCGAGACGCCCGAATATACGGCGAACAGCGATGCGCTCGGCACGCTGCGCCTGCTGGAGGCGATCCGCATCCTCGGCATGGAGAAGAGCTGCCGCTTCTATCAGGCCTCGACCTCCGAACTCTATGGCCTCGTCCAGGAAGTGCCGCAGCGCGAAACCACGCCCTTCTATCCGCGCAGCCCCTATGCCGCGGCGAAGCTCTATGCCTATTGGATCGTGGTCAATTACCGCGAAGCCTATGGCATGCACGCCTCGAACGGCATCCTCTTCAACCATGAAAGCCCGCTGCGCGGCGAAACCTTCGTCACCCGCAAGATCACCCGCGCCGCCGCGGCGATCAGCCTGGGCAAGCAGGACCGCCTCTATCTCGGCAATCTCGACGCCAAGCGCGACTGGGGCCACGCCGCCGAATATGTCCGCGGCATGTGGCTGATGATGCAGCAGGACGAGCCCGACGACTATGTCCTCGCCACCGGCGAGACGACGCCGGTGCGCGATTTCGTCGGCTGGGCGTTCGAGGATGTCGGCATCAGACTCGAATGGAAGGGCGCGGGCGTCGACGAGAAGGGCTATTGCGCCGAGAGCGGCAAGTGCCTCGTCGAGGTCGATCCGCGCTATTTCCGCCCGACCGAGGTCGATCTGCTCATCGGCGACGCATCGAAGGCGCACCAGCAGCTCGGCTGGCGCCACGAGACGCCCGTGCGCGAGCTGTGCCGCGAAATGGTGCGGGAGGATGTCCGGCAACTGATGGCCGCCGCCAGCTGAAACGGCCGATGCTCTACCATAATCCATCCTTGAGCTCTCTGGATTTCGGTTTGGTCCGAACGCCGGGGCCGGGGCTCGGCAACCTGCTGTTCCCGATCCTGCGCGCGGTGATCGGCCGCGAGGCGCGCGGCGGCACTCTCATCTATCCGACCTTCGCCCAGTTCAAATGGGGGCCGCTGCTGCGCGGCGAGCGCGACAAGCGCTTCTATACCAATGTCGCGCGGCGGCGGAGCGGCGCCGAATGGGGCGACTGGCTGCGCTCGCGTCTCGACGGGCCGTCGGTCGGCGAACGCGACCCCGCCGCGGCGGCGATGACCGACGGCGTCATTCAATATGTCGGCCTGCGCGACTATTTCCACGATCTCGCCGGGCATCAGCCGCTCGTCCGAAGCTGGTATGCCGACAATATGCGCGGCGGGCCGGCGGGCGAGGATTATGACATCGCCGTCCATATACGGCTCGGCGATTTCGTCGCCGACCCGAACCAGACCGGCGACGTGAACACGCGCACCTCCTTCGACTGGTATCGCAAGGCGATAGACGAGGGCGCCAGGCGGCTCGGGATCGCGAATCCGCGCCTTCTGGTCTTCACCGACGGCAGTTTCGACGAGGTGCGCGACGGCCTCGGTCTCGGCCAGCTGCGGTTTGACGAAAGCGAGCATGCCGCCGCGGCGATCGCGACGATGGCGCGGGCGCGGCTGATCGTCACCTCGCGCTCGACCTTTTCGATGTGGGGCGCATTCCTGGGCGACCGCCCGGCGATCTGGGATGCGACCTTCGACTATCGCGAATATTTTCCGCACCGGGCAGACCTCGACATCAGCCTGTAACCGGCTGGCACGAAAAGAAGAAGCAGGATGAACCTTGAAAACAAGCGCGTCTGGGTGGCGGGGCATCGCGGCATGGTGGGCAGCGCGCTGGTGCGCCGCCTCGCGGCCGAGAATTGCGAGATACTGACGGCGGGCCGCGACACGCTCGACCTGCTCGACCAGGCAGCGGTGCGCGACTGGGTCGCCAGGGAAAAGCCCGATGCGGTGTTCCTCGCCGCGGCGAAGGTCGGCGGCATCCTCGCCAACGACAGCTTCCCGGCCGATTTCCTCTATCAGAACCTCGTCATCGAAACGAACATCGTCGAGGCTGCGCACCGCGCCGACGTCGCCAAGCTCTGCTTCCTCGGCTCCTCCTGCATCTATCCCAAGTTCGCCGAACAGCCGATCGTCGAGGAAGCGCTGCTGACCGGCCCCCTCGAACCGACCAACGAATGGTATGCGATCGCCAAGATCGCCGGGATCAAGCTCGCGCAAAGCTACCGCCGCCAGTACGGCCGCGACTATATCTCGGCGATGCCGACCAACCTCTATGGCCCCGGCGACAATTTCGATCTCCAGTCGAGCCATGTCCTGCCCGCGCTGATCCGCAAGGCGCATGAGGCGAAGACCGGCGGCGCGAAGACGATGACGCTGTGGGGCAGCGGCACGCCGATGCGCGAATTCCTGCACGTCGACGATTGCGCCGACGCCTGCGTCTT
>CALMYE010000080.1 GCA_937873425.1 uncultured Sphingopyxis sp. | reverse complement strand
AGGATGAAGCGGCGGCTGCCGATCGTCAGGCGCAGTTCGCTGCCCGCGCGCCGTTCCCGCGACAGGCGGATGTAGAATTGCCCGCGGACGCGCGATTTCGGCCAGTATCCGACGCTGGCATAGGCCTTGACCCGCGGCGTGCCGACCGTCGCGGCGGGGGCGGCGATAGCGTAGCAGCGTGGCGCCGCCGGATCGCGAAAGGCGCCCCAGCCGTCGAAGATGCCGAGCGCGGCGCGTGGCGCGGCGAGCGCGGCGGCGGGCGGGACGGCGAGCATCGGCAGCAGCAGCGGCAACAGGACGGGGGCGCGGCGCATCGCGTCCCGATTGGCCGCGCCCGCCCCCTTTTGCAAGCATCGCTTGCGCCAGCCGATGCGCGCGTTAAGGAAGGTGGACATTTTCGGGGGCAGGGAATCGGGGCGCCATTGTGTCCGTGATGCCGGCTCCTTTCAGGGACTTCTCCCGCAAGCCAGGGTGACGGATAAGAATGAAAGCGACGATCGAACGCGCAGTGCTTCTGAAGAGCCTCGGCCACGTCCAGTCGGTGGTCGAACGGCGCAACACCATTCCCATCCTGTCGAACGTGCTGATCGAGGCCGATGCGTCGGGCCGGCTCAAGCTGATGGCGACCGACCTCGACCTGCAGGTGGTCGAAACGGTCGCGGCGCGGGTCGAGACGCCGGGCACCACCACCGTGTCGGCGCACACCTTGTTCGAGATCGCACGCAAGCTGCCCGAGGGCGCCGAGGTCAGCCTCGCCGCCGCCGAGGGCAAGGTGCAGGTCAAGGCCGGCCGCTCCAACTTCAACCTGCCGACGCTGCCGCGCGACGATTTCCCGGTGATCGCCGAGGGCGACCTGCCGACCGGTTTCGAGCTGCCGGTCGCCGAACTGATCCAGATCATCGACAAGACGCGCTTCGCCATCTCGACCGAGGAAACGCGCTACTATCTGAACGGCATCTTTTTCCACGTTGCCGAGGATGCGAGCGGCCCGGTGCTCAAGGCCGCGGCGACCGACGGCCACCGCCTGGCGCGCTATACGGTCACCCGCCCCGACGGCGCGACCGGCATGCCCGACGTCATCGTGCCGCGCAAATGCGTCGGTGAGATCCGCAAGCTGCTCGACGAGGCCGAGGGCAATGTCGAGATCAGCCTGTCGGCGAGCAAGATCCGCTTCCAGCTGGGCAATGCGGTGCTGACCTCAAAGCTGATCGACGGCACCTTCCCCGACTACAGCCGCGTCATCCCGACCGCGAACGACAAGCTCTTGAAGGTCGATCCCAAGAGCCTGTTTCAGGGCGTCGACCGCGTCTCGACCATCGCCAGCGAAAAGACGCGCGCGGTGAAGGTCGGCCTCGACAAGGACCGCATCACCCTCTCCGTGACCAGCCCCGAAAACGGCACCGCGGCCGAGGAACTGCCCGCCGGCTACGACAGCGAGGCGATGGAGATCGGCTTTAACGCGCGTTACCTGTCCGACATCCTGGGGCAGGTCGACGGCGACACGGTCGAACTGCATCTGGCCGACGCCAACGCCCCGACGCTGATCCGCGAAAGCGAGAAGAGCCCGGCGCTCTATGTCCTCATGCCGATGCGGGTGTGAACCGGCTAACCCCTCCCCTTCAGGGGAGGGGCAGCGAGACTTGGCTCGGCAGAGCCGAGCCTTTAGTCGAGCGGGGTGGGTTTCGCGGCGCGGCGCAAGGCCGATGGCCCCACCCCAACCCCTCCCCTGAAGGGGAGGGGCTTTGATCACCCCGCCTTCGCGACCCGCCAGATCACCCCGCCGGTATCGTCGGCGATCAGCGCGCTGCCGTCCTTCGCGACTTGCACGTCCGCCGGGCGGCCGCGTGTCGTCTTGCCGTCGGGGCTGAGGAACTGGTCGAGCAGGGTGATCGGCAGCGCATCGGCCGGACGGCCATCGGCGCCGAATTTGACGAACACCACGTCATAGCCGGCGACGGGCTCGCGGTTCCACGACCCGTGACGGGCGATCAGCGCGCCGCCTGCCCAGCGCTCGCCGAGGTCGAGGCCCTGTGTGAAGGTGAAACCCAGCGGTGCGGTGTGCGCGCCGAGGCCGTATTTCGGCCGCTTCACATATTGCCGCCGGTCCTCCTTGTCGGGCGCGACCCGGGGATCGACGAAACCGCCCCAATAATACCAGGGCCAGCCATAGAAATCGCCTTCCGCGACGTCGGTCAGATAGTCGGGGACAAGATCGCTGCCGAGCATGTCGCGTTCGTTGACCACGGTCCACAGCCGGTCGCTGCCCGGATGGAAGGCGAGGCCGACGGGGTTGCGGATGCCCGCGGCGAAGGTGCGGACATATTTGTTCTCGGGCCGCACCTCGAGCACCGCCGCGCGGCGGAATTCGCGGTTCATCCCCGCCTCGCCGATGTTCGAATCGGCGCCGACGCCGATATAGAGCCAGCCGTTGGGGGCCACGGCGATGCTCTTGGTCCAGTGGCGGTTGGTGCCCTTCGCCGGCAGCTCGACCAGCTTGGTCGGCTTGCCGCTCATCTTCGTCTCGCCCGCGACATAGGGAAAGGCGAGCAGCGCGTCGGTGTTGGCGACATAGAGCGTGTCGCCGACCAGCGCCATGCCATAGGGCGAGTTCAGTCCCTCGATATAGGCGGTCCGGACTTCGGCCTTGCCGTCGCCGTCGGCGTCGCGCAGCAGGGTGATGCGGTTGGCGGAAGGGCGCCGGCCGGTGCCGCCCTTGTTCATCAGCCGCTTCATCACCTGGCCCTCGATGCCCGAGGTGTCGCGCGGGGGGCTCTGGCTTTCGGCGACCAGCACGTCGCCGTTCGGCAGGACGAGGATGGTGCGCGGATGGTCGAGACCCTCGGCGAAGCGCGCGACCGTCAGGCCGGGCGCGGCGCGCGGCGCCTGGCCGGCGGGCCAGCCGGTCGCTTCGGGGACGTTCACCGTCGGGAGGATCTCGGCATGCTGCGGCGCCATCACCGGCACCCGGCCGCTGAGCTCGGCGGTCGTGAAGCGCGCGACGTCGGGACGCGACATGACATAGAGGGTGATGCCGCCGACGATCAGAACCAGCAGCAGGGCGAGCAGGACATATTTCAGGATCTTGCGCATGGCGACCTGTCTACACGCGCGGCGCGCGGCGGCAAAGGGGCGAAACGCGGCGGTGCATTCCGGTTAATGCGGGGCGGTCTTCCATTAACCTTACCCGGCCGTTCAGCACTATCGGGAACCGCGCGGTGAGGGGCGTCCGCTAGGAGCAAGGGCCATGAGCGGGGATTTCATGCAATTGCCGGCACCCTTCCTCTCCGACCGCGCGGTGGTCGACGAGGCGGACAGCCTGATTCGCGAGCATGGCGACGAGGCCGGCTTTGCCGCCGCCGCGCGCGCCGAGCAGTATCGCGTGCTGGGAAATCATCTCCATTTCGCGCGCTGGCGCCAGATCGAGCGGCTGATCACCTATCTGTCGATCGAAAGCGCGCTCGACACGGTGCATTGATCCCACGCTCCTCCCCCTCGATGGGGGAGGCAGCGAGACTTACGAACTTGTTCGTTAGTCGCAGCGGAGGGGGTGCGGCCTCGGCCTGACACGACGGTCCAATGACGCGACATCACCCCCATCCAACTTCGCCTAGCGCCAAAGGCGCAAGGCTTCGTATCCTTCCCCCATCAAGGGGGAAGGGTTACAGCCGCAAACCCGCCGTCTCGGGCAATCCCGCCATGATGTTGAGATTCTGGACGCAGGCGCCGCTCGCGCCCTTGCCGAGATTGTCGAGCCGCGCGACGAGGCGGAGCTGGCGGCCCGCGGCGTCGGCATAGACGATCAACTCCATCGCGTCGGTCGCGGGATCGTCCTTGCGCAGCAGCAACTCGCTTTCGCCTTCGGCGCGCCGGACGCCGACCAGCGGCGATCCGTCATAATGCGCCGCGAGCGCGTCGAAGGCGGCGTCGGCGGTGGGCGCGTCGAACGCCAGCGGCACTTCGACGATCATGCCGCGATAGACGGGCACCACCGCCGGTGCGAACAACGGCGGATGCGCGAGGTCGGCGCCGCGCTGCATCTCGGGGACATGCTTGTGGCCGAGCGACAGGCCATAGGCGCGAAAGCCGATAGCGGTTTCGGCCTCGAAGCGCGCGATCAACTCCTTGCCGCCGCCCGAATAGCCCGAGACGGCATTGACGCTGAGCCGGGCGTCGCGGGGCAGGATGCCCGCGGCGACGAGCGGCGCGACGAGGGCGAGGAAGCCGGTCGGATAGCAGCCGGGGTTGCTTACCCGCGCCGACGCCGCGATCGCCGCGCGCTGGCCGGCATTCAGTTCGGGGAAACCATAGACCCAGCCCGGCGCGACGCGGTGCGCGGTCGAGGCGTCGATCACTTTGGTGCGCGCGTTGCCGATCATCCCGACCGCCTCGATCGCCGCGGCGTCGGGCAGGCAGAGGATGACGAAATCGGCGTCGTTGAGCGCCTCGCGGCGCGCATCCGCATCCTTGCGGCGCGCCTCGTCGAGCGCGACCAGCGAAAATTCGCTCCGCCCGGCAAGCCGCTCGGCGATCTCCAGGCCCGTCGTTCCCGCCGCGCCGTCGATGAAAACCGTCTGTGTCATGTCTATCGCAGTCTTTTATACCCGCAGACCGGCGGGTCGTGATCCTTGGCGGCCGAACGCGCGACGACGTCGGCCAGCGGTTCGGCTTTCACCGCCATCCATCGTCGGCTGGCGTGGATGATGTTCGCGCTGTCCGCCATGATGCCGACATGGCCGGGAAAGAAGACGAGGTCGCCGCGCGCCAGCGCGCCGGGATCGATATCCTTGTCGGCGCCGAGCGCGGCGAGTTGCAGGTCGCTGTCGCGCGGAAGCTGGACGCCCGCGGCGCTCCACGCGAGCTGGACGAGGCCCGAGCAGTCGATGCCGTTCGCGGTGCGGCCGCCCAGCAGATAGGGCGCGCCGATCAGCGCCTCGGCGACCGCGGCGGGGTCCGTCTCGTCGGTGCCGACGTCGGCCAGCGCGGCGAGCGGCAGATATCCGTGCGCGGTCGCGAGCCATTCGCCTTCGACGGTGCCCATCACCAGCGCGCCGCGCGGCAGGATCGCCGAACCGCCAGCCGCGGCATCGGGCGCGCCGTGCAGGATCGCTTCGGCGGCGGCGACACGGTGCGTCGGCGCGATCGGCGCGCCGAGCGCGTCTGCGGCGAGATAGCCGACATAATGGTCGGCGAGGCCATAGCCCCACGCCCAGCCGCCGGTCAGGTCGAGCAGCGCGAAGCTCTCGCCGAAGAGCAGCTCGCTCGTCTGCTCGGCGTCGAGCGACGGCGAAACCCGCAGCGCCGCCGACGGCAGCACGCAGCTCGGCATCATCGGCGCGGCATAATGCGGCGCGAAATACTGCCCCGCGCCCGCGATATCGGCGAGGTCGGCGCGGATCGCGACGACGCGCGGGTCATAGGCCTGCGACGTGCCGGTCAGGCCGAAACGGTCGCGTCCCGCCCCGACGGCGCCGGGGCGTCCCATGCGCACGCGGCCCGCCGCGGAAAGGTCGCCAGATTCTGCTGTCACTCTATGTCCCGAATATGTGCGAAACCGCCCGGTGGCGGACAATCGCGGCGCATTAGCCCAGCGGCGGCGGCTTGATCAAGCGCCATCGCCCTTGCGCCGCCGGTCGTAGCGCGCCTGCAGCATCGCCCAGGCCGCGCGCAGCCCCAGCGCCGCGCCGCCCTTGGGCCGACCGGGCTTCGCCGACGGGCGCCAGGCGAAGGTATCGAGATGCGCCCAGGCGATCCCCTCGCCGACGAAGCGCTTGAGGAACAGCGCGGCGGTGATCGTCCCGGCGAAGGGCGAGGAACCCGCATTGCCGAGGTCGGCGATGTCGGTTTCGAGCAGGTCGGCATAGCTGTCCCACAAAGGCATGCGCCACAGCGGGTCGTCGCGCTCGATCCCGCCCTTCAGCATCGCGTCGGCGAGCGCGTCGTCGTTGGCGAACAGCGGCGGCAGGTCGGGGCCGAGCGCGACGCGCGCGGCGCCGGTCAGCGTCGCGAAATCGACGATCAGTTCGGGCTTGCCCTCGCTCGCCTTCGCCAGCGCATCGGCGAGCACGAGCCTTCCCTCGGCGTCGGTGTTGCCGATCTCGACGGTCAGGCCGAGCCGGCTGGTCAGCACGTCGCCGGGGCGGAAGGCGTCGGACGAGATCGCATTCTCCGCCGCCGCGACCAGGCAGTGCAGCCGCACCGGCAGGCCGCTCGCCATCACCAGTTCGGCGAGCGCGAGCACATGCGCGCCGCCGCCCATATCCTTTTTCATCAGCCGCATGCCCGCCGCGGGCTTGATGTCGAGCCCGCCGCTGTCGAAGCTGATCCCCTTGCCGACCAGCGCGACGCGCGGATGATCCTCCTTGCCCCATTCGATCTCGATCAGCCGCGGCGCATGATGCTTGGCGGCGGCGCGGCCGACCGCGTGGATCATCGGATAGCCCTGTTCGAGCGCCTCGCCCCTGGTGACCGTCAGCTTGCCGCCATGCGCCTTGGCGATGCGCGCGGCCTCCTTCTCGATCGCCGCCGGCCCCATGTCGGCGGCGGGGGTGTTGACCATGTCGCGGACCAGCGCGACGGCGCGCATTTCGGCGACCATCGGCGCGATCGTGCCGACGTCGCCGGTCAGCAGCACGCGGGCCCCGCGCGGCTCGGCTTTCGGGCGATAGCGGTCGAAGCGATACTGCCCGCTCATCCAGCCGAACAGCGCCTTGCCCGGCTGCCGCCCCTCGATCCGGTAGCGGCCTTCGGGCAGCAGCGGGCCCAGCTTCGCGAGGCACCAGGCCGACAGCTTCTCCACGTCGGCGACCGCGGTGACAACCGACCAGCCTTCGGGTTCGTCGCCGGGCAGGATGGCATGGGCGAAGCCGTCGGGCTTGTAGGCCATCGCCGCCAGCGCGGCGCGCTCGCGGGCGCTGCGGCCCTTCAGCCATGCGTCATAGCCCTGCTTGTCGACGAGATGGATCGTGCGGGCATCCTGGCCCTTGTCGGGCTGGATCAGGTCGGAATAGTCGGTCATGCGCGTCTGCTAGGCCGGTGCGGAAACTTTGTCGATTCCCGGCGTTGTTCGGGGATGATCGCCCGTCTCGCCCTTCCGCTGCTGCTGTTGCTGCCCGCCTGCTCGGCAGAGCCCGAACTCACGCCGGCCGAAAAGGCGGCCGCCGCGAAAGTGCCGGGCGCGCCGCCAGGGGGACCGGCGGAGATCGCCCTCGAAGACGCGTCACCGTCCAGCGTCCGCACCGAGGATGCGCTGATCGACTTCGCCTATGACTATCCCCGCGAGGCGGCGGCGATCGCGAAGCTGGCGGCGCTGCTCGACAGGGACCGCGAGGTGAAGCGCGAGGCGCTGATCGCCGCAGCGCGCCGCGATCAGGCGAGCGCGGCCGCGCACGGCCACGCCTACAACACGAACAGCCATTTGCAGCGCTGGGAGCGCGTCGCCAACACGCCACGTTTCCTGAGCCTGTCTGCCGAGATCGAGACCTATAGCGGCGGGGCGCACGGCATGCAGACGTTCGACGCGCTGATCTGGGACCGCAACCGCGGCGTCCGGCTGAGCCCGCTCGACCTGTTCGCCAGCGGCGAAGCGTTCGACCGGGCGGTGAACGCCGACCTGTGCGCCGGTATCGAGCGCGCCAAGAAGGCAAAGGGCATCCTATGGTCGCGCGAGGATGGCGGCGTCTTTTCCGAATGCCCGTCGGCGTCGGCGCAGACCGTCTGGCTCGGGTCGTCGGACGGGCGCCATCTCGATCGCCTGACCGTTGCCATCGCGCCCTATGAGGTCGGCCCCTATGCCGAGGGCAGTTATCGGATCGACCTGCCGATGACCGCGGCTTTGGTCCACGCTGTGAAGCCCGATTTCGCGCGCGAGTTTCGACCGTTGCGATAGGCTGGGCGAGCGCGAGGCTGAAGGGCTGGATTGTCCGCGCCGATTGAGTCATTCTGTCGCCGGGTCGAAAGGGGGGATCGACTATGCGCGCTTTCATACGGACTCTCGCGGCTGCCGCCGGCGCCGCCGCGCTCGCGGGCTGCAGCTTTCAGGGGACGCTCGACAAGATGGTGTCGCCCGACCGGCAGAAGGAAATCATCGACGTCGGGCAGCGTTTCTGCACCGATCCGGTGAGCAACAGCCGGCTGCTGCATCCCGAGATCGCGACGTCGGCGCAGGATATGGCTCCGTTGCTGCCGAACGAATGCCCGGAAGGGCAGGCGACCTGGCAACTGGCCTCCTATCAGTGGAACACCAATATCAACAACGGCCTGAAGCAGCGACAGGAGGATGCGGTCGTCGTCGGGACCGGCAACGCCAAATGGACCACGGTCTCGCTGCGTTTCTATGCCGAGAACGATGCGCCGCTTCAGATCGTCCAGTGGAACGTCCTTGGCAGCACGACCAAACCCGAGGCGCTGACCTTCATCGAGCAATATGAAAAGGGCATGAAGACGGCGGGTATCGCCGGGGCGATCCTGCTGCTGCTGGTCGGCGGGCTGGTCGTCTGGCTGGTGCGGCGCAGCCGGGCGAAGAAGGCCGGCGCGCCGCCGGCCTGATCATTCCGCCGCTTCGAGCTCCGCCGGCGCCGCGGTCGCGGCGCGGGCGTGGCCGAAGGCCAGCACCCCGTCGTCGATCGCGCCGGTGCGCATGTCGATGCGGTCCTGCACATAATTCTGGTTGAGCCGCCAGGGCAGGGCGTCGGCGTTCTTCGGCATGATGTGCAGCGAGCGCTGGATATAGCCCGAGGAGAAGTCGAAGATATTCTCCTCGGTCAGGCTGCCCGGATCGTCGAGCACCGGCGTCGCGACGTCGGTGCCGGTCGCTTCCATGTGGTTGAGTATGCGGCAGACATATTCGGACACGATGTCGGCGCGCAGCGTCCAGCTGGCGTTCAGATAACCGAACACCGCCGAGAAATTCGGCACGTTCGAGAACATGCACGCCTTGTAATAATAATGCTGGCTCCAATCGACCGGCGCGCCGTCGACGCGCACCGGAATCTTGCCCGCGACCGCGAGCTTGAGGCCCGTCGCGGTGACGATGATGTCGGCGTCGAGATGCTGCCCCGATTTGAGCTGGATGCCGGTCGCATCGAAGCGTTCGATATGGTCGGTGACGACCGACGCCTTGCCCGCCTTCATCGCCTCGAAGAAATCGGCGTCGGGAACGAGGCACAGCCGCTGTTCCCACGGGTTGTAGGGCGGGGTGAACGCCTGTTCGTCATAGCGGTCGCCGAGCGCGGCCTTGAGCTTCTTGGTCAGGAAATCCTTGACCTTCTGCGGCTGCGTCCGCGCGCGGCGGAAGCTGATGTCCTGCAGCTTCACATTCTTGAAGCGGGTGATGCGGTAGGCGAGCTTCTCGGGCAGGATCTTGCGCAGGAAATTGGCGAAGCCGTCCTTTGCCGGGCGGATGAAATACCAGGTCGGGGTGCGCTGGAGCATCGTGACATGCGCGGCCCCCTTGCCGTCGCCCTGCTCGGTCATCGCGGGGACGATCGTCACCGCGGTCGCGCCCGATCCGATCACCACTACCTTCTTGCCCGCATAGTCGAAATCCTGCGGCCAGAACTGCGGATGAACGATCTGGCCCTTGAAATCCTCGCGGCCCGCGAACTGCGCGTCGAACGGTTCGTCATAGTCGTAATAGCCGGCGCCGAGGTAGAGCCAGCGCGCGGTCGTCGTCGATGTCGCGCCCTTTTCATCCTCCAGCGTCACCGTCCAGCGCGCCGCGCCGCTGTCCCAGTCGGCGCCGACGACCTTGCGGTTGAAGCGGATGCGCTCGCGGATGCCGCGCTCGTCGACGATGCGGTGCAGATAGTCGAGGATCGCGGGGCCGTCGGCGATAGATTTTTCATGCTTCCACGGCTCGAAGACGAAGCCCAGCGTGTGCATGTCGCTGTCCGACCGGATGCCGGGATAGCGGAACAGGTCCCAGGTGCCGCCGAGGTCGGCGCGCCGCTCGACAAGGGCGAAGCTGCGGCCGGGACAGTGCATCCGCAGATGTGCCGCCATGCCGATCCCCGAAATGCCCGCGCCGACGATCAGCACATCCTGATCGACCGGTGCAGCCTTCGCCGCCGCGGGGCGTTCCATCGTCGCCGTGCCTGCCATCGCTTCGTCTCCCATATGTCGTTGCGGGCAGCTTACGCACCGCGTTGCAATTTGCAATCGAATTGACACGCGTGAAAGTAGGCGCGGCATCCCTTGTCGCTGTCACATTATTGTCATAGGGGCGAAAGAAAATTGTCATCTTTGGGCCGCGCTTCCGACCCAAGCGCAGGAAATCATTGACCCTATGCGTCAGATCGCTGTCCTTCCCTATCGATTCGGCGGACCGGCGCAGGACGGGCCGACCGAAATCCTGCTGATCACCTCGCGCGAGACGAAGCGCTGGGTGATCCCGAAGGGCAATCCGCTGACCGGCATGGAGCGCCACGCCGCCGCCGCGATCGAGGCGGAGGAGGAGGCGGGCGTGATCGGCGCCGTCTGCCCGACCTCGATCGGCAGCTACGAATATCGCAAGCGCCGCGCGAACGGCGCGTCGATCATGTACAATGTCGAGGTCTTTCCGCTCGCCGTCACCAGCGAGCTTTCCGAATGGAAGGAAATGGACGAGCGCGACCGGCAATGGTTCTCGTTCCGCGACGCCGCCGCGGCGGTCGAGGAACCCGATTTGCAGGCGATGATCCGCTCGTTCGGCGACACCGGCTTTCGCGCCGTCGCCCGGCCGCGCGGGGTCGTCCAGAATGTTGCCCAGAAAACGGGGGTTAGCCATATGTTCGCCTGGTTCCAGCGGCTGCTGCCGCGACAGGGAAATTTCTTCGAACTGTTCGAAAGCCACGCGACGACCCTGGTTGCGGGCGCCAATGCGCTGTCGCGCCTTCTGCAGGGCGGCGAGGGCATGGCCGACCATATCCAGGAGATCGTCGAGCGCGAGCATGACGCCGACGCGATCACCCGCGAGGTGCTGCAGACGGTGCGCCGCACCTTCCTCACCCCCTTCGACCGCAGCGCGATCACCAGCCTGATCGCCTCGATGGACGATGCGATCGACGAGATGCAGAAGACGGCGGGCGCGGTCGATCTTTACGACGTGACCGACTTCGATCCCGAAATGCGCGACATCGCGGCGATCATCGTCGATGCCGCGCGGCTGACCTCCGAAGCGCTGCCGCTGCTGCGCAACGTCGGCGCGAACGGCACGCGGCTGCACGAGCTGACCGAACGGCTGGTGCGGATGGAGGGCCATGCCGACGAAATCCACGCCGCGGGGCTCAAGCGCCTGTTCAGGGAGCATGGCGGGTCGAACACGATCCACTTCCTGATCGCGCGCGAAATCTATCGCCACCTCGAAACCGTCGTCGACCGGTTCGAGGATGTCGCGAACGAAATCGACGGTCTCGTGATCGACCACGCGTAAGCGGGGACGCCGACCATGCACGAAATCGCCTTCCACCTTCTCGTCGGGCTGGTCATCCTCGCGCTGGCGTTCGATTTCCTGAACGGGCTGCACGACGCGGCGAACAGCATCGCGACGGTCGTCGCCACGCGGCTGCTGCGCCCGGTGCAGGCGGTGGTGTTCGCCGCCTTCTTCAACTTCGCCGCCTATTTCCTCAGCCTCGCCTGGCCGGCGCTGCACAAGGTGGCGGAAACGATCGGCGCCGGGCTGATCGACAAGGATCTGGTGACCCCCGCCGTGGTCTTCGGCGCGCTGATCGGCGCGATGTTCTGGAACGTCGTGACCTGGCTGAAGGGCATTCCCTCTTCCTCCAGCCACGCGCTGGTCGGCGGCATCGTTGGCGCCGGCGTCGCCCATGCGGGGTTCGAGGGCATCCAGTGGGCCGGCCTCAACAAGACCGTCGCGGCGATCTTCCTGTCGCCGATGCTCGGCATGCTGCTCGCGATGCTGGTGATGCTGCTCAGCAGCTGGGCGCTGATGAAGGCGACCGCGAAATTCGCCGAAGGCGCCTTCCGCTACCTCCACCTCTTTTCCTCGGCCGCCTATTCGCTCAGCCACGGGCTGAACGACGCGCAGAAGACGATGGGGATCATCACCGTCCTGCTCTATTCGACCGGCTATCTGTCGGGCGAGTTCCATGTGCCGCACTGGGTGGCGTTCAGCTGCTATATCGCGATCGCGCTCGGCACGCTGTCGGGCGGGTGGAAGATCATCGAGACGATGGGCGGACGCATCACCAAATTGTCGCACCATCAGGGCTTTGCCGCCTCGACCGGCGGGTCGATCATGGTGTTCACCGCCAGCCTGATGGGCATCCCGGTATCGACGACGCACACGATAACGGGCAGCATCATCGGCGCCGGCGTCGCCCGCCGCGCGAGCGCGGTGCGCTGGGGCGTCGCGGGCAATGTGATCGCCGCCTGGTTTATCACCATCCCCGCGAGCGCGGCGGTGGCGGCGGTCTTCTATGCGCTGACGCGGTTGTTCTGATCGATTGGAGGCGGCCGGGCATGGGCATGTGGTATGAGACATCATAACCACATGATAAATGAAGAATTTTTCCCCGATCAGATGCGATATCGCTTGACCCTGTAGCTGGTCCAGCCTTTATGAGACGGCCCCGGTAGTCCGGTTCCCGCACGACGGAATCGGGCCTCAATATCGTGAAATCCGGAGCGAATCTGCATGTCTCTCACCGAATCGATCGCGCTGTCGCGCTTCCTCCCCGCCTGCGCCGCGATGCTGATGCCATTCGGCGTGCCGTCCGTTTGCGCGCAGGAAGCGAAGCGCAACGAGGAAGAAGAGGGGCCGGAGGAAATCGTCGTCCAGGCCACGCGCTCCGGCCGCACGGTGCAGGACGAGGCGATCCGCGTCGATGTCATCGGGCGCGAGGAGATCGAAGAGAAGATGCTGATGACACCCGGCAACATCTCGATGCTCGTCGCCGAGACGCCGGGAGTGCGGGTGCAGGTGACCTCGCCCGGTCTCGGCACGTCGAACGTGCGGATGCAGGGGATGTCGGGGCGTTATACGCAGATGCTCAGCGACGGCCTTCCGATCTACGGCGGCACCTCCTCGATCGGCCTGTTGCAGATTCCGCCCACCGACCTGGGACAGGTCGAGGTGATCAAGGGCGCGGCGTCGGCGCTCTATGGCCCGTCGGCGCTGGCGGGCGTCATCAACCTGGTATCGCGGCGCCCGCGCGCCGAGGCGGAGGCCGAACTGCTGCTCAATGCGACGAGCCGCAACGGGCAGGACGTCACCGCCTATGCCGCGACGCCGCTCGGCGGCGACTGGAGCGCGTCGGTGACCGGCGGTTTCCATCACCAGACGCGCAAGGATCTCGACGGCGACGGCTGGTCCGACATGGCGCATTACGACCGCTGGACGGTGCGCCCGCGCCTGTTCTGGGAGCGCGGCGACGGGGCGAAGCTGTTGCTGACCGCCGGCGCGATGGACGAGGTGCGGCGCGGCGGGACGATGCCCGGCCGGACCGTGCCGGACGGCAGCGCCTTTCCGCTGAACCAGCACAGCGAGCGGTTTGACGCCGGGCTGGTCGCCGAACTGCCGGTCGAGGGCGTCGGAACGGTGCAGCTCCGCGCCTCCGGCACGACGCAGCGGCACGGCCATGTCTATGGCCCCAGCATCGAGGACGACCGCCACGACACGCTGTTCGCCGAAGCGGCGCTGGGCGGACGCGCCGGGCGCACGAGCTGGCTGGCGGGTATCGCGGTGCAGGCCGACCGGTATCGCTCCGACGCCTTTCCGACCTTCGACTATCGCTACACGGTGCCCGCACTGTTCGCGCAGGTGGAGCAGGAAATCGGCGACCTGGTCGTCCTTGCGGGCAGCGCGCGGCTCGACGATCACAGCGACTATGGCACGCGGTTCAGCCCGCGGCTGTCGCTGCTGTTCCGCCCCGATCGTTGGACGGTCCGCGCGTCGGTCGGGCGCGGCTTCTATGCGCCCACGCCCTTCGTCGATGCGATCGACGAGGCCGGCCTGTCGCGGCTCGAGCCGATCGGCGCGCTGAAGGCGGAGGTCGCCGATACGGCCTCGCTCGACATCGGCTATGCCGATGGACCGTTCGAGGCGAACGTCACGCTGTTCGGGTCGGACGTCGACAACGGGCTGCAATTGCAGGATGTCGCGGCGGATCGGGTGCGGCTGGTCAACACGCCCGGCGTGACGCGCGCACACGGCGCCGAACTGACCGCCCGCTATCGCTGGAACGACATCATGGTGCGCGGCAGCTATGTCTATCTCGACAGCAGCGAGCCCGATCCGTCGGGCGCCGGCCGCCGCGCGATTCCGCAGACGCCGAAACATACCGCGGGCCTCGTCGCGATGTGGGAACAGCATGGGCGCGGGCGCGTCGGGCTGGAAGCTTATTATACCGGGCGGCAGAGTCTCGACGACAATCCGTATCGCGCGCGCAGCCGCCGCTATGTCGAACTGGGCGCCTTGGCGGAGATCACGCTCGGCAAGGTCAGCCTGTTCGTCAATGCGGAGAATATCCTGGACGTCCGCCAGACGCGCTATGATTCGATCCTGCGGCCAGCGCGGACAAATGATGGCCGCTGGACCGTCGATGCCTGGGCGCCGTCCGACGGGCGGGTGATCAACGGCGGGATCAGGCTGCGGTTCGGCGGCGGATAGCGCGCCGCCTATCGCACCGGGCGATAGTCGACGCTCGCTCCGCCGATCATCCGCACCGGCAGATAGAGGCCGTTGCCATAGGCCCGGATCTCGCCGGTCTCGAAGCGGTCGACGCGGGTGCGGATGACGAAATCGCCCTCGCGCCGCTGGTCGACGGCACGGCGGATCTTGCCCTGCAATTCGGTGAGGTCGCGGGTGAAATTCTGCGTCAGCGCATCGGCGATCAGCGGCGCGAAGCCTTCGCTCTGCGCGAGCGCGAGCAGGAGGTCGCCCTTCATGCCGTCGGTGTCGCCGCTGACACTGACGCCCGTGAAGCGCACTTCGGCCGATCCCGGCGCGTTGACCGGCACAGCGGTGATCCAGACGCGTCCCCGCGTCGGCTCGCGCTTCGCGCCCTGCGCCAGCGCCTCGATATCCAGCCCGACCGCAATTCTGCCCTGCGGCGCGCCATAGGCGGTGACCTTGCCGAACGTCGCCATCACCGGGCCGATCGCGGGGATGTCGAACGGGCGCGCCGACCGCTTGACCAGCGCGCTGTGGATCACCGGCTCGAGCTGTGCATAGTCGGCGATCACCGGCACGCGTACGTCGAGGTGCGGCTTCGGCGTCTCGCGCACCAGCTTCGGCAGCGGCGTCGGTGCGGGGTCGGCGGGGCGTCCCGACACGAAGGTTTCGGTGACCGCTTCCAATCCCAGATTCAGCCGGATATGCTGGCCGTCGATGCGATATCCGCCATAGAGAATGCGCTGCGGCGTGACGCGCATCCACACGGGCGGATTTTCCCGATTGAGTTCGAGCGCGGTAAAGCTCTGCCGCCACACGTCGGCGGCCTGTTTGCGAATGTCGAGCTTCGCGATCTCGCGGTTCACCTCGCGCTCGACGTCGCGGACGACGGGTTTCAGCTTGGCGTCGGCCTCATCGGTGAAGGTGATCCGCTGGCCCAGGAAATCGATCCCCGGCGCCTTGGTCCACCCATAGGTGATGCGCGCGCTGCCGCGTGTGCGCCAGTCGGGGGTCAGTTCGATCTTCACGCGCGCGTGGGCGAGTGCCGAGCCGGTGGCGGTTTCGCCCTTCAGCACGCCGCCGACGTCGCGCGCGCTGATCGTCGCGTTGATCGGCACATCGACGACGATCTCCTCCCCCTCGCCGCGCAGCCGCAGCGGCCCGCGCGTGACCTGGCCGACGATGGTGCAGGGGATGGGCGGGGTCACATTGACCTGCTTGCCGAACAGCTTGACCTTCTGCGGCGGCACGCAGCGCCGCTCGCGCCGGTCGATCGTCCACAGCATGCGCGGCACCGCCCGTTCGAGCGCGCGGCTCAGCGCCGCGGCGTCGGCGTTGATGGGGACCGCGATCAGCGATGTTTGCGTGGGGGAGGGGGCCTTGTCGGTGGCGCGCGGCGGGGCCTCGACGTCGGTCTTGCGGTCGCAGGCGGCGAGCGCGGTGCAAGACAGGATGGCAACTGACAGCATGATCGCGCGCATGACTTGGCCCCGATAGATGTTCCCCCATAACATCCATCGGTTAAAGCCGTTCCGTCAAATGGGTCGGCGGGTTCCGGCCTTAGAGTTTTTCCGACCTTGAAGGAGGCGATTGAAACCCCTCCTCTTCAGAGGAGGGGCAGCGAGACTTGGCAGCTTGCTGCCTAGTCGCAGCGGGGTGGTGCTCGAAACCTTGCGCGCTGTCGCGCGCCACCACCCCAACCCCTCCTCTGAAGAGGAGGGGCTTTGCCTGCTTCGATCAAGGTCGGAAAGACTCTAGCCCGCGACAACCCCGAACAGGTCATGCTCGTCGGCGTCCTCGATCTCGACATCGACGATATCACCCGCCTTCAGCGTCGCCGCGACGTCGCGCAAATACACATGGCCGTCGATCTCGGGCGCATCGGCCTGTGAACGGCCCGTTGCGCCGATGCTGCCGTCTTCGTCGGCCTCGCCGACCTCGTCGATGATCACCGGGAGCGTGCGACCGATCTTGGCTGCCAGCTTGGCGGCGCTGATCGCGGCGGTTTTCGCCATGATGCGCTGGTAGCGCTCTTCCTTGACTTCTTCGGGTACCGGATCGGGCAGGGCGTTCGCCTGCGCGCCCGCGACAGGCTCGAAGCGGAAGGCGCCGACGCGGTCGAGCTGCGCTTCGTCGAGCCAGTCGAGCAGATAGCGGAAATCCTCCTCCGTCTCGCCGGGGAAGCCGACGACGAAGCTCGACCGGATCGCGATGTCGGGCGCGATGGCGCGCCATGCCTTCAGGCGTTCGAGCACTTTTGCCTCGTTCGCCGGGCGCTTCATGCGCTTGAGCACGGCGGGGCTCGCATGCTGGAAGGGGATGTCGAGATAGGGAGTGAGCAGCCCCTCGGCCATCAGCGGGATCACCGCATCGACATGGGGGTAGGGATAGACATAATGGAGGCGCACCCACGGCGCGCGGCCTTCGCCCGTCCGCAACCGGCCGAGTTCGCGGGCGAGGTCGGTCATGTGTGCTCGCACCTCGCGGCCGTGCCATTGGCGCGGGTCGTGGCGGATATCGACGCCATAGGCCGAGGTGTCCTGGCTGATGACGAGCAGTTCCTTCGTCCCCGCGGCGACCAGCTTTTCCGCCTCGCGCAGCACCGCGTCGATACGGCGGCTCACCAGCTTTCCGCGCAGGTCGGGGATGATGCAGAAGGAACAGCTGTGGTTGCAGCCTTCGGAAATCTTGAGATAGCTGTAGTGGCGCGGGGTCAGCTTCAGCCCGCCCTCCGGCACCAGATCGACGAACGGCCCCTGCGCCGGCGGCGCGGCGTCGTGGACCGCGTCGACGACCTGCTCATATTGATGCGCGCCGGTGACGGCCAGCACCTTCGGGAAGCGGGCGCGGATGACGTCGGCTTCGTTGCCCATGCAGCCGGTGACGATGACGCGGCCGTTCTCGGCCATCGCCTCGCCGATCGCCTCGAGGCTTTCCTCCTTGGCGCTGTCGAGGAAGCCGCAGGTGTTGACCAGCACGACGTCGGCGCCGGCATAGTCGGGCGACAGGCCGTATCCGTCGGCGCGCAGCTTGGTCAGGATGCGTTCGCTGTCGACCAGTGCCTTGGGGCAGCCGAGCGACACCATGCCGACTTTCGGCTGGGCAGGGAGGGTCTTGATTGTCATGATCGGCGGCGCCCATAGGGGATTTTGCGATGTTTGTCACGCGCGGCGCGCGGCGGCGGGCCGACTGGTTGAAGGACGGATGATGACGATAGGCATGTGGGCAGCGATTTCGGCGGCGGTCGCGGTGGCGGCGGGGGCCTTCGGGGCGCATGGCGCGGCGGGGCCGCAGCAGGCCGAATGGCTGCGCACCGGTGGGCTTTACCAGCTGATCCACGCGGTGGCGGCGCTCGCGATCATGGGATTCGCGCGCGGACCGGCGATCCTGCTGCTGGCGGGCGGCGCGATCTTCGCCGTCACCCTCTATGCGATGGCGCTCGGCGCGCCGCGCTGGCTGGGCGCGGTGACGCCGGTCGGCGGGACATTGCTGATCGCCGGCTGGCTGTGGGCGGCTTGGCTGTTCTGGCGGGGGTGAGGGGCAGGTGCTCCCGCTCATCCGTCAGCGTCTATTTGAACCGTTTGGCCAGGAAGGCCGGTATTTCGTTCAAGGGCAGGTCGGGTGACGAATTGCCGCTGCGGACATAGAGGCGTTCGTAGGGCACGCCCTTCTTGTCATTGCCCGATACGATGATCGCCCTGTCTGCGGGAGATACATCGATCTTGCAGATTTCGCATCCGCCCGTCTGCGGAAAGCCGATCTTCAGTTTCGATGCGGTGAAATCCTGCCCGAACGCTTTTGCGAACAGGTTGCGGAGGTGCAATTCGTACCGGTCCTTGTCGGCGTCGCCGAGCGAGGCATAGTCGCGTTCCAATCCGACGGGGACGCCGTCGTCGTCCACGCCGATCAGCAGCGTTCCGCCGGCATAGCTATTGGCGAAAGCGGCGACCGTTTTGACGACGACCGCTTCCAGATCCCTGTTGATCCGGCCTTCGTTCGCGTCCCAGCGGAGCGACTGCTTGAACTCCAGCTCCTCGCTTTCCCCTTCGGTGATCATTTCCTCCAACGTCACGGGCATCTCGCCCACGGTCAGCTCGGTGATCGAACTCAGAAAATGGTTGAGCTCGTCGGCGAGCATCTGGCGGCGCTTTTCGAGGAAGAGCTCGTAATTTTCGAGTTTCCACAAATCCTTGTCGCCCGGGATACATTGCCGGGCCAGTGCTTCGGGATTGGTGGCGGCGATCTCGTTCAGATAGGTTTCCGCGGTGGTCGCGCTTTTGGTCCGGTTGGCGATCTGCGTCAGGATCGCACGGTTCGTGATTTCCTGGGCGAGTGCATATTTGATCCGGTTTTCGATGCCATAGCCCGCCGCCTTGAGCTTGGAAAAAGGGAAGATATGGTCGTTTTCCAGCGCATATTTCTTGCCCATTGGCTGGGCGAGCTTGATGCCGGTCGTGAGGCAGGTTGCGCCCTTGCTTTTGAAATACCAGCGCATCATCGGGTAGAGTGGATGCGAGATCGCCCGGCCGACAAATTCGTCGGGACTGATTTCCAGCGTTCTTTCGTCCTTGATGATCTGGAGGAGGTCATCGAACGGCTGTGGTGAATCCTTGACCATACGGAGGTCGCGATCGAGCTTCTGGGGCAGCTGGCTCACATAGCGCGTGCGTATCTGGGCATAATAGAACCATTTCACCAGCTTCCTGATTTCGACGTCGCTGAGGTGGCCGTCGCGTTCGAAGCAATAGGCGATGATCGGGATGAGCGCGTAGATCGAGTTGATCTCCGCCGTATGGTCGACAAAGGCGTGCGATTGCAGGATGTTGGCTACATAATCGAGCGTCTGTGTTTCCAGCTTGTGCCATGCGGCCTGAAGCGGGCCGTCGTTCGGCTCCTGATCATGCAGCAGCCGCATGTTGGAACCCGAATGATAGAGGCAGGCCAGCAAGGCATAGATGATGAAATCGAGCTTGAACGAAAAGCCGCGCTTTTCCAGTTCGGTCAGCTTGGATTTGAAGGTGTCGCGCGCCTGCGGCCAATAGCCCGAGATCTGGGCCAGCGCCAGTTCGGCCTCGGTCAGCGAAACGCCGCTGGCATTGACCTTGTAGAAGATATCGATCGCTTCGCGGATGCTGGCCTTTACCGGGATCGTCTGTTCGGGAAAATCGCGTTCGAGGATATTCTCGATCGCCCGGACATGGTCGTCGATCAGGTCGTCCCGATCGCGCGCGACGGTCTCGCCGCGATCCTCCAGGTCCCGGATGATGTCTCTCGTCCGCACCTTTCGCTGGAAAATGTCGGTGAGATTTTGCCAGCGCGGGTCGTTCTGCATCTTGAGCTTTTTGTAATATTCCAGCTCGAGCGTTTCGACGTTGACGTAGAGGCCGCGCGTGTCGTTGAGGATTTCGGGCGCCGAGTAATAGGGCGGCAAATTCCCGCGGATCAGCATGTAGAGCGTCGTCAGCCGCTGCTGGCCGTCGAGGAGGATGCGGACCGCGCCCTGTTTCTGATCATATTTATGCGGCCCCTTGAGTTCCGGGGGCGCGTTGGTTTCCCAGGTCAGCATCGTGCCGGTCGGATATTCCTTGATCAGCGAATCGATAAGCTGCTTTGCGTCGTCGCGCTTCCAGACATATTCCCGCTGAAAAGCAGGCACGAAGAGCTGCTTTTCATCGATCTTGTCGAGGGCCTGCGAAATCTTCACCCTGTTGCTCCCTGCTGCTGGGACCGCGTGGGCCCATCGTTGGCGGCTTCCATAGTCGCGAGATCGATAGGCAAGGTTAACCCCCCTCGCTTTCCCCGCTGCCGATGACCTCGACGATCTGGTCGCCGGGCTGGAGGCTTTGTGCTTCCTCTTCCCAGAAGCCATAGGGTTTGCCGCCGCGATAGAGGCGCAGGCCGCGGCCGCCGCTGGCGAGCCGGTCGAGGCCGCGGCCGATCTCCTCCGCGCTGACCGGCCGTTCGCGCAGCTGCACCTTGCCGCCGACCGCCGCGAGGTCGGCCATATAGTCGGCGACATGCTCGCCCTGCGCCGATCCGGCGAGCAGCAGGCCGGTGAAGCTGACCGGATTGATGACGTTGGTCGCCCCCGCCTGCCGCGCGAGTAGTTCATTGTCCTTGGCGCGGATGACGACGCTGATCGGCACCGCGGGCGCAAGGTGGCGCACCGTCAGCACGATCAGGATCGAGGCGTCGTCGCGCCCCGCCGACACCAGCACCGACTGCGCCTCGGCGATCCGCACGTCGAGCAATGTCTCGTCGCTCGACGCGTCGCCCTCCAGCACGTTGCATCCCATCGCCTCGGCCGCGTTCACGCGCTGGCGCGACGGATCGACGACGACGATGCAGGCGGGGTCGGTGCCGCGCGCGACGAGTTCCTTCACCGCCTCGCTGCCGCTGACGCCGAAGCCGAGCACGGCGATATGATCGGTGAGCTTGGACTGGATGCGGGCCATACGGTATTTTTCCCATATCTGCTTGATCGCGAACTGATAGGCGGTGCCGATGAAGATGAAGAGCACGGCAATGCGGATCGGCGTGACGATCACCGCCTCGATCAGGCGCGAGCGGTCCGACACCGGCACGATGTCGCCGAAGCCGGTGGTGGTGACCGAGATCATCGTGAAATAGACGACATCGAGGAAGCTGACATCGCCGTCATGGCTGTCGTGCAGCCCCGCCCGGTCGAGCCAGTGGACGAGCACGACGATCGCGATCAGGAAGAAGGCGACGCCGAGCCGCGCCGCGACGTCGGCCCAGATCGGCCATCTGCTCGCGCGGCGCAGCGTCTGGAAGCGCTGCTGCAGCTTCAGCCCGCGCGGCATGCGGCGGCTCATCGCGGCGGCAGCTGGCGGATCGGATCGACGGGGACGCGGTCCTTGCGCAGCTGGAAATGGAGCTGCGGCGTCTGCACCTGCCCGCTCGCGCCCGCGCGGCCGATGACATCGCCCGCCTTGACCGACTGGCCGCGCTGGACGTCGAGCTGCTGCGCATGGCCATAGGCGCTGACCCAGCCGCCGCCGTGGCTGATCAGGATCAGGCCGCCATAGACGCCGATCTGGTCGCCGGCATAGGAGACGACCCCGTCCGCCGTGGCGCGGATCGGGGTGCCGGCGGGGGCGGCGATGTTGATCCCGTCGTTGATCTTGCCCGGCGCGAGCGGGCCGAATCGCGCGATCACCTGACCGGCGAGCGGCCAGTGGAAGCGGCCGGAGAAATGCGCGGGCGCCTCGATGGCGGTGGTGACCGGCGTGCGCGGCGCGGCGCTGGCCGCGGCGGGCGCGCGGTTTTCGGCGAGCGCGGGCTGGCTGCCGGTCGCGATATCGTCGATGTCGAGCGTGAAGGCGGCGGCGCGCGCCGCGACGTCGACCTGCTGCGGGGTCAGCGGCCGGGCGCCGGCGGGCAGGCGCAGCCGCTGGCCGATGCGGAGGATATAGGGTTCGGCGAGCGCGTTGATCGTGACGACCTCGCCCCAGTCGGCGCCATAGGCGCGCGCGATGCCGATGCCGGTCTCGCCCGCCGCCACGCGGTGATAGAGGCCCGCGGGAACGCGCAGCCGCTGCCCCGGCACCAGCGTGTAAGGCGGCACCAGGTCATTCTCCAGCGCGAGCGCTTCGGACCCGGCGCCGGTCATCTCGCCGATCGCGCGCAGCGTGTCGCCGGGCCGGACGATATAGGTCGATGCCGCGATCTGCCGCGCGTTGCTCGCGACCGGCTGCAGCGCCCAGACCGGCGCCGCATCGCCGCCGGTGACGCGCTCGTCAGGCGGCAGGACGCCATAGCCCGGCGCGGGGGCCGGGGCGGCGGCAACGGGCGGCCGCGCGGTCTGCGGCGGCGAAGCGGCGGGAATGCAGGCGGCGAGCGGCGCCGACAGCAGCAGAAGCAGGAACGGGCGGTGCGACTGGTCCCCCATGCGCGCCTATGTGCCAAAGCCGCGGGGGAATGACCAGCGCGATCGGCGAAGGGCGGATTCGGGGAGGGCTGCTTTGGGGTGGGGCGGTCAAACAAATCCTCCCCACTTGTGGGGAGGTGGCAGCGCGAAGCGCTGACGGAGGGGGTTCGCATCATCACACAGCGTTCAGACCGATAGCCCCCTCCACCGCCTGCGGCGGTCCCCCTCCCCGCGAGCGGGGAGGATCTTTATGTCCACAGCAGCTGGTTGGCTAACGCCGGGCGAGCGCCTTAGCCTGAGGTCGGCGGCGCGTCGCCGATTCGCATCAACTGACCGGGGAAGGGCGTGACGAGGCTGTCCGCATCGCCTTTCCACCCGGCGGTCAGCCAGCGTTCCTCGTCGCCCGCATGAAGGATCAGCGGCATGGCGGCGGTGCTGAAGCGCGCGAGCATCGGATTGGGGTCGGTCGTCAGCAGCGCGAAATGCGGCAGGTCGTCGGCATGGCGGACGATACCGGCGAAGGCGAAGATCGGCCGGTCGGCGATGGCCGCCCAATGCTGGCGCCGCGCGCCGGGTGGCCCCGACCAGAGCGGGAAACCGGTCGCGGGGACGAGGCAGCGCAGTTCGGTGTGACGCAGCGTGCCGATCCAGAAGGGGCTGTCGGGATTGCGCACGGTGGTGACGGGCGCGTCGCCGCGCGGCGGGGGCGGGACGCCCCAGAACATCGGGCGCAGGCGGCGCATGCCGGACTTTTCGTCGCGGATGATGACGGGAGCGGGGCGGCCGGGGGCGACATAGCCGCCGGCCCAGGGATCGCGGTTCGCGTCGGCGCCGAAGGCTGCGGCGACAGCGGCGGCGGGAGCGTCGAGGCGGTAGAGCGGGGTCATGGCGCCTGCATAGCAAGCCCCTCCCCTTCAGGGGAGGGGTTGGGGTGGGGCTGTCGGCGGGGCGCAAGGCCGATGGCCCCCACCCCGCTCGACTAAAGGCCCGGCTGACGCCGGACCAAGTCTCGCTGCCCCTCCCCTGAAGGGGAGGGGTTTATTTATTGGGGCCATAAGCCCCGCGCAGCGCGGCGAGCGAGGCGTCGTGGGTCAGGTCGAGCTGGAGCGGGGTAACCGAGATATAGCCGTCGTCGATCGCTTCGAGATCGCTGTCGTGGCCGAGGCTATGCTCGATGCCGTGGAGGCCGAACCAGAAATAGGGATAGCCGCGCGGGTCGGTGCCCTCGACGATCGAACCGCGGCCATAATCGTGGAAGCCCTGCCGCGTGACGCGGATGCCCTTCACATCACCGGCAGGGATGGCGGGGAAGTTGATGTTGATCAGCGTGCGCGGCGGCATGTCGTGCGTCAGCAGCGGGCGCAGCACTTTGGCGCCCCACGCCTCCGCCGCCTCGAAGGGGACGCTGTCGCCCATGCCCTCGCGGGCGTAGACCTGGCTCAGCGCGATCGCGCGGATGCCTGCGAGCGCGCCCTCGATCGCGGCCGAGACGGTCCCCGAGTAAGTGATGTCGTCGCCCAGATTGGCGCCGCGGTTGACGCCCGACAGGATCAGGTCGGGCTTTTCGGGCATCAGCCGGCCGATCGCCATCATCACCGAATCGGTCGGGGTGCCGGTGCAGGACCAGCGCCGCTCGCCATGCTGGCGGATGCGGACCGGGCGCGACAGGGTGAGCGAGTGGCCTGCGCCCGACTGTTCCTCTGCCGGGGCGCAGACCCAGATATCGTCCGAAAGCTGGCGCGCGATCGCCTCCAGCACCGCCATGCCGGGGGCGTGATAGCCGTCGTCGTTGGTCAGGAGGATGCGCACGTTTTCTCTTTCTTTCTTCGTCACCCCGGACTTGATCCGGGGTCCCGCCTATCGACGTTGCTGAGCTGGGCCCCGGATCAAGTCTAACGAGCCACGTGTCTCGTTAGAGGGTGACGATGGTGTCAAGCTGTGGGCTCCAGCTTCGTGATCCCGCCCATATAGGGCAGTAGCGCGTCGGGGATGACGACGCTCCCATCGGCCTGCTGGTAATTCTCGAGGATCGCCACCAGCGTCCGCCCCACCGCTAGGCCCGAACCGTTCAGCGTGTGGACGAACTCATTGCCTTTCGCGCCCTCGCGGCGGAAGCGCGTGTTCATGCGCCGCGCCTGGAAATCGCCGCAGGTCGAGCAGCTCGAAATTTCGCGATAGGCGTTCTGGCCGGGCAGCCAGACTTCGAGGTCATAGGTCTTGCGCGCCGAAAAACCCATGTCGCCGGCGCACAGCAGCATGCGGCGATAGGGCAGGCCGAGGCCCTCCAATATCGCCTCGGCGGCGCGGGTCTTGCGTTCGAGTTCGGCGTCCGAATCCTCGGGGCGGACGATCGAGACCAGCTCGACCTTCCAGAACTGGTGCTGGCGGATATAGCCGCGCGTGTCGCGGCCCGCCGACCCGGCTTCGGAGCGGAAGCAGGGGGTGAGCGCCGTCATGCGGATCGGCAGGTCGGCCTCGGGGAGAATTTCCTCGCGCACCGCGTTGGTCAGGCTCATCTCGGAGGTCGAGATCAGCCAGCGGCCGTCGGTGGTCTGGAAACTGTCCTCGCGGAATTTCGGCAGCTGCGCGGTGCCGAATGCCGCCTCGTCGCGGACGAGCAGCGGGGTTGCGCATTCGGCATAGCCCGCCTCGTTCGTCTGCCGGTCGAGCATATATTGGCCGAGCGCGCGTTCGAGCCGCGCCATCTGTCCTTTCAGAAAGGCGAAGCGCGCGCCCGACATCTTCGCCGCGGTCTCGAAATCGAGGCCGAGCGCGGGCGCGAAGTCGGCATGTTCCCGCGGCGCGAAGTCGAACGTGCGGGGCGTGCCCCAGCGCGCGATTTCGACATTGCCCTCCTCGTCCTGTCCCTCCGGCACATCGGCGGCGGGGAGGTTGGGGAGGGCGGCGAGCCTGCCCTGCAGGGCCGCGACCTGTTCGCGCTCGGCCTCTTCCTTCGCGGGCAGCGAGGTCTTGAGTTCGGCGACCTCGGCCTTCAGCGCTTCGGCGGCATCCCTGTCGCCCTGCGCCATCGCCTGGCCGATCAGTTTCGACGCCTCGTTGCGGCGGGCGAGCGATCCCTGGTTTTCGGTCTGCAACGCGCGCAGCGCCGCGTCCTGCGCGAGGATTTCGGCGGACAGGGGGGCAAGGCCGCGGCGTGCGAGACCGGCGTCAAAAGCGGCGGGATCGTCCCGGATCAGGCGGATATCGTGCATGGCCGCGCTATGGCGGGGCGGGCGGGGAGGCGCAAGCCCGTCCTTGGATTTCCGGCAGTTGGAAAGCCCGCTTCCCTCTCTCCTGAAGGGGAGAGGGAAATTCCGGCTGCCGGCATATAAAAAGGGCCACCCCGAAAGGTGGCCCCAGATTGGTGGCCCGGAGTCGCCTCCGGCCTCCAGTGGATAGGGTCAGGCCGCTTCCTGTTGCTGTTCGTTGCGGTTCGCCGCGCGGCGGCGCGCGACGAGCGCGGCGGCGGCGGCGCCGAAGAGCAGGAGCATCGGCGGCGCCGGAACCGGCGTCGGATCGCCCGACGAACCGCCGCTGCTGCTGCCGCCCGAGCTGGACGAGGAAGACGAAGACGAGGAGGAACTCGACGACGAGCTGCTGCTCGACGAGGAGGAGGAACTGCCGCTCGATCCCGAGCTGCCGAAGCTGCTGCTGCCGCCCGTCGCGCCCGAAGAGGTCGCGCCCGACGAACCGCCCGACGACGAGCTGCTGCTCGACGAGGAGGAGGAGCTGGACGAGGAACTGCTGCCGCCGCTGGACGAGCCGCCCGTCGATCCGGTCGAGCCGCCCGTCGATGCGCCGCTCGATCCCCCCGACGAAGAGGAGGACGAGGAAGAAGAGCTGCTGCTCGACGAGGAGCTGCCGCCTGAACCGCCCGAAGAGGAACCGCCGCTGCTCGAACCACCCGAACTCGACGACGATCCGCCCCAGCCCGAGCTGCCCTTCGACGAGCTGCCCCAGCCCTTGGACGAGCTGCCGTGGCCGTGCGAGCTGCTGCCCTTGGACGAGCTGCCGCCGCCCGACGAGGAAGAACTCGACGAGGAAGAGGAGGAGGACGAACTCGACGACGAGCTGCTGCTCGACGAGGAGGTGCTGACATTGCCCGAAGACGTCGAGACGTTACCCGAAGACGTCGAGACATTGCCCGACGAGGTGCTGACCCCGCCGGTCGAGGTGGAAACCCCGCCGGTGGAGGTCGAAACCCCGCCCGTCGAAGTGGACACGCCGCCGGTGGACGTCGATACGCCGCCCGTCG
>CALMYE010000079.1 GCA_937873425.1 uncultured Sphingopyxis sp. | reverse complement strand
GCTGGATGTCGCCCTCCGACAGCGACAGGCGCGGCGGACAGCCATCGACGACCGCACCGAGCGCCGGCCCGTGGCTCTCGCCCCAGGTGGTGAATCGAAGAACGCGTCCGAAGCTGTTGAAACTCATACGCCCCTCTCCCCTTGGGGGAGAGGGAGGGACCCATCCGGCGCAGCCGGATGGGAGGGTGAGGGTCCGTCGGCGAGCGCAAGCCCGATCGCGCGGCAAACACCGTCCAGATTGTCCATCACATCGCGGTTGGTGAAGCGTAGCACCCGATATCCCTCTTCCGCCAAGAATCGCGTTCGCCGCGTGTCATAGTCGATTTGCGACGCATGGCTATCGCCATCGACCTCTATCACCAGCCGCGCCGATTGACAGGCAAAGTCGGCGACGAAGGGCCCGATGCGCTGTTGGCGGCGGAACTTGAAACCGAGCGCGGAGCCCCGGAGCGCTGCCCACAGCTTCCTTTCGGCAGGCGTGGCGTCGCGCCGGAGCCGTCGTGCCCGGTCGATCGTGCCGTCGCGGACGTCGTAACGGCTCCTGCTCATTCCCTCACCCTCCCATCGCTGCGCGATGGGCCCCTCCCTCTCCCCCAAGGGGAGAGGGGTTCAGCGCCCGAATGCCGGCGCGTAATCCGCGCGGCCGCCTTGCGGCCAAGCCGCGTTGGAGTCCAGCATCATCGCCATGAAATGCGGCCCCGCGAAGGGCGAGGCGAAGCGTGCGGCGAGGTCGGGCGAATAGCCGAAGCGGGGATAATAGGCCTCGTGACCCAGAACGAAGCTGATCGCGGCGCCTTGCTCGCGCAGCGCGTCGAGGCCGGCGCGGATCAATGCGGCACCGATGCCCTTCCCCTGAAAATCCGGCGCCACGGACACAGGCGCGAGCCCAGCCGCCGCGAGCGGCGCGCCGTCGGCCTCGACGGTCATGCGGCTGAACAGCAGATGGCCGACGATCCGGCCGTCCACCTCGGCGACGAGCGACACCAGCGCGTCGCCCTCGGCCTCGATCATGCAGACAAGTTCGGCTTCGCCCTGATGGCCGAATTCGGTCCCGGAAAAGGCGGTCCGGACGACGGCGTCGATGGCATCGGCATCCGCCGCCGTCGCGGCGCGGATGACCAGCCCGTCAGGCAAGCGCGATGTCCGGCGCGTCTTCCTGTTTCATGCCGACGGTATGATAGCCCGCATCGACATGGTGCGTCTCGCCCGTCACCCCCGCCGACAGGTCGCTC
Organism: uncultured Sphingopyxis sp.; assembly: GCA_937873425.1. Lineage (GTDB taxonomy): Bacteria > Pseudomonadota > Alphaproteobacteria > Sphingomonadales > Sphingomonadaceae > Sphingopyxis. The sequence goes on along the minus strand of CALMYE010000079.1, from coordinate 14,438 downwards.
AAGAGATAGAGCGCCGAGCCGCCGACATCGTCGATGGTGACGTTGCGGCGGAGCGGGGCGTTATATTCGTTCCATTTCAGGATCAGGCGGAAATCGCCGATGCCGCTCGCCGCCAGCGTCTTGATCGGCCCGGCCGAGATCGCGTTCACGCGCACCCCCTGCGGGCCATAGTCGTTGGCGAGATATTTGACGCTGGTCTCCAGCGCCGACTTGGCGACGCCCATGACGTTGTAGTGCGGGATGACCTTCTCCGCGCCATAATAGCTCAATGTCAGCAGCGACCCGCCGCCCTCACCCGTTTCGGGGTCGAGGGGCGTCATCATCGCCGCCGCGCGCTTCGCGACCGCGGTGAAGCTGTAGACGCTGATGTTCATGGTCATCAGGAAATCGTCGAGCGTCACATCGGCATAAGCCCCGCGCAGCGCTTCCTTGTTGGTGTAGCCGATCGCGTGGACGACGAAGTCGATCGTCGGCCAGCGCGCGGCGAGGGTAGCGAAGGCGGCATCGAGATTGTCCATGTCCGACACGTCGCAATCGATCAGGAAGTCGCAGCCGAGCTGGTCGGCGAGCGGCTTCACCCGTTTAGCCATCACCTCGCCCTGATAGCTGATCGCCAGCTCCGCGCCGTGCGCGTGCAGCGCCTTCGCGATTCCCCAGGCGAGCGACTTGTCGTTCGCAAGCCCCATGATCAGCCCGCGTTTGCCCTGCATCAGACCCGTCATTGTGATTCTCCGGCAGTCCCATCGTCCACGCGCCCAATAGCGTCGTGCTCCAAATCCTCAACCTCGACCAGAGCGGCGTTGAGTTCGGCCCCGATCACCATACCCAATCCGACGAGGTAGAAAAAGAAGAGCGCGACCATCACCCCGGCAAGGCTGCCATAGGTCGCATCGTAGCTGAGCAGGCCCGCGAGCAGCGGCGGCAGCGCCAGCGTCACCGCGATCCACCACAGGGTGGTGAACAGCGCGCCCGGCCATTTCGGGCATTCCAGCCGGCGATATTTGGACGGGGTGAGGCTGTAGAAAAGCAGATAGATGGCAAGGAACAGGCCGAACCCCGACACGCCGCGCGAGATGGCGACCACCCCCCATGCCTGAAATTCCTGCGGCAGCACGCGGGTCACGAACTGTTCGACGCCGACGATCACCACCTGCATGCTGAAGGACAGGATCATCAGCACCACCGCGCCGGTGATGATGCCGATCGACAGCAGGCGATAGTGGAAGAAGCCGCGCGAAAAATGGGTGCCATAGGCGCGGCGCAATATGTCGCGCACCGTCTCGATCAGGCTGCCCACGGTCCAGAAGGCGACGAGCGCGCCGAGCCACAGGAAAATGCCGGTGCGCGCGCTCATCACTTCGCGGATCGGCCCGGAGAGGGCATTGGCGACGGCGGGCGGCATCGTGGAGAACACCGCCTCGATCGCCCGCTCGCCGCCCGCGCTGCCGCCGGCCAGGCTGAGCACCGCGGCCATCAGGATGAAGAAGGGAAAGAGCGCGATCAGCGCAAGATAGGCGAGATTGCCGGCGTGGATGAAGCCGTCGGTATAGGTGCCGACGACCACCCGGCGCAGGATGCGGAAGGCGCGCGTCCCCGGACCCAGCGTCTCGCGCCCGCGCTCGATGACCCCCTGCGCGCGGGCGCGCAAGCTGAGCCGTTTGGCGCGCTCGGCGCGCGCTTCGGGCGAGTGGGGCGAATGGCCCCCGGCCAGAAACTCCTCGGCGACCTCTTCGGCGACTTCGCGCTCCAGTGCGTCGGCCGCCTGTTTCCCGCTACGCCCGGCCACGCGTCACACGCCGAGATCGGCCCGCACCGGCCGGTTGTCGGTCCAGTCGGCGGCGAGCTTCGCCAGCGCCGGATCGGCGGCGGGCAGATCGACCATCAGCCGCACCAGCTGATCGCCGCGCCCGCCCTCCTTGCGGCTGAACCCCTTGCCCTTCAGGCGCATGACCTTGCCCGAGGTCGAGCCCGCCGGGATCGACAGCATCACCGGTCCGTCGACCGTCGGCACCTTCACCTTCGCGCCCGCGACAGCCTCGTTCAGCGTCACGGGCAGGTCGAGGCGGATGTTCGCCCCGTCGCGCGCGAAGAAGGGATGATCGCCGACGCTGATCGTCACGATGCCGTCGCCATTGCCGCCGGGGCCCGGCTGCCCCTTGCCGGCGAGGCGCATCTGGGTGCCTGTCTCGACGCCCGCGGGCAGCTTGAGGTCGATCGTCTTGCCGTCGGCGAGCGTGATGCGCTGCATCGCCTGCGTCGCCGCGTCGATGAAGGAGACCGACAGGCGATAGGCGACGTTCGCGCCCTTCTGCGGCGGCGCGCTGCGCCCGCCGAAGCCGCCGAACGGTCCGCCGCCGCCACCGCCCCCGCGGCCTCCGAACAGCCCGTCGAACAGGTCGGAGAAATCGACGCCCTCGCCGCCGAAGCCGCCCGGCGCACCCGCGCGCTGATCGCCGCGAAAACCGCCGCCGCCATAGCCGAAGGGCATGGCGGGATTGCCGTCGGCGTCGATCTCGCCGCGGTCGAACTGCGCGCGCTTCGTCTTGTCCGACAAGAGATCATAGGCCTTGGTGACGTCGGAGAATTTCTCCGCCGCCTTCGGATTGTCCTTGTTGCGGTCGGGGTGCAGCTCCTTGGCGAGCTTGCGATAGGCGGACTTGATCTCCGCTTCGCTCGCACTCTTCGCGACGCCGAGGATGGAATAGGGATCTGCCATTCTGCTTCTGTAGCCCGATAAGATGTTGGCCGGAAAGGCCCGATTGCGCGCGCGATGTGGGAATGGGGTGCGAGGGGATCAAGTTCCCCATCCCCCGCCCCCCATCGTCACCCCGGACTTGATCCGGGGTGACGAAGAATTGCAGTGCGCCTTTCACTCGACCATCGCCGCGCCGCCCATTATGAACGCGCCCCATGACCGACCCCTTCGCCCTGTTCGACGCCTGGTTCGCCGAAGCCCGCGCCAGCGAGCCCAATGACGGCAATGCGATGGCGCTCGCCACCGCGACGCCCGACGGACGACCGTCGCTGCGCATGGTGCTACTGAAGGGGCATGGGCCGGACGGCTTTATCTTCTACACCAATCTCGACAGCCGCAAGGGCGGCGAGCTGGCGGCGAACGCCCATGTCGCGCTGCTGTTCCACTGGAAGTCGCTGCGCCGGCAGATCCGCATCGAGGGACCGGTGGCGCCGGTCGACGACGCGACCGCCGACGCCTATTTCGCGACGCGCAGCCGCGACAGCCAGCTCGGCGCCTGGGCGAGCGACCAGTCGCGGCCGCTTGCCGATCGCGCGACCTTCGAGGCGCGCTTTGCCGAAATGCAGGCGCGCTTCGCGGGGCAGGGCGTCCCCCGCCCACCGCGCTGGTCGGGCTGGCGGGTGACGCCCGAGCGCATCGAGTTCTGGCAGGACCGGGCACACCGCCTTCACGAACGCACGGTCTTCATGCGCGACGGCGATGGCTGGTCGAGCGGGCTGCTCTATCCATGAGCTGGCGGCGCGTCCCGATCACGCAGGTCGATGCTTTCGCCGACCGGCCCTTCACCGGCAATCCGGCGGCGGTGATGCCGCTCGACGAATGGCTGGGCGACGACCTGCTGCAGGCGATCGCCGCCGAGAATAATCTCGCCGAAACCGCCTTCCTGATCCCCGACGAGAGCGGCGAAGCCGATTACGAACTGCGCTGGTTCACGCCGGCGGTGGAGGTCGCGCTGTGCGGCCATGCGACGCTGGCAAGCGGGCATGTGCTGCTCAGCGCCGCGCAATGGCGCAACGACATGCGGTTCCGCACCCGCAAGGCCGGTGTATTGACCGTCGCGCGGGACGGGGATGACGGATACCGGATGGCGCTGCCCGCCTATGCGCCCGCGCCGAAGCCGATGCCGGCCACCGTCGCGGCGCTGGGCGGCGATCCGGTCGAGACGCTGTGGCACGAAGGGCGCTATGCGCTGATCGTCTATCCCGACGCGGCGAGCGTGCGCGCGCTGGCGCCCGATTTCCGCGCGCTGCGCGACGCGGGCGACGTCCTCTATATCGCCACTGCGCCCGGCGCCGGCGACGCGTCGGGCGCCGACATCGTCAGCCGCATCTTCGCGCCCGGCGCCGGGATCGACGAGGACCCGGTGACCGGATCGGCGCACAGCGTGCTGACCCCCTATTGGACGGCGCGCCTCGGCCGCGACCGCTTTGCCGCCTTTCAGGCGAGCGCGCGCGGGGGCCATGTCGGCTGCCGTATCGACGGCGCCATGGTCGAGCTGTCGGGCCGCTGCGTGACGACGCTGGTGGGCGAGTTTCTGCTGTAGCGGCCAGGTGCCGGACCGGGCGGGCCGTCACTCGCCCCCGGCAGACTCGCCGGACCGGCCGCGTGCGCGCTTCCAGTTCGCTTCCACGAAACCGAGCAGGCTCAGCATCACCACGCTGATCACGCAGCCGATCAGCACCAGCGGCCATTGCCCGGCGCCGCAGGCGATGCCGATCATCGCCGCGAGCCACAGATGCGCGGCGGTGGTCAGATTCTTCACCTCGCCCTTGCTGAACACGATCAGCCCGGCGCCGATGATGCCGATGAAGGCGCCGGTCGCTTCATAGAGGCGCAGCACGTCCGACCGATCGCCGCCGATCTGGTTGTAGAGGGCGATCGCCGACACCGTCATCGCGGCCGCCGAAAAGCAGATCAGCCCGTGCGTCCGCAACCCCGCCTCATGCCCGCGAATCTCGCGGTCGAGCCCGAGCAGCAGCCCCAGCACCGCCGCGATGCCGAGCCGCGACAACAGGTCGGGGTCGATCCAGTGGACGAGCGTCGGCGCGTTGAGTTCCATGCCGGTCAAAGCGCGGAATGCGGCAAAGGGTTCCGCGGCGGCGATGGTGCGCCCGACAGGATTCGAACCTGTGGCCCCCAGATTAGGAATCTGATGCTCTATCCTGCTGAGCTACGGGCGCGCCGCGGCTCGTTTAGCGGGGGGAAGCATTCAGCGTCAATCGGGGCGGGTCAATTCACCGCATCGGGCGGGACGAAAGGGACGAGCAGCGGGATCGCCGCGATCCCGTCGTCGTGCAGCGCCCGCGCCTCGTCGGGCGAGGTCTGGCCGTGGATCAGATCCTCCGCCGCGCGGCCTTCGTGCATCGCGCGCGCCGCGGCGGCGAAGTCGCGGCCGACCCAGCGCGAACGCGGCAGCATCTCGGCCTGCTTCGCGGCGATTTCGGCCATCACCTTGCGCACGAGTTCGGCCGGCGGCGGGTCGCCGGCCGCCGGGGCGTCGGCGGCGGGAGCCGGGGCAGCCGGAGCGCCCGCGCGCTGGTTGGATTTGGCGCCGATGCGCGGCGCGGTCACCGCCTTTTGCACCGCCGCGTCGCCGCAGACGGGACAGGCGATCAGCCCGCGCGCCCGTTGTTCGGCGAAGCTGTCGCTGCTGTTGAACCAGGCTTCGAAGCGGTGGCCGCCGGCGGCGCAGCAAAGGTCGAAGACGATCAAGAGCCGGCGATCCCCAGCAAGGGGTCGAGCCCGCCCCGCGCGTCGAGCGCCGCGAGATCGTCGCTGCCGCCGATATGCGTTCCGTCGATGAAGATCTGCGGCACGGTGCGCCGTCCGCCCGCGCGTTCGACCATCGCGTCGAAGCCGGCGCGGTCCATCGTCACGTCGATCACATTATATGCCGCGCCCTTGCCGTCGAGCAGCGACTTGGCCCGCGAGCAATAGGGGCAGAGGAATTTGGTATAGATTTCGATGCTGGCCATGCGGCTATCCTGTCGTCCTTCCGTCCCCGATATCGGAATCCAGCGAGGCAAAGTCAAATATGTTGCTCGTCATCAGCGCGTCGGGAACGACGCGCGCCCAGCAGAGCGCCGACACCCGCGCCGCGCCGCTGCGCCGGAGGGTGCGGGCGGCGGCGCGGAGGGTGGCGCCGCTGGCGTGGACGTCGTCGATGAGGATCAGGTGGCGCCCGGCGGTCTTCGCCCGCGCGTTGGGCGCGAGCGCGAAGGCGCCGGCGACGACCTTTTCGCGTTCGCGCCGCTTCTTGCCGCGCAGCGACGCGGTCGCCCTTGCCCGGATCAGCAGGTGCGGATCGTGCGGCACCCCGGCGAGGCGCGTCAGTTCGGCGGCGATCAGTCCCGCCTGGTTGAAGCCGCGCGACCAGAGCCGCCAGCGGTGCAGCGGCACCGGCACGAGCAGCGCGTTCCCCTCCCTCGCCAACCCGGCCAGCGGCCGCGCCATGAGACGCGCCATCAGCCGGGCATGGCCGGTGCGGCGCCCATATTTGAGCCGCAGCGCGACGGTGCGCGCGGCAGGACCATAGGCGACGGCGGCGGGCGCGCCGTCGAACGGCGGCGGGTCGGCAAGGCAGGCGCCGCATTCGATCGGACCGCCGGGCAGCGCGGCGGGCAGCGGGATCGAGCAGCGCGAACAGGCCGGTCCGTCGAGGAAATCGAGCGACTGCCAGCAGGCGAGGCAGAATTGCCGGTCGTCGCCGACGATCACGCCGCAGGCCGGGCAGCGCGGCGGCAGCGCATAATCGACCATCGCGCGCGCCGCTCCGCGAAGCGCGCGCAGCACGGCCCGCCCCGCGGCAGGTGCTGCAGCATCGGCGTCCCCCGTCGTCGCCATGCCGGACTTGTGAAGCATCGCGCGAGGCGGCACAAGCGCGCGCATGGCGCCGCCTGCCCCGCTCTTTTCCGCCGCCCGTCACCGCGCCCAGCGCGACCGGCTGGCGCGCCTGCCCGCGGGCGCCGATTTCCTGGCGCCGATCATCGCCGAAACGCTGCGCGACCGGCTGGCGATGGTGACGCGCGACTTTGCGCGTACGCTGCTGATCGGCGCACATGACGCGGCACTGATCGCGCGTCTGCGGGCGAGCGGCACCACGCTGACGATGCTGGAGGCGGGGCCGCGCCTCGCCGCCGCGACCGGCGCGATCGCGGGCGAGGCCGATACGATCGACCTGCCCTTCGCGAGCTTCGACCTCATCCTGTGGCCGGGCGGGCTCGACGCGGTCAACGACGTGCCGGGGGCGCTGGTGCGGCTGCGCGCGCTGCTCGCGCCCGACGGGCTGCTGCTCGGCGCCTTCGTCGGCGACGGCAGCCTCGCGCGGATGCGGCGGGCGCTGATGGCGGAGGGGGTGCGGCCGATCGCGCGCATGCACCCGCAGATCGACCTCGCCGCGATGGGCAATCTGCTCCAGCGCACCGGCTTCGCGCTGCCCGTCGTCGACGTCGAAGCGCTGAGCGTGCGCTATGGCAACTGGTTCGCGCTGGTCCGCGACCTGCGCGCCGCGGGCCTGTCGAGCCGGCTCGCCGCCGCGCCGCCGCCGCTAACCCGCGCGGAGGCGGCACACATCGCCGCCGCCTTTGCCGCGCAGGCCGACGCCGACGGGCGCGTCGCCGAAGATTTCCGCCTGATCCATTTCAGCGGCTGGGCGCCGCACCCCGATCAGCCGCAGCCGGCGCGGCGCGGCAGCGGCACGGCGTCGCTGGCGGAGGCGCTGAAGCCCGGTAAATAGGGACTGTCCCTATTTATTTCAGAGCAACGCCTCGAGCAGCCCGATCAGCGGGCGGTCGGCGGGCGGCATGTCGAGGCCGTAGAGCTCGACCGGGCGCACCCAGCGCAGCGCGGTCGCGTGGCGCGCCTCCGGCACCCCCTGCCATTTGCGCAGCGCATAGACGAGCAGCAGCAGATGGCGCGCGCCGAGCGCTTCGCTCGCGAAACAGGCGGGGGCGAGGCAGGCGTGATCGACCGCGATTCCCAGTTCCTCGGCCAGTTCGCGGACCAGCGCCGCCTCGGGCGTTTCGCCGGGTTCGAGCTTGCCGCCGGGAAACTCCCATAATCCCGCCATCGGCTTGCCTTCGGGACGCTGCTGCACCAGCACGCGCCCGTCGCGATCGACGAGCGCGGCGGCGACCACAATGAAACAGTCCTGCGGCGAAAATCGGGGGCTTGGCACGGGCAAATTATTAACCTCGATATGCGAAATCCGGAATCCTCGGGAACTCTAGGACCAGAATCCCCGGATTGCACGGCCGAGGTTGAGTGGATTGTTCAGGACAGGACGACGGCGGGCAGACCAGAGGCCGCGCATCGTCCATCGGGTCAGGGACAGTCGGGTTATGAACAAGGGGCCTTTGCACTTCGAGGAAGCTGATCCTGTCATAAAGTCAGGGGCAGGACATATGACCAGGAACATCATGCGGCTGCTGCGGTCGACCAGAGCCGCCACCGCCGTGGAATATGGGTTGATACTCGCGCTCGTCTTCCTCGCGGCGATGGGGGCGATCAGCAGCGTCGGGACATCGACGATCGGCATGTGGAACAATGTGTCGGCCGCGGCGACGGACAATATGTGACGCTGTCCGATAACGGGACTCGGACCATCGCCGGGATCGTTCGGACCATTAAGAATTTCAAAACCAATAGCCCGTAGAACCGCCCATGTTGACCTAGACCAGATGGTCAACCGGGCAAGTGACTTGTTTTAGGAGACCAGACATGAAGTTCATCAAGAAGTTCGTTCGCGACACCAAGGCCGCGACCGCCATCGAATATGGCCTGATCGCCGCCCTGATCGCCGTCGCCGGCATCACCGCGATGGGCGCCGTCGGCACCAGCGTCGGCGACACGTTCAACAACGTCGACAGCGCGCTGAAGGGCGAAAGCTAAGTCCTGACGCTGTTTGCTGCCGCGGTTCGCCGGGCAGCGACGAAAACGAAAAGGGCGGTGGTGTTCCACCGCCCTTTTTGCCGTCCGCCTGTCCCGGCCGCCGCTCAGCGGCCGGCATAGACCACGATCTTGACCTTCTGCCCCGGCGTCAGCTGGCTCGTCGCCGACAGGCGGTTGAGCACCTGGAAACGCTCGGCCTGATAGCTGGTATAGGCCATGCGCCGCGCCAGCGTCGCCACCGTGTCGCCGCGGCCCACCGTCACCACGTCGATCCGGCGCGGGCGAATGGCGGCCGCTTCCTCGCCGGTCAGCCGCCGCACGCTGCCGAACATCGGGTTGAATACCCCCGCCCCGCCCGCCTTGGTCAGCGCGACGAAGTGAAAGGCGCTGGTGCGCGAGAATTCATAGGCGAAGACGGTGACGTCGACCGCCCCCGACTGGGTGTTCGCGCGCGCGGTCGCATAAGAGGCGGGGATGCCGTTCACCGTCGTGCGCTGGGTCGCGCCGGGGGTCAGCGTGGCATTGCCCGCGACGCCCTTGAACACCGCCGCGATATAGGCGTTCATGTCGCCGCTGTAGGCGGCGGTCGAGAATTGCGCCTGACCGCCGCTGCCGCTGATCGACACCGCCGTCGTGCCGTTCTGCATGCCGTAGCCGCTGGGCACCGCGAATTTGAGCCGCAAGTCGGGGTGCAGGAATTCATTGCCCTCGACCACCCCCTGCACCGGATCGTCGCCGTAGAGGATGCCGTCGACCGCGGTGTAGAAGGCATCGGCGTTGCGCACGCCGCCGCTGCCGACGCGGCTTGCCAGCGTCTGCGCGTTGCGCACGCGGCTGGCGGGGTCGGGGTGGGTGCTCGCCCAGGCGGGGAGCGAGCGCGCGTCGCCGCCCGCCAGCTGTGCGTCGAGATTGGTCTGGTTGGCGAGGCTGGCGAGCACGGTCGACAGCGCGAGCGGATCGTAGCCCGCGCTGCGCAGATACTGGACGCCGAGCTGGTCGGCCTCGAGTTCCTGCCCGCGCGAGAAGCCGAGCGTCGCGAGCTGCGCGACCTGCATCGCATTGTTCTGAAGCAGCCCGCCGAGCGAGCCGAGCAGGCCGCTGTTGTCGCCGATCGCGCCGCCGAGCACGGTGCCGAGCACGCCGAGGATGGTGTTGCGCGTCGCCGCCGACTGGCGCCGCTTGCTGTGCTGCGCCGCGACATGGCCGACCTCGTGGCCGAGAACGCCGGCGAGCTCGGCTTCGTCGTTCATCAGCGCCATCAGCTGGCGGGTGACATAGACATAGCCGCCGGGGATCGCGAAGGCGTTGTTCACCGGCGAGTTGAGCAGGGTGACGGTGAAGTCGCCACGCGCGTTCGACAGGCTCGACTGCACCGCGATATTCTGGCCGATCCGCGAAACATAGGTCGCCTGCGGCCCCGAATAGGCGCCGCCGAATTCCTGCATCAGCTGCGGATGCGCCTCCTGCCCCTGCTTGCGTTCGGTCGCGGTGATCGCGGTCGCGGTCTTGATCTTCTTGAGCTGCGCGTTGGCCGGTGAGCTGACTCCACCCCCCGCCGCCGCACAACCCGCGAGGAGCGCGACCAGCGCCAGATTGATTGTCAGACGGCCCATCACGGCGCCTCCCTTACTGTTGGTCCTCATGCGATCTTATTCCCGTTCCCGCGCGGCACAACCATTTCGAACCCCTCCCCTTCAGGGGAGGGGCAGCGAGACTTGGCAGCTTGCTGCCTAGTCGCAGCGGGGTGGGGGCTATCGGCCTTGCGCAAGGCCGCGAAACCCCACCCCAACCCCTCCCCTGAAGGGGAGGGGCTTATAGCAGGAAACGCCGGCAGCCGTTTTCGGGTTCCGGCTCAGGCCCGGCCCATGGCGAGGAACTTCTCCTCGCGCGCGTCGAGCAGCGCGTCGCGCGGCAGGGCGGACAGGGCGTCCAACTCCTCCGCGATCGCATCGCCCAAGGCCTTGATCGCGATTTCGGGCGCGCGGTGGGCGCCGCCGACGGGTTCGGGAACGATGCGGTCGATGATGCCGAGCGCCAGCAGATCCTCCGCCGCCATCTTCATCGCCGCCGCCGCGTCGGCCGCCTTGTCGGCGGTGCGCCACAGGATCGAGGCACAGCCCTCGGGCGAGATCACCGAATAGACGGCATGTTCGAACATCAGCACGCGGTTCGCCGCGGCGAGCGCGATCGCACCGCCCGAGCCGCCCTCGCCGACCACCGCCGCGACCATCGGCACGCCCAGTGCGAGGCATTGTTCGGTCGAGCGCGCGATCGCCTCCGCCTGCCCGCGCTCCTCGGCCTGGATGCCGGGAAAGGCGCCCGAGGTGTCGACGAGCGTCACCACCGGCAGGCCGAAGCGGTCGGCGAGCTGCATCAGGCGGATCGCCTTGCGATAGCCTTCGGGCTTCGCCATGCCGAAATTATGCTTCATGCGCGAGGGGATGTCGTCGCCCTTTTCATGGCCGATCACCATCACGCGGCGGCCGCGGAAGCGCGCGAGGCCGCCGAGGATCGCCTGGTCGTCGCCGAAATTGCGGTCGCCAGCGAGCGGCATCCAGTCGTCGAACAGCCCCGCGACATAATGTTTGAAATGCGGCCGGTCGGGGTGGCGCGCGACCTGCGTCTTTTGCCAGGGCGTCAGCTTCGCATAGATTTCGCGCAGCAGTTTCGAGGATTTTTCCTCCAGCCGGGCGATGTCATTCTCGATATTGAGCGTCGGATCGTCGCCCATTTCGCGCAGTTCGGCAATCTGGCGATCGAGCGCCGCGACCTGTTTTTCGAAGTCCAGAAAGGCTGTCATGGCGGGAAGCGCTAGGCCGAAGGCGGCGCGAGGTCAACGGTGGCGGTCGGGACGTCCATGTGCGCGAGCGGGTGGCGGCGGTTGACCAGCTCGACGAGGCGGCGGCTGTCGACATGGGTGTAGATTTCGGTCGTCGCGATGTCAGCGTGGCCGAGCATCAGCTGGAGCGCGCGCAGATCGGCGCCGCCTTCAAGCAGATGGGTGGCGAAGGCGTGGCGCAGCACATGCGGGCTCACCCCCGAGGGATCGACCCCGGCGCGCGCGGCGAGTTCGCGCAGCATCTGGAACAGGCGAACCCGGGAGACATGGCCCTTGCCCGACGGGAAAAGCCAGGGCGAACCGTCGGCAGCGAGCGGCAGCCAGCGGTCGAGCGCGGCGCACGCGCGATCGGACAGCGGCGCGAGCCGTTCCTTGTCACCCTTGCCGCGGACGATCAGATATTGCCGCTCGCCGGCCACAGCGCGGCGCGGCAGAGATACGAGCTCACTCGCGCGCAGCCCCGAGCCATAGAGAAGTTCGAGCAGCAGCAGCAGCCGCACCGCCGCTGCGGGCGGCGCCTCCCCCGCCGCCTCTTCGCCGGCCCGCGCGAACAGGCGGTCGACATCGTCGTGGCCGAGGATGCGCGGCAGCGGACGGCGCGTCGCGGGCCGCGCGAGCGGCTGCGCCGGGTCGTCCGTACGCTCGCCCTCATCCTGCAGGAAGGCATAGAATTGCCGCAGCGCCGACAGCTTGCGCGCCGCGCTACTCGCGGCAAGGCCCTGATATTGCTGCATCAGCTGGCGCAATGTGGTGGTTTCGGCGGTGCCGAGATCGCCTGTCACCAGCCCCGCCGCCTGTTCGAGATCGCGGCGATAGGCGGCGAGCGTGTTGCGCGCCGCACCGCGCTCGGCGGCCATCATTTCGAGGAAGCGATCGATCAGCGCGGCGTCGGTTGCGTTCACCCTAGACGCGCACCAGCGCCTCGGCGGCGATCATCCGCGCCTCCGACGCTAGGTCCACTTCGCGCAGCGCCCGGACGATGTGATAGAGATGATAGGGCGGCATCTTCGACCAGTCGCCCTGCATCCCAGCCGCCGCGAGCAGCGCGACCAGGCCCGGCTCGCGGCGCGCTGCGGCGTCCGAGATAGCGCGCGTCCAGCGCGTCTGCTTGCCGAGATCGACACCGAGATTGCTCGCCGCCGACGCGGCCTGTCCCTCGTCGATCCGCCCGAGCCCGGCGAGCCCGGCGAGCAGCAGCTTGCTGCGCAGTTCGTCGGCGCTGTCGTCGTTGCCGGCGAAATTGCCGATCGCGCCGGCCGTCGTGCCGTTCAGCGGGCGCGGCGAGCCGACCGCGAGAATGCCCCAGGCGCGGCTGCCGACATTGACCGTCGGCACCCATTCGATGGCGTTGCGGTCGTAACCGCCCGCCAGCATCGAGCCGATGAGTTGCCACGGGTCGTCGCCGACATCGGTGCCGACCGGCAGGGCGGCGGCAGCGCGCGCCGTCGCGACCATCGCGGCGTAGCGCGCGGTAGGTGCATTGCCGCCGTCCCACAGCCCCTGCATCGCCGCATAGCGTTCCGCGCCGCTCGCCGCGCCGAAGGCGTTTCTGAGCTGGTCGATCTGCACGGCGATCTGCGCCGACGCCTCCTCCTCGCCTGCCGCGGCGCTGAGCAGCGAGACATAGGCCTCGCCCGACAGCACGCCGCGCGCTGCCGCATCGGGCGCCGCTGCGACGCGGTCGGTCATCTCGCTCATCGGCGCGAGCACGGTCCAGCCGCGCATCGCGGGCGTCGCCGAAGCGCGCAGCGGGGCCGGAATCGGCGTCGCGGTCGCGGTCGCCATGCCGAAGCGCCAACTGGTCAGCCGGTCGATCTTGTCCCACTGGATGGTGATCGAGCGGCCGCCGCCGGCGCTCGCGCCCAATACGCGCTCGGCGAGCAATATGTCGAAATTGGCGATCTTGCCGTCCGACCGCACGCGGCCGATCGCCCAGCCGGCGGGTCCCGCCTCGCCCGACAGGCCGGCGCAGATGCCCGCCGCCAGCCGCCAGCTATGCTCGTCGCCCTGCGCGAGGCCGGCGGGGACATAGGGGCACAGACCCGCCGGGTCGGCGTTGGCGAGATAGACCTGCTGCGCAGCGGCGACGAGGCGGGGGCTCGCGCGGTCGTAATCGACCGACTGGACGATCGAGCGCGCGACCTGCGCCTCGCCCATGCGCAGCAGCAGCGATGCGCGTTCGGCGGCGAGGTCGGCGCCGTTGATCGTCGCGGGGGTGTCGATCGCCGAGGCCAGCGCGCGGCGCAGCAGAATCTGTCCCCAGCGCGACGCGGGCGGGGTGCGCGTCGCGCGCATGATCGCCGCCGCATATTGGCCGCGCACGCCAAAGGCATCGGGGGCGAGCCCGCCGGTCTCCGGCGTGAGCGGCCCGATGCGGGTGAGCAGCCGCCGGGCGCCCGGCGGCAGGTCGTATTTCAGCGTCGCGGGCTCGGCCGTTTCGCTCTCTTCGACAATTTCCGCATCGGCGGGCGCCGCGGCGCTGCCGGTCGTCGCGGTGACCGGCGGCGGCGCGACCGGGGATGCCGGGGAGGCGGGCGACGACGGGGTCGGAGTCGGGCGCGGCGTGGGCGCCGGGGTCGGCGCGGGGGCGGGGGTCGGGCTGCCGAAGCCCTCGGGCAACAGCGATTCCTGCGCCAGCGCCGGCAGCATCAGCGCGGCGGCGAGCGCGGCACCCGACAGGCCCAGCGTCAGCGCGAGTTGCGTCTTCTTCATTGCGGCGCGCTTTCGGCAATCTTGTCGGTCACATCCACCTCAATCAGTCGCGGCTCGATCGGCCGGCCCATGAAAATCAGGAACAGCCAGAAGGCCGCCAGCACCAGCAGCAGCACGACCGATCGTCCGATCCAGCGGCCTTTTCCCGATCTGCGCCGTTCAGGCAATATCCTATGCCACCCCTTGCCGCTTCGACCCATGCTTTGCGCGGTGCAGCAAAACCATTGTCCCGCGCGCCTTCGG
>CALMYE010000078.1 GCA_937873425.1 uncultured Sphingopyxis sp. | reverse complement strand
TTCCCGATCGTCGAGACGACCGCCCGCGTCTATACCAAGGTGTGGGAAATGGCCTGCCTCGGCGGCTTCCTGTTGGGGCGCGAGGCGGCGAAGCGCATGGCGCCGCGCGGCCGCGGCACGATAATCTTCACCGGCGCGACCGCGAGCCTGCGCGGCGGTTCGGGTTTCGCGGCCTTTTCGGGCGCCAAAGCGGCGCTGCGGATGCTCGCCCAGTCCATGGCGCGCGAACTGGGGCCGCAGGGCGTGCATGTCGCGCATGTGGTGATCGACGGCGCGATCGACACCGACTTCATCCGCGGCCGTCACCCCGATTTCGACCATGCCAAGGCGCAGGACCTGATCCTGAACCCCGACGCCATCGCCGCCAATTATGTGATGCTCCACAAGCAGCCGAGGAGCGCCTGGACGCACGAACTCGACCTCCGCCCCTGGGGAGAAAAATGGTGAGCATGATCCTCCCTCTCCCTTTGGGAGAGGGTTGCGAAGACTTGGCGGCTCCGCCGCCTAGTCGAAGCTGGGTGAGGGGTTCGAGCGGTGCGTGCGAACGCGGCGGCAGAACCCCTCATCCAACTCCGCCTAATCGCCTGCGGCGATAAGGCTCCATATCCTTCTCCCCCAAGGGGAGAAGAAAGGAATATACGCATGACGAAAACCCTCGAACTGATCTTCGACTTCGGCAGCCCCAACGCCTATCTGACGCTGCGCGTGCTGCCCGACCTGCTCGAACGCACCGGCGCCGCGCTCGTCATCACCCCCTGCCTGCTTGGCGGCATCTTCAAGGCGACGGGCAATATGGCGCCCATGATCCGCTATGCCGACGCCCCCGCGAAGCTCGCCTATGAAAATCTGGAGATGCGGCGCTTCATCGAACGGCACGGCCTGACGAAATTCCGCCTCAACCCGCATTTCCCGGTCAACACGCTGCTGATCATGCGCGGCGCGATCGTCGCCGAGGAGGACGGCGTGCTCGACGACTATATCGACGCGGTGAACCGGGCGATGTGGGAGGAAGGGCTGAAGATGGACGACCCCGAGGTCGCGGCCGCCTTCCTGTCCGCCAACGGCTTCGACGGCCCCGCCCTGCTCGCGCGGACGCAGGAGCCCGCGATCAAGGCGAAGCTGGCCGCCAACACCGAAGCCGCCGTTGCCCGCGGCGTCTTCGGCATCCCGACCTTTTTTGTCGGAGATAACATGTTCTTCGGCAAGGAACGGCTCGATCAGGTCGAAGAGGCGCTTCTACAGCGATGAAAAACCCGGATTAAATCGCCGCGCCGGAGATCGGGCGGCTATGGCGTCATTCCGGTGCCTTCCATAGACAGGCCGGGCGAAAAGCGCAGATACTGTCCCCCGACCTAGGCTGGGGGGAAAGGCCATGATCCGGAACATCGTCGCGGCGGCATTGCTGGCCGCTGGCCTGCTCGGGGGCTGCACCGCCAACCAGAAGGCCATTCACAAGATCGACCGCGTGACGGGAAAGGACGCCACGGTCATCAGCGTCGACGCGAAACAGCGCGCGATCATCGCCGGACCCTTGCTCGAAAAAACGACCGTCACGACCGTCGATGGTTCGCCGTCGCAGACCACCAAGATCACCACGCAGCAGCGCCGCTTCTGCTCCGAACCCAGCCCCGACGTCTATACGGTGGTCGCGCAGGCGCTCAGCGTCGGCGGCACTTTCGGCCAGGCCGCCGATCCGAAGTCGATCGAGGCGGCCCTCAACGCCACATTTGCGGACGCCGAAACCGGGACGAACATCGCGCGGACGCAATCGCTCAACCTGCTCCGCGAGGTGATGTTCCGCACCTGCGAACGCTATCTGAACGGCGCGATCGGCGAGCTGGAAATGTCGGTGCAGGCGGC
>CALMYE010000077.1 GCA_937873425.1 uncultured Sphingopyxis sp. | reverse complement strand
GCTATCTTCATCGTCGCCGCCATCATCTGGTGGGCTAATTGAGTCCCAACCCTAGTCGCAGCGGGGTGGTGTTTCGGGGGCTAGGCGTGCGCCTTCGGTGACCACCCCGCTCGACTAAAGGCCCGGCTGCGCCGGACCAAGTCTCACTGCCCCTCCTCTGAAGAGGAGGGGATGATTGACCGCTTTACCTTTTCTCGAACCGCATCAGCCCCGCGCCCAGCTCGTTCGCGCCGATCGCCAGCGCCTCGCCGCTCCAGTCGGCGACGAACACCGACTTGCGGTTCATGCCGGCGGGCAGCGTCGCGCGATTGCCCTCTATCACCAGCCCGCGCGAGCGGTTCTTGCGTTCCTCGGCGGCGACCGCGATCAGCGCCGAATAATTCTCCTTGTCACGGCCCTGCACGAACAGATTGTCCGCGATCCGCCCGACCGAACCCGACGGCAGGTCGATCATGTAGTTGGTCGCCGTCCCCTGCGTGTCGTCGAAGCTGTTGTCGCGGATGTCGACGGTCACCGCCCGCGTCTTCAGATAATGGCCGCCGCTGCCCTTTTCAAAGCGGGTGCGGGTGACGATGACGCGGCCGTAGATGCCGGTGTAGACGCTGTGCGCGCAGCTGAGCCCGCGGTCGCAGCGGCCGAGGCGCGAGAAGGTCGAGCGGTCGATGGTCAGCGTCGCTTCGGGGTCGTCGGCGGTGAGGATGCCTTCCTCGCTGGTGCGGAACAGGCTGTTCACCACCTCGAGGTCGCTGGTTTCCAGCCTTATGCCCGCGCCGTTGCCGTCGGGGACGCGCATATTCTGGAAGACGAGGCCGTCGACGCGCGCGCCCTGCCCGCGCAGCACCAGCGCCGCCTTGCCCTCGCAGGCGACGCCGTCGAACACCGCCGTGCCGGGTTCGGCGGCGACGAAGGCGATGCGGCCGGCGGTCTGCACCGCGCAGTCGCGGTGATAGCCGGGCGCGATGCGGATCGTTCCCTGCCCCTCGCCGATTGCATCGACCGCGTCCTGAAGGCGCGCATAGCCGCGGCCATTCTCGGCAATGACATAGGGCGCGCCGCCGGTCTGGGCGGGCGCCGGCGCGGCGGCGGCCACGGCGGCGATAAGCAGCGCGGCGATGAGGCTGGGGCGGATGCGGGTCATGGCGGCAGCATAGCGCGGGGGCGTCCGCCAGTCGTTTGCAAGGCTGGTTAACCGGCCCGGCGTCCCGAAACCGGACGCGCGGGCGGGAGGGGGTTAAGCGGGCCCGATCCTCCCCCTTGGGGGAGGGGGACCATGCGAAGCATGGTGGAGGGGCACGGGCGGAGTCGCGCAATCTATCGACGGAGCGAAACACCTTGGGTGCCCCTCCACCACCCTGCGGGTGGTCCCCCTCCCCGTTCCGGGGAGGATCGCCTGTCAACGCCAGGGCCGGATTTCCATGTCGGGCGAATAATAGGTCAGATATTGCGCGAGCCGCGGCCGGTTCGAGCGGTTCGGGCTCGCGGCGTGCGGCAGATCCTGCCGCCAGATGACGAGGTCGCCCGCGCGGCCCGCGACATGCTTCACCCCGGCCGACAGATCGACCTCGCGCGGGTTCGCGTCGCCCAGCCCGTCGAGCCAGGCATGGATGCGGCGATGGAAACCGGGGACGCAGCGAAAGGCGCCCTGATCCTCCGCCGTGTCGGTCAGATAGAGGACACCCTGCGTGCCGAACGGGATGGGCCGCACGAGGCTCGCGTCCCAATGGAGGTCCGACCCGCTGAACATATGCCCCGGCCGCTCGGGCGGGTTGAAGCCCATGCGGTCGATGGTCACCCACAGATTCTCGCTGCCCCACAATTGCGCGAACGCCTTGTGGACGCGCGGACTGCGCCGCGCCGCTTCCAGCGCCAGATGCTGGAAATGCGGCACCATGATGCCGTTGGTTTTCGCGGCATACCAGCTTTCGGGATCGTCGGGCGAGGCGCCGATGACGTCCCACAGCAAGGCCTTCACCGCCTCGATCTCGTCGGCCGTAATCGCATCGGGGAGGATGACATAACCGTGCGCGTCCCAATGGGCGAGCGCCGCATCGTCCAGCACCGGCGGCATCGCCGCGATGGCGGCGAGCTGCGCCCCGGCCGCCTCGCCGGGCGGCATTTCCATCAGCCAGCCGTGATAGCGGTCGAGCAGCAGCGGATCGGGCGGCCCCGCGGTTTCGAGAATCCAAGCCTGGAATCCCGCGAAATCGGGCTTCACCTGATAGAGTTGTTCGAACACCTGCTGGTTGCCGAGACCGAGCGTGTCGAGCAGCAGCTTGCCGAGCATCTCGTCGAGCGGCGGCCCCTTGCCGCTGTGCGAGGCCCAATATTCCTCGAGACAGGCCACTTCGGGCATGGCGGCCATAGAGATTTCTCCGTCAGTCGAGATTGGGGCGCAGCCAGCGCGTCGCTGTCTCGATATCGACCCCGCGCCGCGCCGCATAGTCGGCAAGCTGGTCCGGGCCCACGCGCGCGACGCCGAAATAGCTCGCGTCGGGATGGCCGAAATAGAAGCCCGAGACCGCCGCGGTCGGCAGCATCGCGAAACTTTCGGTGAGCACCGCACCCGAATTGATCCCCGCGTCGAGCAGGTCGAACAGGATCGGCTTCAAACTGTGATCGGGACAGGCGGGATAGCCGGGCGCGGGGCGGATGCCGCGATATTCCTCCTTGATGATCGCCTCGGGCGTCAATTGCTCGCCCGGCGCATAGCCCCACAGGTCGGTGCGGACATGGGCGTGCAGCCGCTCGGCGAAGGCCTCGGCGAAGCGGTCGGCGAGCGCCTTCAGCAATATGTCGCTATAATCGTCGTGCGCCGCCTTGAAGCGCGCGAGATACGGTTCGATGCCGTGGATCGCGACCGAGAAGCCGCCGATCCAGTCGCCGTCGTGGCTGACGAAATCGGCGAGGCACATGTTGGCGCGCCCCTCGCGCTTGGCGATCTGCTGGCGGAGGAAGGGGATGCGGATGTGGGTCTCGCTCTCTTCGAGATGCACGATCACATCGTCGCCCTCGCGGCGGCAGGGCCAGAGCGCCGCGACGCCGCGCGCATGGAGCCAGCCTTCGCCGATGATCGTGTCGAGCATCGCGCGCGCGTCATTGTAGAGGCTCGTCGCGCTCTCCCCGACGATCGCGTCGTCGAGGATCGCCGGGAAATTGCCCGCCAGCTCCCACGCGCGGAAGAAGGGCGTCCAGTCGAACCATTCGACGAGTTCGGCCATGTCCCAGCTGTCGAAGACATGCACGCCGGGCTTTTCGGGCGGAAAGGGGCGGATATGCTCGTCGATCCGGAAGCCGTTGGCGCGCGCGTCGTCGATCGGGACCAGCGCGCTCTGTCCCTTCCCCGCGCGCACGTCGCGGATATGCTCGTAGTCGGCCTTGTAGCCCTGCACGAACTGGTCGCGTCCGGTCGAGCTGACGAGCGAGGTCGCGACGCCGACCGCGCGGCTCGCGTCGAGGACGTGGAGCACCGGCCCCTGATAGGCGGGATCGATGCGCAGCGCGGTATGCACCTTCGACGTCGTCGCGCCGCCGATCAGCAGCGGCATGGTCATGCCCGCGCGCTGCATCTCCTCCGCCACCGTCACCATCTCGTCGAGCGAGGGGGTGATGAGGCCGGAGAGGCCGATCATGTCGGCGTCATTCTCGTTCGCGGCCTCGAGGATCGTGCTCCACGGCACCATCACGCCCAGATCGACGATCTCGAAGCCGTTGCACTGGAGCACGACGCCGACGATATTCTTGCCGATATCGTGGACGTCGCCCTTCACGGTCGCCATCACGACCTTGCCCTTGCCCTTCGCGCCGGGCTCCTTCGCCGCCTCGATGAAGGGGAGCAGGTGCGCCACCGCCTTCTTCATCACGCGCGCGGACTTCACGACCTGCGGCAGGAACATCTTGCCCGATCCGAACAGGTCGCCGACGACGTTCATCCCGTCCATCAGCGGGCCTTCGATGACCTCGATCGGGCGGTCCATCGCGAGGCGCATTTCCTCGGTGTCGGAAACGATATGCGCGTCGATGCCCTTGACCAGCGCATGTTCGAGGCGCTTGCGCACCTCCCAGCCGCGCCATTCCTCGGCGGCCTTTTCCTGCGCCGCGTCCTTGCCCTTGTAGCGTTCGGCGAGTGCGATCAGCCGCTCGGTCGGGCTTTCGGCCTCGCCCTCCACCTTGCGGTTGAGGATGACGTCCTCGCACGCAGTACGCAATTCCGGGTCGATGGTGTCGTAGACGTCGAGCTGCCCCGCGTTGACGATCGCCATGTCGAGCCCGGCGGGGATGGCATGATAGAGGAAGACGCTGTGCATCGCGCGGCGCACCGTCTCGTTGCCGCGGAAGCTGAACGACAGGTTGGAAAGGCCGCCCGAGAAATGCGCGTGCGGGCAGCGGACACGGATTTCCTTCACCGCCTCGATGAAGTCGACCGCATAATTGTCATGCTCCTCGATCCCCGTCGCAACCGCGAAGATATTGGGGTCGAAGACGATGTCCTCGGGCGGGAAGCCGATCGTCATGAGAAGCTTGTAGGCGCGCTCGCAGATTTCGATCTTGCGCTCGCGGGTGTCGGCCTGGCCGACCTCGTCGAAGGCCATGACGACAACTGCGGCGCCGTAGGCCAGGCATTTGCGCGCGGCGTCGAGAAAGGGCTCTTCGCCCTCCTTCATGCTGATCGAATTGACGATCGGCTTGCCGGGGACGCATTTGAGGCCCGCCTCGATCACCTCCCATTTGGAGCTGTCGATCATGACGGGCACGCGCGCGATGTCGGGTTCGGCGGCGATCAGTTTCAGGAAAGTGGTCATCGCCCGCACGGCGTCGAGCAGCCCCTCGTCCATGTTGACGTCGATGACCTGCGCGCCGTTTTCGACCTGCTGGCGCGCGACCTCGACCGCCGCCGCGAAGTCGTCGGCGAGGATCAGCTTCTTGAACGCCGCCGAGCCGGTGACGTTGGTTCGTTCTCCGATGTTGACGAAGGTGGAGGAAGAGAGGGTTTCAGTCATTGTCTTCTTCTAAAGCCCCTCCCCTTCAGGGGAGGGGTTGGGGTGGGGGTCGCGGGAAAGAGCCAGGCCGATGCACCCACCCCGCTGCGACTAGCCAGCAAGCTGGCAAGTCTCGCTGCCCCTCCCCTGAAGGGGAGGGGTTAATTCAAGCCGCAGCCATGGTGAACGGCTCCAGCCCCGCCAGCCGCGTCCGCACCGGCACCTCCGGGATCGCGCGGGCCGGCAGTCCCTCGATCGCGCGCGCCATCGCCGCGATATGCGCGGGGGTCGAACCGCAGCAGCCGCCGAGGATGTTGACCTGCCCATGTTCGGCCCATTCGCGCACGAGGCCCGCGGTCGTGTCGGGCAACTCGTCATATTCGCCGAGTTCGTTGGGCAGGCCGGCGTTCGGATAGACCATCACCAGCGTGTCGGCGAGATCGGACAGGACGCGGACATGCGGGCGAAGCTGCGCCGCGCCGAACGAGCAGTTGAGCCCGATGGTCAGCGGCTTCGCGTGGCGCACCGCATACCAGAAGGCCTCGACCGTATGGCCCGACAGGTTGCGCCCAGACAGGTCGGTCAGCGTCATCGAGATCATCAGCGGCAGCTCGCGCCCGACTTTCGCCTCGGCCTCCAGCGTCGCGGCGATGCCCGCCTTGGCGTTGAGCGTGTCGAAGATCGTCTCGATCAGGATGAAATCCGCCCCGCCCTCGGCCAAGGCCACGACCTGGTCGAGATAGACCGCCTTCAATTCGTCGAAGTCGATCTCGCGATAGCCGGGATTGTTGACGTCGGGCGACAGCGACAGCGTCTTGTTGGTCGGCCCGACCGCGCCCGCGATGAAGCGGCGGCGCCCGTCGCGCTGCTGATAGCGGTCGGCGGCCTCGCGGCCCAGCCGCGCGCTTTCATGGTTGATGTCGGCGACCAGCGCCTCGGCGCCATAATCGGCCTGGCTGATGCGGTTGGCGCTGAAGGTGTTGGTCGACACGATATCCGACCCGGCGGCCAGATAGGCCTCGCCGATCGCGGTGACCACGTCGGGACGCGTCAGCGCGAGGATGTCGTTGTTGCCCTTCTGGTCATGGCCGAGCCCGAGGCTGCCCGCATAGTCGGCCTCGCCGAGCTTGCGCTCCTGAATCTGCGTCCCCCAGCCGCCGTCGGTGAGCAGGATGCGGTCCTTCGCGGCGGCGATCAAGGCGTC
>CALMYE010000076.1 GCA_937873425.1 uncultured Sphingopyxis sp. | reverse complement strand
TCGAGCCAGTCGATGAAGGCGCGGATGCGCGGCTGCGGGGCGACGTCGCGGTGGAGCGCGAGCCAGAAGGCGCGCGCGATGACCTGCTCCGGCCGCACACGCACCAGCGCCGGGTCGCCTGCCGCGAGGAAGCAGGGCAGAACGCCGACCCCGGCGCCGCCCGCGATCATCCGCCGCTGCGCGAGGATCGACGAGGAGCGGATGGTCGCGCGCAGCCCCGGCTCGATCTCGCCGAGATAGTCGAGCTCGGGAGCATAGAGGATGTCGGGGACATAGCCCACGACCGGCAGCCCCGCCCGCGACAGCGGCAGTGCCGCCACCTTTTCCTGCCAGTCGGGGCGATCCGCCGGGGCATAGAGGCCGAGGCTGTAATCCGACAATTTGCGCGTGATCAGCGGGCCTTTCCGGGGCCGCGCGAGCAGCACCGCCATGTCGGCCTCGCGCCGCGAGGGGTTGAGGAAGCCCGACGAGGCGACGAGGTCGATCTCGAGCTCGGGGTGCGCGGCGGCGAAGCCCGCGAGGCGCGGCGCGATGAAGCTGCCCCCGAAACCTTCGGACACGCTGACGCGCAGCTGGCCCGACAGCGCCGCCCCGCCCTCGCCCGCCGAATGGATGCGCGCCGCCGCCGCCGCCATCGCTTCGGCGTGCGGGACCAGCGCCCGCCCCGCCGCGGTCAGCAGGAACCCCGACGGCGCGCGCTCGAACAGGGTCTGCTGGAGCGCCGCTTCGAGCGCGCCGACCTGACGGCTGACCGTCGTCGCATCGACCTGCAACGCCTGTCCCGCCCGCGCGAGTGTGCCGTGGCGCGCGACCATCAGGAAATATTGCAGTCTGTCCCAATCCATATCCTGCAAATATGCAGGTTCGTCCTGCAAGTCTATCCCTTGCAATCGGGCCGCAACTGGTCTGTTGCAGCGAGAATATTCATGGGAGACTCGAACATGCGACAGATCGACCATCACATCGTTGGCGGTGCCGGCGGCAACAGCCGCTTCGGCGATGTGCTCGACCCCAACAACGGCGGCGTGCAGGCGCGGGTCGCGCTCGGCGATCGCGCGATCCTCGACCGCGCCGTCGCGGCGGCGAAGGCGGCGCAGCCTGCCTGGGCCGCGACCAATCCGCAGCGCCGCGCGCGCGTGATGTTCGAATTCAAGCGCCTCGTCGAAGCCAATATGAACCAGCTCGCCGAAATGCTGTCGGCGGAGCATGGCAAGGTGATCGCCGATGCGAAGGGCGATATCCAGCGCGGGCTGGAGGTGATCGAATTCTGCTGCGGCATCCCGCACGTGTTGAAGGGCGAATATACGCAGGGCGCGGGGCCGGGCATCGACGTCTATTCGATGCGCCAGCCGGTCGGCATCGGCGCCGGCATCACCCCGTTCAACTTTCCCGCGATGATCCCGCTGTGGATGGGTGGCGTCGCGACCGCGGTCGGCAACGCCTTCATCCTCAAGCCCAGCGAGCGCGATCCGTCGGTGCCGGTGCGCCTGTCCGAACTGTTCCTCGAAGCGGGCATGCCCGAAGGCATCTTCCAGACCGTCCACGGCGACAAGGAAATGGTCGACGCAATCCTCGACCATCCCGACATCGGCGCGGTCAGCTTCGTCGGTTCGTCCGACATCGCCCATTATGTCTACAACCGCGGCGTTGCGAACGGCAAGCGCGTGCAGGCGATGGGCGGGGCGAAGAATCACGGCATCGTCATGCCCGACGCCGACCTCGACCAGGTGGTGAACGACCTGACCGGCGCGGCCTTCGGCTCGGCGGGCGAGCGCTGCATGGCGCTGCCCGTGGTGGTGCCGGTGGGCGAGGACGCCGCGAACCGCCTGCGCGAGAAACTGGTCCCGGCGATCGAGGCGCTGCGCGTCGGCGTCTCGACCGATCCCGACGCCCATTACGGCCCCGTGGTGACGCAGGCGCACAAGGAAAAGGTCGAGGGCTGGATCGCCAAATGCGCCGACGAGGGCGCCGAACTGGTGATCGACGGCCGCGGCTTCAGCCTGCAGGGGCATGAGCAGGGCTTCTTCGTCGGCCCGACTTTGTTCGACCATGTCACCCCCGCCATGGAAAGCTATCGCGAGGAAATCTTCGGCCCGGTGCTCCAGATCGTCCGCGCGCCCGATTTCGAGACCGCGCTCGAACTGCCCAGCAAGCATCAATATGGCAACGGCGTCGCCATCTTCACCCGCAACGGCCATGCCGCGCGCGAATTCGCCGCGCGGGTCAATGTCGGCATGGTCGGCATCAATGTGCCGATCCCGGTTCCGGTCGCCTATCATACGTTCGGCGGCTGGAAGCGCTCGGCCTTCGGCGACACCAACCAGCACGGCATGGAAGGCGTCAAATTCTGGACCAAGGTCAAGACGGTGACCGCGCGCTGGCCCGACGGGTCGCCGGACGGCGGCAACGCCTTCGTCATCCCGACGATGGGCTGATCGGGCAACCCGTGCGCGGTTTCGAACATTTCTCCCCGCAAAGGAGAAAGACGATGAGCGAAGAATTCTCTTCAAAGCCCCTCCCCTTCAGGGGAGGGGTTGGGGTGGGGTTTCGAAACCTTGCGCAAGGCCGATGGACCCCACCCCCACCCCCTCCCCTGAAGGGGAGGGGCTTGATCTGGGCCTCCTTGCTGCTCGCGGCCTGTAGCGGCGGCAAGGACGAGCAGACGGCGCCCGCCGACGAGACGGCGAGCCTTTCCCCTGTCCCGGACGCGGCACCAACCGACACCGCCGCCTACACCCCCGATCCCGCGATCGCGCCGCCCGCCGCGCCCGAGGCCGGCATCGGCGCTGGCGACAAGGCGATCCCCGCCGCGATCCAGGGCCGCTGGGGGCTCGCCGCCGCCGACTGCACCTCGACATGGGGCGACGCCAAGGGGTTGCTGACCATCGACGCCGCGAACCTGCGCTTCTATGAATCGCATGGCGAGCTCGCCCGCATCCGCGAGCGGTCGGACAGTCGCATCGTCGCCGATTACAAGTTCAGCGGCGAAGGCATGGAATGGGACCGGCTGGTGTTGCTTGGCGTGGAGGATGGCGGCAGGACGCTGGTTCGCCGCGAATGGGGCGAGGATGCGAGCGCGGAACCGCTCCGCTACACGCGCTGCGCGAACTGAGGATGGAGAAGGAGACGGGATGATGGAGATTCGCTTGATCATGGCCGCCGTGGCGCTGCCGCTCGCCGCATGTTCGGCCGGCGCCCCGCCGGCCGAAACGCTGCCGCCGCCTCCTTCTGCCGAGGGTCCGTGCAACGCCGACGGCGCGCAAGGCTTCGTCGGCCAGACCGCGAGCGCCGAGACCGGCGCAGCGCTGCTCCGCGCGACCGGCGCACGCACGCTGCGCTGGGTCGCGCCGGGCATGGCGGTGACGATGGACTATCGCCCCGACCGGCTGACCGTCTCCTACGACGCGGCCTACCGGATCGAGCGGGTCAGCTGTGGCTGAGGCGGGTGCGGCGGTGGGGGAGCGCCGCAACCATGCTTCGGCATCCCCCTATGAGCCTGTCTACGGCTACAGCCGCGCCGTCCGCATCGGGGGCCGCATCGACGTCGGCGGCACCGCGCCGATCGAGCCCGACGGCTCGTCCACGCCCGGCGACGCGGGGGTTCAGGCGGCGCGCTGCCTGACGATCATCGCGGACGCGCTCGCGGCGCTCGGCGCCTCGCCCGCCGACGTCGTGCGCACGCGCATGTTCATCACCGACCCTGCCGACGCCGATCTCGTCGGCTGCGCGCACGGCGCGATGTTCGGGGATATCCGTCCCGCGGCGACGATGGTCGTCGTATCGGCGCTGCTGCGGCCCGAATGGAAAGTCGAAATCGAAGCCGAAGCCATCATCGAGACGGAAATATGACCGACCAGTTCCAGCTTACCGACGACCAACTCGCCATCCAGGACATGGCGCGCAAGTTCACCGCCGATCGCATCACGCCCTTTGCGGCGGAATGGGACGAGACGTATCATTATCCCGTCGACGTGTGGAAGGCTGCCGGCGAGCTCGGCTTCGGCGCGATTTACGTGGCCGAGGAATCGGGCGGCATCGGGCTGGGCCGGCTCGAGGCGGCGCTGATCATGGAGGCGATGGCCTATGGCTGCCCTGCGACATCCGCTTATGTCTCGATCCACAATATGGCGACGTGGATGATCGACCGCTTCGGCGGCGCCGAGATCAAGGCCCGCTTCCTCCCCGACCTCGTCGGCATGGACAAGATCGCAAGCTATTGCCTGACCGAACCCGGCTCGGGTTCCGACGCGGCAGCGCTGAAGACCACGGCCAAGCGCGACGGCGACCATTATGTGCTCAACGGCACCAAGCAGTTCATCTCGGGCGCCGGCTATAACGACATCTATGTCTGCATGGTCCGCACCGGTGAGGAAAAGTCGAAGGGCATCAGCTGTCTCGTCATCGAAAAGGATACTGCGGGGCTCAGCTTCGGCGCGCCCGAGAAGAAGCTCGGCTGGAACGCCTCGCCGACCGCGCAGGTGATCTTCGAGGATTGCCGCGTGCCCGTGGAAAATCTGGTCGGCGCCGAGGGCGACGGCTTCCGCTTCGCGATGGCGGGGCTCGACGGCGGGCGGCTCAACATCGGCGCCTGCTCCTTGGGCGGCGCGCAGCGCTGCCTCGACGAGGCGATCGCCTATGCGAAGGACCGCCAGCAGTTCGGCCAGCCGATCGCCGATTTCCAGAACACGCAATTCACCCTCGCCGACATGGCGACCGATCTGGAGGCGGCGCGCGCTTTGCTCTATCTGGCGGCGGCGAAGGTGACCGCGGGTGCCCCCGACAAGTCGCGCTTCTCGGCGATGGCGAAGCGGCTCGCGACCGACAACGGCAGCGCGGTGGTCGACCGCGCGCTGCAATTGTTCGGCGGCTACGGCTATCTGAAGGACTATCCGATCGAGCGTTTCTGGCGCGACCTGCGCGTCCATTCGATCCTCGAAGGCACCAACCAGGTGATGCGGATGATCGTCGGACGGGATCTGCTGCGGCAGTAGGAATTCCCCTCTCCCTTTGGGAGAGGGTTGCGCAGACTTGCCAGCTTGCTGGCTAGTCGAAGCTGGGTGAGGGGCTGGACGCTCTCGATAGGGCAGACCCCCTCATCCAACTCCGCCTAACCGGCAAGCCGGTAAGGCTCCATATCCTTCTCCCGACGGGAGAAGGTTTTGAGAGGGCTTATGACCGAAGACGTCCTTATCACGAAGGAAGCCTCCATCGGCCGCCTGTCGCTCAACCGCCCCAAGGCGATCCATGCGCTGAATCTGGACATGGTGCATGCGATGACCGACGCGCTGCTCGCATGGCGGGGCGACGCCGCCGTGCAGGCGGTCGTCATCGACCATAGCGAGGGCCGCGGCTTCTGCGCCGGGGGCGATATCGCCTTCCTGCGCAATTCGGCACTGACCGACGACGGCGCATCGGGGCGGCGCTTCTTCCACGACGAATATCGGCTCAACCACCTGCTCTTCACCTATGAAAAGCCGGTGGTCGCCTTCATGGACGGCATCACTATGGGCGGCGGGGTAGGGATCAGCCAGCCCGCGCGCTACCGCGTCGCGACCGAGAACACCCGCCTCGCCATGCCCGAAACCGGGATCGGTCTGTTCCCCGACGTCGGCGGCGGCTGGTATCTCTCGCGGCTCGAGGGGCGCGTGGGGCAATATCTCGCGCTCACCGGCGCGCGGCTCGACGGGGCGGAGTGCCTCGCGCTCGGTCTCGCCACCCATTATCTGCCATCGGAGCGCGTGGCCGAGGCGAAGGCGCGCATCGCCGAACATCCGGACCGCATCGCCGGCATCCTCGGCGAGCTGTCGGCGCCCGCGCCCGACGCGCGTATCCTCGCGCATGCCGGCGCGATCAACCGGCTGTTCGCCTCCGACCGGCTGGAGGATATCCTCGCCGCGCTCGAAGCCGACGGCGGCGATTGGGCGGCGAAGGAGCTGGCGGCGCTGCGCACCAAATCGCCGCAAACCTGCAAGGTCGCGCTGCGCCAGCTCGCCGACAGCCTGACGCTCGCCGACTTCGCGGCGAACATGGTCATGGAATATCGCATCGCGAGCCGCGTCCTCACCCGCCCCGACTTCGCCGAAGGGGTGCGCGCGGTGATCGTCGAGAAGGACAATAACCCCCAATGGAACCCCGCGACGGCCGAAGGCGTCGGCGACGACCTGATCGCCGCGATCTTCGCGCCGCTGCC
>CALMYE010000075.1 GCA_937873425.1 uncultured Sphingopyxis sp. | reverse complement strand
GGCACGATGCGGTCGCAGCCGCGCACCACCGAATAGCTGTAGTGATAATAGCCGCCGCCATTGGCGCAGCTGCCCATCGAGATGACATATTTCGGGTTCGACATCTGGTCGTAGACGCGGCGCAGCGCCGGGGCCATCTTGTTGCACAGCGTGCCCGCGACGATCATCACGTCCGACTGGCGCGGGGATGCCCGCGGTGCGACGCCGAACCGCTCCATGTCATAGCGCGGCATGTTGACGTGGATCATCTCGACCGCGCAGCAGGCAAGGCCGAAGGTCATCCACCACAGCGAGCCGGTGCGCGCCCAGTTGAACAGATCCTCGGTCGAGGTGACAAGAAAGCCCTTGTCGCCGACCTCGGCGTTGAGATCGTCGAAAAAGCTCTGATCGGGATTGGTGCCCGGCGCGACCGGCATCTGGCCGGGGGTCAGGATGGTTGAATGGCTCATTCCCAGTCCAACGCCCCTTTCTTCCATTCATAGATAAAGCCGATGGTCAGGATGCCCAGGAACACCATCATCGCGCCCCAGCCCGCCCAGCCGATCGACTCCAGGCTGACCGCCCAGGGAAAGAGGAAGGCGGCTTCGAGATCGAAGATGATGAACAGGATCGCGACGAGATAGAAACGCACGTCGAACTGGCTGCGCGCATCCTCGAACGCGGGAAAGCCACATTCATATTCGGCGAGCTTCTCCGGGTCGGGCTTGTGCGCGCCGGTCAGGCGCGAAACGCCCATCGGCAGGAACACGAATGCCGTCGATAGCAGAAGCGCAATGACCAGAAAGATCAGAATCGGCAGATATTGCGTCAGATCGACCATGGGAGCTCGCAGTCTGTTGTTCATCCAGGGGCTCTATGGCGCCCTTTTGTTGCGGGCGCTTTAGGCCAGCATAGCGCGCCTCGCAAGCGCCGCGGACAGGAAAATCGGCCCTTCGGTGCGCAAAAGCACAGCCGGTGCTGGCGACTTTCGCCAGGCGCATGTTAGACGGCCCGGAGCGGTTCGCCGTGGCGGGCCGCGCAGGCAAGGGAAAGCAGGGGGAATATGCGGAAATTTCTGGCTCTTTTGGCGGCGATCGGAGTCGCCATCACGGCTCCGCTTAGTCACGCGAAGCTGATCGACGCCAAAACCCCGGCTGCGATCGCGACACTGGTCGAATCGCGGGGCTGGCAGACCGAAACCGTCAGCGAAGCCGGCGAGCCGCCCTATATCAAGGCGACGCGGGGCGGCGAGTTGTACGTCATCGCTTTCATGAACTGCACCGACGGCAAGAACTGCAAGACGCTGCAGCTCTTTATGGGCTTCACCGACGCCAAGGATGTCCCGCTCGAAAAATTCAACGAATGGAACCGCGACCGCCGGTTTGCACGGGCCTATCGCGACGAGGACGGCGATCCGGTGCTGGCGATGGACATCGACCTCGATTTCGCCGGACTGCCGCGCGAGAATGTTGGCGAATTGTTCAACACCTGGACGGATTCGATGGAGTCCTATCGCACCTTCGTCGGCGGCGAATAGGACCGAATGGCGCCGTAGCGCTGAACCTGTCGAACGACGCCTGACAGGTTCAGGGTTATGGCAATTGGATCAAGCGTTGCGCAGCGCGCCCGCGACCAGCTTTTGCAGCTTCGAATGCACGGCGCTGCTCCCCGCGATGAACTCGCTGCGCTCGATCGCACGATCGCCGCCGCGGAAATCGCTGACGAAACCGCCGGCCTCCCGCACCAGCAGCATGCCGGCGGCGACGTCCCAGATTTGCAGATCGCTTTCCCAGAAACCGTCGAAGCGGCCAGCCGCGACCCACGCCAGATCCAGACTCGCGGCGCCGAAGCGGCGAATGCCCGCAACTTCGGGAGCGACCGCGCCAAAGATGCGGCTCCACTGGCCCATATTGCCGTGCCCCATATAAGGGATACCCGTGGCAATCAGACATTCATTGAGGTGACGACGCGACGACACGCGCAAACGGCGGTCATGCAGCCAGGCGCCGCGACCGCGTTCGGCCCAATAGCTTTCGTCAGTCACGGGCTGATAAATCAGTCCAGCGGTGACATCGCCCCAACCGCCGCCAAGCTTCGGTTCCTGCACCGCGATCGAGATCGCGAACTGCGGAATGGCGTGGAGAAAGTTCGACGTGCCATCAAGCGGATCGACGATGAAGCGCGGCTTGCCCGGCTCACCCTCGATCTCGCCCGCCTCTTCCATCAGGAAGCCCCAGCCCGGGCGCGCGTGGGTCAGTTCATCATAGAGTGTGCGCTCGGCCGCCTGATCGGCCTTCGACACGAAGTCGGCAGGGCCTTTCTGCGAGACCTGCAGATGCTCGATTTCGCCGAAGTCGCGGCGCAGCTTCGTGCCCGCCTTGCGCGCAGCGCGTTCCATGACGGTGATGATGCCGGATACGGCCATGTCAAATCTCCACCCGCCCGATTGCGGGCGGCGATAATCAATCAGTCGGCGCGGCGGACATATTCGCGGTCGTACACATGTACGACGATGCGGGTGCCGCTGGTGATGTGCGGCGGCACCATCACGCGCACGCCATTGTCAAGGATCGCGGGCTTGTAGGACGAGGACGCCGTCTGGCCCTTCACCACCGCGTCGGCCTCGACGATCGTCGCTTCGATATGCTCGGGCAGTTCGACCGAAATCGGGCGCTCTTCCCAAAGCTCCAGAACGACATCCATGCCATCCTGAAGGAACTCGTGCGCTTCGCCGACGACGTCCTTGCCGATCGTGATCTGCTCATAGGTATCCTTGTCCATGAAGACGAGATCGTCGCCCTCGGCATAGAGATACTGGAAATCCTTAGTGTCGAGGCGAACCTTCTCGACCGTATCCGCGCTGCGGAAGCGGTTGTTGAGCTTGCGCCCGTCGATCAGATTCTTGGCCTCGACCTGCATATAGGCGCCGCCCTTGCCCGGCTGGGTGTGCTGAATCTTGGTGACCTTCCAGATGCCGCCTTCATATTCGATAATATTGCCGGGACGGATTTCAACGCCGGTGATCTTCATCGCGCACACTCGCTTCAACAAGGATGGAAAGAGCCGCCGGCGCAACATCGCAGCGCCGGTCACAGGAGCGCGCCCTTAGCGGCCCGGCGCCCGCGAAGCAAGCCGGTTGGACCGAAACGCCAAA
>CALMYE010000074.1 GCA_937873425.1 uncultured Sphingopyxis sp. | reverse complement strand
CTCGACAAGCTCGACGTCGTCGGCCTGTTCCCCGACTATAAATCCGCCGAAAAGGCCTGGCGCAGCGCCGCCCAGCGCACCGTCGACGACGCCGAGATGAAATATGTCGTCGTCCACCTGCACAAATTGTTGCAGCCGGACGCGGAATGACCAGCGTTTAAAATAGAGAATGTGCTCCCGCGAAGGCGGGAGCCCATCTCCTGCCGGTGCCATTTTGCACTCACCGGAGATGGGTCCCCGCCTTCGCGGGGACACAGATTATCATTGGATTTCAGCGGAAATTGTCGGCGTAGGCCTGAATCTTCAGCGTACGCACCGGCGCCGGCATCACTTCGGTCTCGATCCCGTAGCGCTCGGCATAGGCGACCGCATCCTCGCGGGTCGCGAAGCCCAGCCGCACCTGCCGCCGCGTGTCGCCGCTGCCCGCCCAACCCATCAGCGGATCGGCCTTGCGCGCCTCGGCGGGGGCGAATTCCAGCACCCAGCGCTGCGTCCCGGCGCGGCCGGACTGCATGGCGTTCTTGGGCTTCTGGAAAATGCGGGCCTTCATGCGCGTCGTCCTCGATTGCTGCTTCGCTGCCCCTTAGCCTCTGTCGGCGCGGGCGGAAAGAGGCATGTCATCCGGCATCGCGCCGCGCCTGCGCCGCCTTGGTGAGCAAGGTCGGGCGCGCGTTCGCCGGATCGTCGGGCCAGGGGTGCTTCGGATAGCGCCCGCGCATCTCGCGCGCCACGTCGTGCCAGCTCCCGCTCCAGAAGCTCGCGATGTCGCGCGTCGTCTGGATCGGGCGGTGCGCGGGCGAGGTCAGCGACAGGATCAGCGGCACCGGCGGCTCGCCGACGCTGGGATGGTGCGCGAGGCCGAAGATTTCCTGTACGCGCACGCTGACCGTCGGTCCGCCCTCGGCGCCATAGTCGATGGCGTGGTGGCTGCCCGCCGGGGTCCGATAGTCGGGCGGCGCGAGCTTTTCGAGCAATTGCCGCGCGGGCCAATCGAGCAATGCCGCCAGCGCCTCGGCAAGCCGGCGGTCGCCGATGTCGCGCAGCCCGCGGCACTGCGCGAGCAACGGCGCGAGCCAGATGTCGAGGCTGTCGCCGAGCGCGGCGGTCGAAAGCGCGTCGATGCCCGCGAAGGAGGCGCGCCGCCGCAGCGCCTGCGACGCCGGTCCCCAGCCGATCAGCCCCAGCCCCTTATCGCGCACCGCGGCGAGGCGCAGCGCGACATCCTCCTCGATCCCCTCCTCGCGGCCCGCCTTGCCGCTCGCCAGCGCGATCGCGCCGAGCCGCCGCTCGCGGCGATGGTCGACGCGGTCGGCGGCGGCGTCATAGCTGCTCGCGCTGTGCGCGACGATGCGGTCCGCGAAGATCGCCTCGACCTCGACCTGCGAAATCGGGGCCGCCCCCAGGATGCGCACCCCCGCCGCATGGCCCTGCGCATCGGCGATGGCGAGCCACTCGCCGCCCGCGAGCGGATCGGCGGGATCGAGCCGATAGGCGCGCCCGCCGACGCTGAGATATTCGCCGCGCTGCCCGGCGCGCTGCCGCGCGACGCGGTCGGGCCAGGCGGTCGCGATCCAGCCGCCGACCGAGCGCGGGGTCAGCGGCGCGCCGTCCTGCACCTGCCGCTCGGCAAGCCCCGCGAGCCGCCGCGCCAGCCGCCAGGCGCCCTCGGCGCGCTCGTTGCGGGTGCCTTTCCAGCGCTGCAGCCGCGCCTCGACATCGACGCCGCGCCCGCCGAGCCCCGGCTCGGTCAGCAGCACCGCGAGCCGCGCCGCCAGTTCGGCCTCGCCCGCCGCCGCCGCGTCGATCAGCATGTGCGCGAGCGGCACCGGCAGCGGGATGGCGGCGAGCGCCTTGCCGTGCGGGGTGATCCGCCCGTCCGCAGTCAGCGCGCCGATCGCCTGCAGCCGCGTTTTCGCCTCCGCCACCGCGGCAGGCGACGGCGGGTCGAGCCAGCCCAGCTGGCGCGGGTCGACGATGCCCCAGCTCGCGCAGTCGAGCACGACGGGCATCAGGTCGTTCTCGTGGATTTCGGGCGGGTCGAAGGGCGGCATGCCCGCCGTCGCGGGCGCCTCCCACAGGCGATAGGCAACGCCCGGCCCCTGCCGCGCCGCGCGGCCCGCGCGCTGCGTCGCCGACGCCTGGCTCGCGCGTTCGGTGACGAGCCGCGCGATCCCCGCCGCCTTGTCGAAGCGCGGCCGCCGCGACAGGCCGGCGTCGATGACGATGCGCACGCCGTCGATGGTCAGGCTGGTCTCGGCGATGCTGGTCGCGAGGATCAGCTTGCGTCCGCCGCCGGGGTCGCGAACGAGCGCCTTCCTCTGCATCGCCGGGTCGATCTGGCCGTGCAGCCGGTGGACGACCAGCGGCAATCGCGCCTCCTCGACCGCGCCCGCCGCGCGCTCGATTTCGGCGGCGCCGGGCAGGAAGGCGAGCATGTCGCCCTCTTCCTCCTCGGCCATCGCCTGCCGGACGGCGGCGAGGATGCTCGCCTCCAGCCGGTCCTCCGCGCGGCGGCCGATATGGCGCAACTCGAGCGCCCAGTTCCTGCCCTCGCTCTTCACCACCGGCGCGTTGCCGAGCAGCGCCCCGAAGCGCGCGCCGTCGAGCGTCGCCGACATGGCGACGAGGCGCAGGTCGTCGCGCAACCCCTGCTGCGCGTCGATCGCCAGCGCGAGCGCGAAATCGCCGTCGAGGCTGCGTTCGTGGACTTCGTCGAACAGCACCGCCGACACGCCGGCCAGTTCGGGATCGTCGAGGATACGGTTGCGGAACAGCCCCGGCGTCATCACCAGCAGCCGCGTCGCCTTCGACTGCTTGCTGTCGAGCCGCGTCGCATAGCCGACCAGCCCGCCGACCTCGGCCCCCATCTCTTCGGCGATGCGTTCTGCCGCCGCGCGCGCCGCGAGCCGGCGCGGCGACAGCAGCCACACCGCGCCCTTGCACCAAGGCTGTTTCAGGATTTCGGGAGCGACGCGCGTCGTCTTGCCCGCGCCCGGCGGCGCGACGACCACCGCATTGGGTTTCAGCGTCAGCGCCGCCATGATGTCGGGCAGCACCGCGTCGATCGGAAGCGCCGTCCTCGTCATGTCCGCGCCGCGGGATTGCCCAGTTCGATGTTGAGCCGCCAGGCCTCGACCGCGAGCCGCGCGACCTCGTCCGCCGTCACTTCGGTCGTCTCGGTCATCACCAGATTGCCGAGCTCATATTTGCCGCTCGCCTTGATCCGCGGATCGACCCCGCGCAGCCTTTTGCCGCGCCAGAAGCCGAGCAGCACGCGATGCTCCTCGGCGCGGATCAAAATGCACGGACCGTTCGCCATGAAGACGAGGTTGGTCCATTTGATCGTCTCTTCGAAGGGCGCGGCGCCCAGAATCGCGGCGCGCATCATCTTGCAGCGCTCAAGCTGCCAGCCCGAAAGCGCGGCGATGTAGGCATCGGGGCTTTCCGCGGCTGGGCCCATCATCGCCATTCCTCGCTCTCCCCGTCGATGACGCACCATAAGCCCCTCCCCTTCAGGGGAGGGGTTGGGGTGGGGTCCATCGGCCTCGCGCAAGGCCGATGGACCCCACCCGCTGCGACTAGGGAACAAGTTCCCAAGTCTCGCTGCCCTCCCCTGAAGGGGAGGGACGGTTGAAAATCTAATAGGCGCGGGCGACCGCGAAGGCGACGGCCTCGGTCAGCGCCGCCTTCGCCTGGCTGGTGCGGAAGCCGCCGATCGCATCGACCGCGCGCTGGCCGTAGTGGCGCGCGCGCGCCAGCGTGTCGGCGATCGTGTCATGCTTGTGGAGCAGCGACGTTGCATAAGCGAGATCTTCGTCCGACGTGCGGTGGCCGACGATCGCCTGCTTCCAGAACTCGCGCTCCTCGGGTGTCCCGCGCGCATGGGCGAGGATGACGGGCAGCGTGACCTTGCCGTCGCGGAAATCGTCGCCGACGCCCTTGCCCATCGTCTCGGCGTCGGAGACATAGTCGATCGCGTCGTCGACCAGCTGGAAAGCGATGCCGAGGTTGCGGCCATAGGCGTCGAGCGCCGCCTCGGTCGCCTCGTCGCGTTCGGCGACGACGGCGGCGATCTTGCAGGCGGCGGCGAACAGCTCGGCGGTCTTGGCGTTGATGATCGCGAGATACTGGTCCTCGCTCGTCTCGATGCGGCGCTGCGCCGAAAGCTGGTTGACCTCGCCCTCCGCGATCACCGCCGAGGCGCGGCTGAGGATTTTCAGCACCTTGAGCGATCCGTCCTCGACCATCACCTCGAAGGCGCGGCTGAACAGGAAGTCGCCGACCAGCACCGACGCGCTGTTGCCCCAGATGAGGTTCGCGGTCTTGCGGCCGCGGCGCAGGTCCGACCCGTCGACGACATCGTCGTGGAGCAAAGTCGCGGTGTGGATGAATTCGACCGCGGCGGCGAGCTTGCAGTGGCGCCGCCCCGGATAGTCGAGCAGCTTGCCGCAGGCGAGCGTCAGCATCGGCCGCATCCGCTTGCCGCCGCCCGCGATCAGATGGCCGGCGAGCTCGGGGATCAGCGGCACCTCCGACTGCATGCGGTCGAGAATGACCGCATTGACCTCGTTCATGTCGGCGGCGACGAGCGCCATCATCGGGTCGAGCGAGGGCGGCGTGTCGCCGTGCAGGCGGTGGATTTCGGCACTCATGACGCGGCGAGCCTTGGCCCGCCACCTGCCATTTTGCAACGACTTTCGGCTTGCCAGCGGCCCCCGCGCGGTGCCAAGCGTGCCGTGCATAGGAGAAGCCGCATATGGACGACCAGCTGAGCCGTTACCGCCAGAGCATCGACAATATCGACGCGGCGC
>CALMYE010000073.1 GCA_937873425.1 uncultured Sphingopyxis sp. | reverse complement strand
AAGCCCCCGAAACCGACGGCGAGGACATGTTCGCGAAGGCGGGGATCGCGGCGGAATGATATCCAATCCCCTCCCCTTCAGGGGAGGGGCAGCGAGACTTGCGGGCTTTGCCCGCTAGTCGCAGCGGGGTGGGATTCACGGCCCGAAGCGACGCACGACCGAAAAGCAACAAGGCCATCCGAATGACCGACAAGAAACCCAAGCTCAAGCTGCTGACCCTCAGCCAGCCCCAGCGCGCCTGCCTCGAAGGCATATCGAACCGCCGCCCTCAACTCCCGACCGACACCGTCCGCGACGAACTCGCGACGCTGGGCCTTGTGACGCAACAGGGCGCGAAATGGACGCTGACCCCGACAGGCAAGAAGGTGCTGGCGGCGGGGTCGAATAGAAGGAATGCGGGCGGGTTTTCGGTCTGAGCTTGCAGATTGCGCGAGTACCCGCCAAGGTAAGTGCCAAATCTCTCATAGAGGGCAAATCAGCGGAGAAAAAAGTTGAAAGCGGTCTGCTTCTTCACAAATAAAGGCGGCGTTGGAAAAACAACGCTACTCTGCAATCTTGCGGGATATCTTGCCTTAGAGAGAAATTTGAAGATAGCCGTCGTCGATGCTGATCCGCAGGCGAACGCTACTCAATATATGTTTCCGGAAGAGTTTATAGAAGAAGTATATGACCTAGACACCATTCAGACTGTCTATGATTATGTTCGCCCTGTTACTCAAGGAAAAGGGTTTCAGAAAGATATACACCTCCAAAGATCAAAGAACTTCCCGCTTATCCCCTTGACGCATGTATAGAATTGTGCCATTAAGATGGCATGACGAAGAAAAGCCCCTCTGCCAGCCCCGAGTTCAGCGTTCGCGAGTTCTTCCAGCGCTTCCCCGACGACGACGCTTGCCTCGCGCACATCATGCAAGTCCGGTTCGGCGGCACTCGTTTCGACTGCCCCAAGTGTGGCGTTGTGGACTCGACCTTCCACAAGCTGGCGAAGCGCCGCACGTACGTTTGCGCGTCGTGCGGCCACCATGTGAACCCGACCGCCAACACGATCCTGCACGACACGCGGACGCCGCTGGTTAGCTGGTTTTACGCCATGTATCTGTTCTGCACGACGCGCCACGGTGTCAGCGGTAAGGAACTCCAGCGCCAGCTTGGGGTGACCTACAAGACGGCTTACCGCATCGGGCAACAAATCCGCGATCTGACCGCCAAGGCGCAATCGTTCGACGCGCTGCTTGCCGGTCACGTCGAACTGGACGAAGCCTATGTCGGCGGTCGCCGCTCGGGTGGCAAGCGCGGTCGCGGCGCCCCCGGCAAGACCATCGTTATGGGCCTTGTGAGCCGCGAAGGCCCGATGAAGGCAGTCGTCATCCCCGACGTCAAAAAGGACACGCTGCGTAACGTCGTGCTGGACAACGTAGAGCCGGGTTCGGTCGTCTCGACCGACGAACTCTACAGCTACAACTTACTCACAGGTGACGGCTTCACGCACGGCGCTGTGAAGCATGGCCAGAAGGAATACGCCCACTACGACTACCGTTCGGGCGAGACGTTCCACGTCAACACCGTGGAAGGCTTCTGGCGGCTGTTTAAGGCGTCGATCCGCTCGACCCATGTCCAGATTAGCGCCAAGCATATGCAGCGCTATCTGTCGGAGTTCACTTTCCGCGCGTCGAACCGCGAGCGGGTGAACGGGATGTTTGACCTTCTGGTTGGGGCGCTGTGACGCGCCCCACCATCGCCTCGAATTGAGAGCGATCGGCGGGGCCTATGCCATCCGCCTCGGCTTGAGCGATGAACTCAGGCAATCGATTTTCCGCTATGGCGGTTGCTAAGGTAATCATGCTGCCTCCGCCACCACTCTGCGAAGCTCGTCGGCGCTCGCATCATCCTCAATCACTTCCGCTTCCTGCGATATCAGCGGGAGCCATTTTCCCATGGCGTCGAGGTTGTCCACAACCGCAATTGGGATGGTGTTAGGCCCGAGGTGGCGGACGTCACTGAATTTGCTCTTTGCTGCAACAACGGACGTCCATTGAGGCGAGATCACGTCAAAGACAACTCGGCGCTTCCCTTGCACCACCTGGGCCGCGAATGGCCATTCGATATTAGACGCGCCAGCTAGCTTCAATTCGCCGGCAACTTTTTCATTCCCGAACGTCTCGCGGAGACGTTGGAACAAGGCTGCGCCGATTTCCTGCTCGCAAGCCTCAGGAAGCGAATGAAACGCCTTCACCGCTGCCCGATGAGATGCGTAGGCTACCCTGCGGATAGCTGAGGTCAGTTGTCGTTCCGTGGCTCGCATTTGGAACTCGTGACCGGCACTATATTCCACGCCAGCCTCATCCTTTATGCGGCCAGCATGCGCCCCAAATGAGCGCTGCGCCTCATATCCCTCCGCCTCGCGCCAACCGAGACCGAAATCACTTACGATATAAGCGCCTTGATGAGGGGTCACCTTCACGCCCACAGTCGTGCCTGACGGATAAACCAGCGGGACGGTAATGAGGTAAGCGTTGCCCCATGAGGAAGCGCGCACAAGACTGGACACAGCCTTCCGAATACCCGCATCGCGGATATCGTCTGCGCCTATCTGCTCAAAAGCCATGCTCATCCAAAAAGGTCCTCTGGCCATGGAGAAGGCAACAGGGAGGCCGCATTTCCGATTCTAAACAGGTCCGCGACTCCGTCAAGCAGTTCCTTATATGATTGATAATCTGGCGAAATTTCCTCAACAATTGGTAACGCCTTTAGCGGAGCGCTATTCTTGACCGACCAGTTGAGGTGAAACGCATGATGGTGGCTTCCAAAAACGTCCCCGACCAGTTCCGGGGGCGTATTAGGGTGGTCGTTCGAGTGCGGCGTCAGCGGCTTCCAATCAATGCGCCCAAGGCGCACGGTGTCGCGGCGATTGTCGGTGGGCCGATACAGAAGGCTGAAACTGACGTAGGCATTTCTAATGCCAAGCCGCGCGCGACCAACAAGCTCTAAGCCTTGAAAGACGCGATTCCCAATCCGCAAGGCGGCGACGATCCGAACTTGGTCGTCTTTGCTGTCTTTGTGCTGGGCCACCCAGATCGGGGCACCGGCTATTAGCTTATCGCTATCGACCAGCGTCTTGTAAGGTATCGACATGAACTCTGCATATCGCTGGTTCGATCACTTGGCGAGTCCACCAAACTGGGGATGGGCGGGACTCGAACCCGCGACCCCCAGTTTGGTAAACTGGCGCTCTAATCCAGCTGAGCTACCACCATATTGGCCCGAAGGCCGGGGAGTTTGTCTCACCGAAAACGGGGAAGAGTCAAGATACATGCGTCAAGGGGATAAACGGGGTTTTTTTTGATATGGGACCATCTCTAGGGTCAATAAATCGCGCTGCATTGATAGCAAGCGACTTTTTTATCATACCAATATCTATCGATATATTCAGCGTTCGCGCTGTTACAAATATATCGGACTGGCTTTCCAATTGGGTTAAACTTCTTCAACAAAAGATAGGTTTTGTCGACGATATTGAGGATATTGAGGTAGACGATATCGAGCTTCGGCTAAGGCTTCTCGGTCACGTAAATCAGCAGTACACAGCCAAGAGAAACTCTAAGGGAGAGCGACGAGCGGTGAAGGCTTACGAGCGCATTATGCGCGATATCCCAAAAGCAATCGCCAAGAGCAAGCTGATGCAAACTCACCCAGAACCTTCACGCGGATACGAACTGGGCGAAATACCTAATCTTCATAGCCTAATCCCGATGTCGCAGTTCAATCACAAGCCAATTTTTGCGCTCAAGAGTGCCGATGGGGTTGTCGGCGCGCACTTCTCTAAAGTTTTAGAATCTAAAGAAATTTTTGACGACATAGCTGACAAGTTCATGTCGAATCTGAACGAGCTCGCGTGATAACTTGGCCTGACAAGCTATTACATGACGTTGCCAGGAGGCGATGCGTCGCGTTTCTTGGCGCGGGAGTTTCGAGAAGAGCCGTTGCAGCGGATGGTCGTCGCCCACCTCTCTGGAAAGAATTTCTGGAATCAGCGCTAGAAAAATGCGCAGGCTCCAAAGCCGAAATCCGGCGACTGATAGCTGGCGGCGATTATCTAACCGCCTGCCAGATTATCAAAGCTCGCTTAGGGGAGCACACATGGCATGATATTCTGGAAGAAAATTTTCTTCAGCCAAATTACGCACCAGACGACATTCATCAATCGATCTTTGATCTAGACCTACCTGTCGTAGCCACGACAAATATTGATACTGTGTACGATAGATTTCTGAACGCAAATTACGGAGCGGCTGCCGTAGTAAAACCCTACCATGACGAATCAATAGAAAGGTATGTAAAGGGAGATGCTAGCACTAGACTTGTTATAAAGGTCCACGGTTCAGTAGATAATTTAGTAAGGACCGTATTCACGAGACAAGAGTATGCTGACTCCAGACACGGATTCTCACATTTTTATGACTTACTTTCTGCACTTATATCTACTCAAACATTCATGTTTCTCGGGTATAGCTTAGCAGATCCTGACATAAACCTGCTTCTCGAAGCAAATGCAAGACGATTTAAATCACCCCGATCACACTATCTTTTGACAGCAGATAAAGCGTCGCAGGACATGGTGGATATGTTTGCTAGAAACTATTCTATCCAGATTATCAAATATAGCAATAAGGATGATCATCGAGAGCTTGTCGAATCGCTAACCGACTTGGCTGCAAAAGCAAATTCGGAGAGGGCGAAAATGGCTGCAAAGCTCGTTTGGTGAAACTAGCAAGCTAGCCCACTCAATTCACTGTAACCGGCATTGTGATAACAGGTGCAACAATCCCCAATTAACCCGAGACCTATGGATGCCGGCTCAAACCCGCAGGTAGCGAAAGAGCAGTAGCACTTCTTATCTTCGCGCCTTCGTGTGAAACCAGATCCACCGCCCCACGCACCCCCAATCCTATTTCGCACACCCCACCCCAAAAACCCCTTTCCTAAATTATCCAGCCATGCTCCAAACTGGCAGATGAGCCACATCGCCCCCATCCCCTCGCCCGATCCCGCCGCCGAAACCGCGCTGGACGCGCATGGTCACGACCCCGCCGCCTACGACTGGGTGCCGGTGCTCAAAAAGCGCCGCAAGGACGGCTGGTCCCCCGACAAACAGCGCGCCTTTATCGAGGCACTGGCCGACAGCGGGTCGGTCGTCACCGCGGCGCAGAGCGTCGGCATGTCCGAATCCTCCGCCTATCGCCTGCGCCGGTCGCCGGGCGCCGAAGCGTTCGACCGCGCCTGGTCGGCGGCGATCGACGCGGCATCGAAGAAATTGCTCGACGCCGCCTTCGAACGCGCGCTGGTCGGCACCGACGAGCCGGTGTTCGACCGCGACGGCAACCGCGTCGGCCGCCGCCTGCGCCAGAGCGACCGCTTGCTGATGTTCCTGCTGCGCGCTTACGGTCCCGACTGTTTCCGCGACGCCGCCAGCCACCGGACCAACCCCGCGCCGGCCGCCGTCCCGGTGGCCGAGGCCCTGATCCATCTGCACCCCGCGCCGCCGCCCGCGCCCGAGGCGCTGATGGCCCCCGACGATCTCGCCGTCGCGCTGGAGGTCGCCGATCTCTGCGACGGGGCGCTGCCGCACTGGTATCGCGACGCCCCGGACGAAGCGGACCCCGTGCCGGCGGCATCGCCCCTCTCCCGGGACCCCGACGAGGCTGAACTTTCCTGAACTTTGGCGATCCGGCGGCATCGTCGGGCTGAACTTTGCTGAACTTTGGCGCGCCACGGGATCGCCGCCCGCGATCAATTCATCACCGACCCCGCCGGAAACCCGCGCACCCCCGCTACCGCGAACATCACCCCGCCGCGCACCGCTTCGGGCGCATCCTCCAGCAGGTAGAGCTTCACCAGCTCGCGCGTTACCTCGCTGTCGTCGTCGACGACCAGCCGCAGCGACGCAACGCCAAGCTCGCCGCGCACGATGATCGCGTCGCGGATCAGCGGCAATGGCCAGCCATGGTCGCCCGCATACAGCCGCGCGCCGTCGTGGAAGATGAAGGCATCGCGCCGCCGCCACAGCCGGTGGAAATGGACGAGCACCGCCGCCGCCGCCGCGATCAGGCCGGTCACCAGCAGATTGCCGACCAGCATGTTGCGGACGATCGCCGCCGCGCCGTCGCCCCACGCGCCATGCGCCTGCCGCACCGCCAGCCCGGCGATCGCCAGCGCGCACAGCAATTGCCACGCGAGCAGCGGTTTCGCCCGCAGCCGCCCGATCACGATCTTTCGCTCCGCCCGCATCATCGCGCCTAGATAGGGCGCGCCGCCGCCCCGCGCCACCCTTCGGCCGCGCCCGATGCCCGCCCCGCCCTCGCGCCCGGATGAGGCCGGGCGCCGCGCGGACGGGGCGAGCCGACCGCCGGCGGTCGCGGCCCGGCCCCGCCCATGCTAGGCTGGCGCCGAAAGGAGACTCGCCATGCACACCGTGACCGAAGGCGACCGCCGCAGGGAAATCGCCACCCTCCTCGCGCAGATTCAGGCGCATCCCGAACGCGACTGGACCGGCGCCCGCCGCCGCCTCGCGACGCTGAACAAGCTGGTCGCGCCCGCCCGCAAACCGCATTGAGCGGCCGACAGGATGGCGTTCGTCGCGCCGCTGCGGCGCTCCGCCGCCCGGCGCGCAACACCCCCTGCGCTCGAGGGTTCCTCCTTGCGCGCGGTCGCCCATGGCCGCTCCACCCAAGGAGACCCCCGATGCGCAAGACCCTTGCGATCCTCGCCGCGGGCGCGGCGCTCGCCGCCGCCCCCGCTCTCGCCCAGCTCGGCGGCGTCGCCGATGTTCAGGTCGGCGGGCGCGTCGGCGCCGATGCCGGTGTCGATCCCGCCGCCACCGTCGGCGACGTCACCACGCGAACCGGCGACATCGTCGACCGGCTCGACGACCGCGTGGGGCGCACGGTCGACGACGCCAGCCTGACCCTCGCGACGCGCGAACAGGTGCGCGCGGGCGTCGAGGTCCGCGACGCGGGCGGCAACAGCGTCGGCACGGTGCAGAGCGTCGAGGGCGACACCGCCGTGCTCGTGCGCGGCGGCAAGCTCTACACCATCCCGCTGTCCGAGCTCTGGCACGACACCAGCCGCGCGGCCTCGGGCCTCGTCACCAAACTGACGCGCACCGAAATCCAGGCGCGCGCCGCCGCGGGCGCCGGGGTGCGCGTCGATTGACGCGCATCGCCCGGCATCGCCGCCGCCGGACCGGCATCGCCAGGGGCGTCGCGCCGGTCGCCCGCGTCATCGCCCTGCGAGCGGTCCTTCCCTCTCTCACCGCCCTGCGCTAGGCTGGTATCGCATCCGGGGGTCGCAGCCCACATCATGCGCAAGGAGCGCTGCCTGCCGTGCCGTCCCGCCTGTCCCGATATGCCGCCGCGCTTGCGCTGACGCTCGCGGCCTCTGCATCCCCCGCCACTCCCGCCGCCGCCGAAGACATCCACCAGCAGCTCATAACCGCCTATGAGCTGGAACTGCGCTGCCGCCAACGCAACTATCTCGAGCAGGTCTGGCTGCGCCGCGCGATCGACATCGCGCGGACCGGGTCGGCGGAGGAGGCACGGCTGCGGGCGGCGCGGAACAGCCCGCATCCCGGCGCGGCGCGCTCCGAATATCTGGCGATCCGGCGCGAGACAAAAGCCGCCGCCGACGCGCTGGACTGCGCGACCGACGGGGGCGAACTCAGCCGCGCCGCAGCGGTCCTCGCCTGGGGCCTTTCGGGCGCGGTCGTGTCCTCGGCGGAGCAGGCCGCGGACCGCGGCACACTCGCCCATTCGGTCTTCGGCCTGAACAGCGACGAAAGGATGCTGATCGCGCTCTGGCGGCAGGCCGCGAACCAGATGTTCGGCGCCAATGTCGCGGCGCTCCAGCAATCGGTGCGCGACAATGGGCCAAGGCTGCAGCGGCAGTGGGCGGGCGGCGGCGACAGCTATTTCCGTGCCGACACGCAGCGATTGTTCGGACCGCTCGCGGTGTGGCGACTGGCGAGCGGGGCCGGGTGGCAGGCCCGCGAATTGCGGCTGGGCGAGGAATATGGGGTGGGCTTGTGGAAAGCCGGTGCCGCCC
Organism: uncultured Sphingopyxis sp.; assembly: GCA_937873425.1. Taxonomy (GTDB): domain Bacteria; phylum Pseudomonadota; class Alphaproteobacteria; order Sphingomonadales; family Sphingomonadaceae; genus Sphingopyxis. The sequence continues at coordinate 22,328 of CALMYE010000073.1, read as the reverse complement.
GGCCGCACTTCGTCATTATCGACGGCTGGCGGGGCCTGACCATCCCGGCGGCAAAGGCTGGCACACACCACAGCGCGCAGGGCGGAGTCGCGCGGACGGCCGACGGGGCGCTCGTCGTGATGATCTCGCACATCGACCCGGCGGTCGCCGCCCCACCGCTGCGCGCGCTGCTCTATGGCCCGCACAGCAGCCCGGTCGCCGCGACGGTCATGGCAAAGGATTGCCCGACCACGCTCTGTTTCCGCTTTGCCGCCGACACGGTTGCCGATGCGATTGTCAAAGCCGACCATTTCCGCGTCTTCGTCACCGCCGGCGCGCGCGACCGTCCCGACAAGGAATCGCTGGAAACCCTCTATTTCCTCAGCGAACGGGCGCGCGAGGCCACAGCCGCGATGCGCATGTGATGGAGGGCACGCCGTTCAACGCGCACCGGGAAAGGCGGGACCGGCGCCGACCGTCACCTCGCCGTCGCTTCCCATCGGGATGACGCTGCGCCCGAACCAGACGTAGCGCGCGGTCGGCGCCGCGAGGTCGCGGTCGTAGCGCGCCTCCACCGCCGCGCGGTCATAGCCCATCCAGCCGAGCGTCGCGGGCAGGATCTGGCTCGCCGAATGGCCGGTGCGCGGCGCCCCCGCATAGCGCGCGGCCAGCGCTTCGGGCAGAAAGGCGATCAGCGGCACACGGAACTCGTCGGGATGCGGGTCGTGGCTGCAATGCGGCAGCGCGCCGGGCGCCAGATTCTGGCCGTGGTCGGAGGTATAGACGATCGCGACGCCCTCGCGGTCCACCCCGTCCAGCAGCGCCTCGAAGAAGCCGCGCTTCGACCAGGCGAGCGCCGTGTCATAATGCAGCGCCACCGGGCTGTCCTCGGCGATCGCGCCTTCGGGATAATGGTCGCGATACTGGAAGTGGACGCCGCGCAGCACCGCGAGGGTGAAGCTCCGGCCGTCGCCTTTCATCTTTCGATTGAGATATCTGGCGATATTCAGATCGGTGTCGATACCGCCCGCCATCGGCTTCAGCTCGTCGATCAGCGCCACTTCGGGCGGCAGGAGCAGGTTCTGCGGCGCCCCCGCGGTCTGCCCGTCGATCAGCATGGTGCGGTAACCGGCGCGTCTCGCATAGCCCCAGATCGACGGCGTGCGCCGTAAATCGGTTTTCTTTCCTGCCCTTCGCACATCGACCCCCGAGCGCAGCGCAACCAGCGCCGGGGCGCTGCAATGCCCCAGCGCCGCCGCGACCCCGAAGTCGGCGTGGCGCACGTCTGCAAGGTCCGGCGCAACCACCCTTCCGAACGGCTCCGCCGCCACACTCTCGTCGATCAGCCAGACGATATGGCGCGGCGTCCCCGCCGTGTCGGGCACCAGCGTCACCCGCCCGCGCCGCGGTGCCTCCGGCGCGGTCGCGAGCTCCCACGCCAGCCCGTAGAGGTTGCGCTCGGCGCCTTCCGGCCACAGCCCGGCCGGGCGGATCAGCAGCCCCGGCAGGAACAGCAGCGCCGCCCCGGCCCACGCCCGGCGGCGCCCCGCCGACGCCAGCCCCGACCGCCGCAACAGCGCGCGCGCCGCGCCGAGCAGCAGAACCGCGCCCGCCGCCAGCGCCGCCGCGAGCGACAGCGATGCAGCGAACTCCGCCGCCGCCGCACCCGCCTGCCGCGCCTCCCCCGCCATCCAGGCGAGCGTGCCGGCGTTCATCAGCTCGGGGACCAGCCCGCTATAACCGTGATTGACGAGGATCGAGGCGCCCGCGAACCCGAGCAACACCAGCGCCCAGCACCGCGGCAGCCAGGCGAGCGCCGCGAGCAGCCCCGCCGCCTGCGCCGCGAGCACGGCAAAGGCGCTCGCCGCATTGGCGGGATCGCCGGCGGCAAGACGATAGACGACGTCGTGGGTCAGCTGGTGGCGGTTGGCGAGCGCATAGCCGAGCGCGAACAGCAGCAGCCCGGCAGCGGCATATCCCGCCCCCGCGCGCCTCTCCTTCCGCCGCTCCATCTCGCCATGCGCTTCCATCGGATCGACGCATAAGGCGAACCCGTTGAAAAACAGGAAAAGTCACATGCGCCAAATAAAACGGCCCACCGCGCCGGGGGGAGGCGCGATGGGCCAGTTTTGGTGCCGGGGACGCCGGATTGCGCACCCGGCTCTCTGATTGTCTCTATTCGGCTTCCTCGAACAGATCGACCGCATTGGCGGCGGTCGCCGACAGGCGCACCGTGTCGCCCTCGACCGCCGCAACGAGACCAGCGGGCAGATAATGATGCCGGCCGTCGCCGCTGTCGGCCCGGGTCAGCTTGATGCGCTCGCCGTCGAGATGGTCGACGGTGCCGACATGGACACCGTCGGCGCCGACGACGGCCATATGTTCCTTCACCGCGCTGTGATCATGTTCCGCCACGGCTCTTCTCCTTAGCTGGGGACAGGCACACAACGCGCGCGCCGACCGGGAAGATGCCCCGGCCGCGACGAACCGACCCAAAGCCGCGCCGCTTTCCCGCCGCGTCGATTTGACCGGGATCAATGCGCGGCGGGTCCGCATGCGCGATGCGGCGGTCATATCACCACGAAGGAGCACCCCGATGTCCGCTCATCTTCTCCAGACGCCCGTCCTCGTCTTCCTCTTCATGATGGGCGCCTTCATGCTCATCCTCGGCCCGATCGCGGTCGCCGACTTCATCCGCTCGCGGCGGGATTAGAGCTTGAACTATATTTGACTGAAAGGCCGTGTGTTCCCGCGGAGGCTGGAACCCAGAGCGGCCTTGCGCTACCCCGGCCTAGGTCCCCGCCTTCGCGGGGACACACGCCATTGGTCCAGAGCAAATTGCGAGAAATCTGAATCGCTCCGCCTCCCCGAGCGAAGACGAGGGGCCCGTTCGAGCGAAGCGAGAACCCGCAACGTCGCCTCGACTTCGCTCGGGGAGGCGGTTCAGATTTAACGCCCGCCGCTCCAGATTCCTCAGGCCGCGTCGGCCAGAACCTTACGCTCGATGACGCGGATGAAGACCTCGGGGTCCTGCGCCCCCGGGACCAGCATCGAGCCGCCGAGGATGAAGGCGGGGACCCCGGTGATATTCCGGTCGGCCCAATAGGCCTCTTCGATCCGCACCATCTCGCCGAACTCGCCCGACGCGAGGATCGCCGCGGCGCGCGCGGGGTCGAGCCCGGCCGATCCCGCCGCCTCGGTCAGCACATCATGGTCGCTCACGTCGCGGTTGTCGGTGAAATGCGCCTTGAACAGCGCGAGCTTGAGCGCGGTCTGCACCCCCGCCGCTTCGGCCTGATCCGGCTCCTCCAGCGCGCCGGCCCAGCTCAGCAGCCGGTGGGCGGCGAAGCTGTTGCGCATGCGAAAGCCGGGGCCGCGGTTGAAGGTGAAGCCCAGTTCGCCGGCGATCGCTCCCAGCCTGCCGCTGTTCGCGCGGCTCTGTTCGGCGCTGACGCCATATTTGCGCATGACGTGCGCGGCGGCATCCTCGCCCTCGGGCGGCATGTCGGGGTTGAGCTCGAAGGGATGCCACTGCACACGGAAATCGAGCCGCCCGGCGAAATGCGCCATCACCTGCTCGAACTTCAGCCAGCCGATGATGCACCAGGGGCACATCACGTCGGACACGATGTCGACCTGAAGGCGCGGGCGCGGGGATGCGGTCATGGGCGGACGCTCCTGCGGGCGGCCGCCGGTTCGGGCCGCGGTCCCGACTCTTAGTCCGCAGCGCGCAGAAGCGCTAGCTCCGCGCGGCAGCGCGGCGGTCGGTCCCCGCGCGGCGGTCGGTGCCGGAGCGGCGCTCCGGACCCGCATAGGCGGGGTCCTGCGCGCTGCGCCGGTCCTCGCGGCGGCGGCCTTCGGCGCTGCGCTGATTCTTGATGGGTTCCATCGGGTCCCTCCGTTTCCCGCCACAGCCGGCGGAAGCGGAGAGTATCGCGCCAATCCGATGAGAAAGCGTTAACGGACGGTCAGGGGCCGGGCTGCGCCGGGGCCGCCTCCGGCACGGGGCGCGACAGCACCCACCAGCTGCCGACCATCAGCAGCACCGTCAGCGCCTCGATGATCATCCCCTGCACGATCCCGAAGTTGGTCGGATCGCCCATCGCGACGCCGAAGAGCCGGCCGAGCAGCGCGGTGCCATAGAGCGCCGCGGGGACCAGCAGCGCGCGTAGCCACGCCGGGACCAGCGCCCCGAGTGCGGCGGCGCCCGCCGACACGAGGAAGAAGGACGACAGGTCGGCGCGGATCGTGTTGATCGCCACGCCCTCGACGACGAGGCCGAAGGTATCGGCATAGCTCGCGGGATCGAACAGGCCCCGCGCGCCGACGATCGCGAAAAAGGCCGCCCACAACAATATCGCACCGCGCAAGACCCAGTTGACCATCGTCCGTCTCCCTTGTTGCGCGCAGGCTGCGGCATCAGCGACGAAAGTTCAATCCAAGATCGAATTGCGCAAAATTAGTGTTATCCCCGTATCCCCGAGCGAATTGAACTCGGCGAACGCGCCACTGCTGTCCTCCAGTTCGGGGCGGATAAAGACCGAAAAGGAACTGCGTTGTGCCATCGATCCTTCATGCAAAGAAAAAGCCGCCCGGTGAGGGGGGACTTCGTGGGAGCCGGTTGGTTGAGGCGTCGCTAGATCACGGCTGATCAGCATATTTCCCAAAGCAACGATTGCTCAGGGCTTCAAAATTACCATGCTCCAATGTGGCGACTGCTCGGTCGATTTCCGAATAATAGAACGGCTGGAATCCCGTATAGGCACCAAATCCGTTCTTGGCGTTGTAGTCGCCTCGCCAAACTGTTCGATCGTGTGAGCACCGTTGAACATATCTGAACTGGGTCGAGTCCGGGTCACGCACCAGACTACGGACTGCATCCTTCGGTGCTCCATCACACCCCGCCAGCACAAGCGCCGCGACAATCGCAATGGCTGTCCGCATATCCATCCCCTCCGCGCGTTTGCATAACTCACCAGAGAAGCGCGGGCAACGTCACCGCCGCCGCCCCGTCTTGGTCAGCGATTTCGCCGAGCGCGCCTTGCCCGACGTGCTGACCGAGACGTTCTTGACTATCAGGGGCGGGAAACCGTTGCAGTCGAGAACCGGCACGAGCGGGCCAATCTTGGCCTCGAAACCCTCGCTCTTGCAGAGTTCCGGCGTCATCCGCTTGCGTCCGGCGCGCGACGGGATGTTGTCCGCGGCGATCCACAGCCAGCGCCCCTTGTCTGGCAGGATGTCGGCACCGACCGTATAGGCGTCGATCGCCCCACGCAGCCGCGGCGACCCCGAGCGCATGTGGACGATGCCCAATGCCGACTATCCCGCGGGAAAAGTCTCTTCGATCCAGCCGCCGCCGAGCACGCGGCTTTCGTCCGCCGCGTCGTAAAGCACCGCCGCCTGCCCCGGCGCGACGCCATATTCGGGCGTCGCGAAAAGCAGCCGGTCGCCCGCGACCCGCGCCGGCACCGGCTTCGCCATGCTGCGCACCTTCGCCAGCACGCCGCGCCCCTCGACGTCGGCGAGCCAGCTCGTCTCGCCGAGCCGCGCGCCCGACACGGCGAGCGCGCGCCGCGGCCCGACGACCACCCGCTTGGCGTCGGCATCGAGGCGCACGACATAGAGGGGCTCGGCCTGTCCGCCGATCTCGATCCCGCGCCGCTGGCCGACCGTATAATGGATGAGGCCCTTGTGCGCGCCGAGCACTTTGCCGTCGACATGGACGATCTCGCCCCTGTCGTCGGCGTCGGGGCGCAGCTTGCGCACGACGCCCGCATAGTCGCCGTCGGGAACGAAGCAGATGTCCTGGCTGTCGGGCTTGCCCGCGACGCCGAGCCCCAGGTCGCGCGCGATCTCGCGCACCACGCTCTTCTCCATCCCGCCGAGCGGAAAGCGCAGAAAGTCGAGCTGTTCCTGCGTCGTCGCGAAGAGGAAATAGCTCTGGTCGCGCGCCGGATCGGCGGCGCGGTGCAGTTCGGCGCCCTCAGGCCCCATCACCCGCCGCACATAATGGCCGGTCGCGAGGCAGTCGGCACCCAGATCCTTCGCCAGCGCGAACAGGTCGGTGAACTTCACCCCCATGTTGCAACGCACGCAAGGGATCGGCGTCCGCCCGGCGAGATATTCGTCGGCGAACTGGTCGATCACCGTATCGCGGAACCGGCTCTCATGGTCGTATACATGGTGCGCGAAGCCGAGCCGGTCGGCGACCGCACGCGCGTCGCGGATATCCTGCCCGGCGCAGCAGGCGCCGACGCGCTTCGCCTTGGCGCCATGCTCATAGAGCTGGAGCGTCACGCCGATCACCTCGGCGCCCGAACGCGCGGCGAGCGCGGCGACGACGCTCGAATCGACTCCGCCCGACATGGCGACGACGATTCGCCGGCCCTGCATCGGTCCGGCGAGCTGGAAGTCGGCGCGGGCGAGCCCGGCGGGGGAGGAAATCAGCGTGGTCACGATGCGCGCCATCTAGGGATTGGTGCGCTGAAATGCCAGCTTTTCCGCGGCAGGCGTCAAGATATTGACAGGGGTTAAGCTTCGCTAACGAGGCATGAAATGCGCATTTACGGGACTTTAGCCGCTCGCCTCTAGACGGGTGGCATGAACCTTTCCCCGTCCGACCTTCCGCGCATCGCCGGTGCGGCCAGCCTGTCGAAGCCCGGCTTCGACATCATCCTGGCCGTGTCGGGCGCGCGCCAGGCCGCGTCGCCGACGGCGGCGCTGCTGGAAGCGCGCGGCGCGCGCGAATCGCGGGCCGACGCCGGCGCCGCGCGCCGCGCGATGCTGTGCGGAACGCTGGCCCAGGGCGCCGCGTTCGGACTGCGGCCGGCGCGTTTCTTCGACCTGTCGGACGAGGGGAACATCCCGTCCGAAAGTCTGAACAGCCTGTTTACCAGAGGATTTCAGCCGATGTTGAAGCCCTCTCCTCTAGACGAGTCCGCGTCGGATACGCCCCCGTCCGACGATGAACATATGGAATGAACATGATCGAGAATCAGAAAATCCGCCCGGCCCAGGTCATCGGCCCCCTCGGGGAACCGCTGACGCTCGACTCGCTGCCGCCGCCGAACACCACGCGCTGGGTCGTTCGCCGCAAGGCCGAGGTCGTGGCGGCGGTCAACGGCGGCCTGCTGACCGTCGACGAGGTGTGCGAGCGCTATGGCCTGACGCTCGAGGAATTCGCCGGCTGGCAGCGCTCGATCGACCGCAGCGGCATGCCCGGCCTGCGCGTTACCCGCATCCAGCACTATCGCGACCTCTACGAGCGCCAGCAGCGCTTCTGATCGCGCCGCGCGCAAACGAAGGGAAAGGGCGCCTGCGGGCGCCCTTTTTCGTTGGGGACGTCGGGGAGAGCGTCAGGCCTATGCATCGCTCCGGCCGCTCTCCCCTCCCGCCTGCGGGAGGGGATAAGAGCTGCGCCCCCTGCCGCTCGCCAACTTGCCCTGTCCCCGGAAATCCCGCCATTCCCGCCCTTTGACATTTTCTTTGCAACTCCCGCGTTCACCCGGCGTTAAGCCCCCGAGTCAATTTTTGGAGGCACTCACCATGCGCAAGATGTTCATCGCCCTCGCGGCCACTTCCGCCCTCGCCCTCGGCGCCTGCCAGAGCGAAACCGCCGACCGGGTCGAGGATCAGGCCGAAGCCCAGGCCGACGTGATCGACGCCCAGGCCGACGCCCTGCCCGACGGGCCCGAGAAGGAAGCGCTCGAGCAGAAGGCCGACGATGTCGAGGCGGCCGGAGAAGCAAAGGCCGACGCGATCGACAGCGGCACGGTGCCGCCGCCCGCGACCGTCCCGCCGGCCGAAGTGAAGAAATAAGGGCTGCCTCCCCTAAAGGGCAGGGTGAAGGGCGCCGGGCGATTCCGGCGCCCTTTGTCGTGCGCGCGGGCTGCCGGAAATTGTCGCCCCTGTGAGCCGCGTCACCGCATGGCGTAAGGACCGCGGCTAGACCGGCTATGCGGGCCGCGCCGCTTCGGCAGCCGGTCCCAACCCCACCCTCCCGCCGCCGTTCGCGACCCACGGCGGCGGGAGGGACCAGACTCCTTCCGAAACGCTAACGCTCTACACGCCCCCGGCTTCACCTTGACTGGCGGCCTCGGCGCGCCGGTGGGGGCGATGCAGAAAAGTGGCAGCTGACGGATATTTACAATTCGCGCGCCCCGACGGCTGCCAAAATGGGCGACGACAAGGGGGGCAATCGCCGGACCGGGTCACGGCCTGTCGCCGCGGGGTTAGCGACCCGACTCCGCGGCGGCGGGCCGATTTCGGCCGATGCCGTCAGCCTCCGGCCAATTGCGCGAACACGTCCTGCACCCCGCGCGCTTCGCCATCGGCGCGCAGCGCGGCGAGTGCCCCGGCCACGTCGAGGCGATAGTCGGCCACTCCGGCGCCCTCGCCCTTCCACGCCGCGCCGAGCGCCTTGACCAGCCGCCGCGCCGCCGCATTTTCCGACAGCATATGGACGTCGAGCGTCTCCAGCCCCTCGGCGCGGCACTGGAGGAGCAGCGCCGCGGTCATCATCCGCGCGAGCCCAAGCCCCTGAAAGGCATCGAGCACCGCGACCGAATATTCGCCCGCCGGCCCGCCGTCCGGATCGCGCACCGCATGCACCGCGCCGATCGCCGGCTCGCCTTCGCATTCGGTGCAGATCGCGCCCCAGGCGATATGGTCGTGCCCGTCGACATCGACGAGCCGCTCGATCACCGGATCGGGCAGCACCGGCGCCGGCGAGAAGAAACGCAGATAGCGCGATTCGGCCGACAGCGTCGCGATGCCGGCACGCAGCAGCGGCGCATCGCCGGGCGTGATCGTGCGCAGGCACACTGCGGTGCCGTCGGCGAGCATGCTGTGGACGATGATGTCGTTCAGCGCCTTTCGCCGTGCTTCCGCCAAAGCGCTTCCTCCGCCTGCGACGTTAGGCGGAGCCCGCGGTCAAGACAATCGGCTGCGGCCGAAGCCGTCAGGCGTCATCCCCCATCCTGAGCGCCGCGATGAACGCCTCCTGCGGGATGTTGACGTTGCCATACTCCCGCATCCGCTTCTTGCCCTCCTTCTGCTTCTCGAGGAGCTTCTTCTTGCGGGTCGCGTCGCCGCCGTAGCATTTGGCGGTCACGTCCTTGCGCAGCGCGGCGATGGTTTCGCGGGCGATCACTTTCCCGCCTATGGCTGCCTGGATCGGGATCTTGAACATGTGGCGCGGGATCAGGTCCTTGAGCCGCTCGCACATGCCGCGGCCGCGGCTTTCGGCGGTGCCGCGGTGGACGATCATGGAGAGCGCATCGACCGGCTCGTTGTTGACGAGGATGCTCATCTTGACGAGGTCGCCGGGCCGGTGGCCGATCTGGTGATAGTCGAACGACGCATAGCCGCGGCTGATGCTCTTCAGCCGGTCGTAGAAGTCGAACACCACCTCGTTGAGCGGCAGCTCATAGGTGATCTGCGCGCGGCCGCCGACATAGGTCAGGTTTTTCTGGATGCCGCGGCGGTCCTGGCAGAGCTTCAATATGCTGCCGAGATATTCGTCGGGGACATAGATGACCGCCTCGATCCACGGCTCCTCGATCTCGTCGATGCGGTTGGGGTCGGGCATGTCGGCGGGGTTGTGCAGCTCCATCTCGGTCGGCCCACCGTCCTTCGACCGCGTGAGCTTGAGCTTGTAGACCACCGATGGCGCGGTGGTGATCAGGTCGAGGTCATATTCGCGGGTCAGCCGTTCCTGGATGATCTCCAGATGGAGGAGCCCCAGAAAACCGCAGCGGAAGCCGAAGCCCAGCGCCGCGCTTGTCTCCATCTCGAAGCTGAAGCTCGCGTCGTTGAGGCGCAGCTTCTGGATGCTCTCGCGCAGTTTCTCGAAGTCGTTGGCGTCGGTCGGGAACAGGCCGCAGAAGACGACCGGCTGCACCTCCTTGAAGCCCGCGAGCGGCGCGGCGGCGGGCTTTTTCGCGTCGGTCACCGTGTCGCCGACGCGCGCCTGCGCGACGTCCTTGATCTGCGCGGTGATGAAGCCGATCTCGCCCGGGCCGATCTCGGTCAGCTCCTCGCGCTTGGGTGTGAAACAGCCGACGCGGTCGATCAGATGGGTGGTGCCCGCCTGCATGAACTTGATCTGCTGGCCTTTTTTCAGCACGCCATCGACGACGCGGACGAGGATGACGACGCCCAGATAGGGGTCGTACCAGCTGTCGACGAGCATCGCGACGAGCGGCGCGGCCGCGTCGCCCTTCGGCGGCGGGATCTTCGCGACGATCGCCTCCAGCGCCTCTTCGATGCCGATGCCCGACTTGGCCGAGGCGAGCACCGCATCGTCGGCGGGCAAGCCGATGATGTCCTCGATCTCCGCCTTCACCTTGTCGACGTCGGCGGCGGGCAGGTCGATCTTGTTGATCACGGGGACGATCTCATGGTCGTGCTCGATCGACTGATAGACGTTGGCGAGCGTCTGCGCCTCCACCCCCTGCGCCGCGTCGACGACGAGCAGCGCGCCCTCGCACGCGGCGAGCGACCGCGACACCTCATAGGCGAAATCGACGTGGCCGGGCGTGTCCATCAGGTTGAGCTGATAGGTCTGACCATCAAGCGCGTTATATTTCAGGCGCACCGTCTGCGCCTTGATCGTGATGCCGCGCTCCTTCTCGATATCCATATTGTCGAGCACCTGCGCCGACATCTCGCGCTCGGTGAGCCCGCCGGTGAACTGGATCAGCCGGTCGGCAAGCGTCGACTTGCCATGGTCGATATGGGCGATGATCGAGAAGTTGCGGATATGGGACAGGGGCGTGGTCATCGCGCGCCGTTAGCAGGGGAAATGCGCCGTGTCAGCAGGGAGCGAACGCCGCCCCGCGCGGCGCGGCGATTACGTCCAAAGTTCAGTAAAGTTCAGCCCTGTGAACAGCTTTTTCCAACTTGCGCCGGCAACGGGAAAAGCGCGGGCACGCGGGGAGAACCGCCGCGCGCGAAAAGCCGGGAAAGGGGAAGTGAAAGGGTGCCATGGACGGAGGCTGACACAGTGGGATAATTTAGGAAAGGGGTTTTTGCGCGGGGGCGGGCAACGCGAGTCAGGCGGCGAGCAATTGCTCGATACGCCGCGCCTCCGCCTCGAACGCGAAGCAGAGCTGCTTCGCCTCTTCGGCGGGCAGCCAGCTCACCAAGTGGGGAAAGATCAGGCGGTTGTAGCGGAGTTTCGCGGCGTCCCACGGGGCTTCCGCCGACACGCTGCGTGCCGCATCGATCAAGGCCTGCGCATCTTCCCGCACTTCGCCGAGATCGGGCTCGCTGCGTTCCTTCGCAGCCGCTTCGACAAAGCCGAGATCAAATTGCTCCTGGGTCATCGCCCGCATTCCATTCCCATCGCCGTCAACCGGCGCAAACCGGGATACACCGAAACCGCCCGTCCGCAAGAGGCCGGAAAATCGACAAGCACTATTTCGGAACGGTCTGCGGTGGCAATTTGCGTCGCATTGCGCCACACCGCCCTCCATGGCCCAAGATCGTTTCAAACCCCTGCTCGACCGCGAGTTTCTGAAAGCCGAGCTTCACTATGAATTTCGGGACTATCGCGACAGTGGACAGGACATCGCGCTACTCGCGCGCATCGCCGACTGGCACCGGCGCGACGAGAAAAAGGAAACCAGGGCCGAAGCATCCTTCATCCAGCGCTTCTTCGTCGAAACATGGGGCTATCGCGAGGATGGGACGGGGGCGGACAGCTTTCACCTGAAACCGAAATTCGCCATCGCAGGCGCGGGCCAGACGGGCAACCGCGGCGAAGCCGACCTCGCCGTCGGCCATTTCGGCGGTGCCCGGCCCGTCATTCCGCAAGTCGTGTGTGAGTTCAAGGACGTCAGATCGGGACTCGACAAGCCGCAGAACCGCAAGGGGAACAATCGTTCTCCGGTCCAGCAGGCGAAGGACTATCTGTGGAATGCGCGGCGCGGACTGTTCGGCAACGAACCGGTGCAGCCGCGCTTCGCCATCGTCACCGACATGAACGAGTTCCGCCTGTATTGGTGGGACCATTTCCCCGACCGCTATCTGCGGTTCAAGATCGACGGCGGCGATCACGGGCGGCACAGGCGGACGCGATGGGGCGCGCGCAGCACTACGCCCAAAGTTCAGTAAAGTTCAGCCCAACGCGCGTTGTTGCTTCCCCTTTCCGATGCCCGGGGCGAACGGCGGCGAAACGCGGGTGCATGGCGAAACATCGCAAAGGTTGCACGCGGGTGCGACGTTCGGGCGCAATCGCACGCGGAGATCGACGAATCAAAGAGCCAGCAGCGGGGAGGCTGACAGAGCGGAATATTTTAGGAAAGCGTTTTTTCGGGGGTTGAAGCGCTCAGGCCGCGAGGAGCCTTTCCAGCCGCTGAACCTCTTCGGCGAATTCGAAGCGCAACTGGTCGCGCTCCTCTTCGGGAAGCCAGTTCGCCATCTGCGGAAACACCGTCTTGTGATATTGGAATGTGCGCCGGTCCCAAGGACAGCGATCGGTCGCCGCCTTCGCCGCTGCGAGCACATCGTGCAATTCGCGCCGCACCTCTTCGCGATCGGGTTCGAAGGATTTGACCTTCGGTGCGTCGCCGAGATCGAAACCCATCTGGCGCGGCGCGCCGGGGAAAAGATCGACGATATCTTCAGCCATATCCGAACCTTTGGCGGTTGCCCGCGCCGCGACGTCTGTGCCAATAGCTTGTGACGCAGGGGGAAGAATGACGCAAGCCGATCGCATCAAAAGAGCCGTGGGCGATTGCGGATAGGTAGGCCGAGAGCAATGAAACTCTCCGCCGATTTATGTATGCTCAGACACGATGGACAACCGCTCGAAAGACAGCCGCAGCCGCTTGATGGCTAGAATAGGCTCGAAAAACACCAAGCCCGAGATCGAAGTGCGGTCTTTGCTTCACCGCATGGGTTATCGGTTTCGCCTACATCGAAAGGAACTGCCCGGCAAACCCGACATCGTTTTCAAGGGACGCCGCAAGGCAATTTTCGTACACGGATGTTTCTGGCATGGCCACGGCTGCCGGATCGGCAGACTTCCCAAATCCAACGTCGGTTTCTGGCATGGGAAGATCGAACGGAACCGGAAACGCGACAAGGAGAAACGATCCGAACTGGAGCAGCTTGGCTGGACGGTCGCCGAGATATGGCAGTGCGAAATAAAGGATAGTCAATCACTTGCCGAGAGGCTGCAGAAATTTCTCGGCCCCACAAATTCGATCGACATTCCCTAAATGTTCTGCTACGATCGCGCTTCGGGATTCATAGGGAGTTTGAAATGAGGCCTATCGGAATCGACCTTTTCGCTGGCGCCGGCGGAATGAGTCTTGGCTTTGAGCAGGCTGGTTTCGACATCGTTGCAGCCGTCGAAATCGATCCGGTCCATTGCGCCGTCCATAAATTCAATTTCCCGCATTGTGCGGTGATACCACGCTCGGTCGTCGGACTGACGGGAAACGAGATCCGTGTGGCCGCGGGCATCGGTAGACGACGGATCGACGTCGTTTTCGGCGGCGCGCCGTGCCAAGGGTTTTCGATGATCGGACAACGGGCATTCGACGACCCTCGCAACGCCCTTGTGCGGGATTTCCTGCGTATCGTGTCCGAACTCGATGCCACCTATTTCGTATTCGAAAATGTAAAGGGGCTGACGATCGGTCGCCACCGGCAGTTCGTGGACGAGATCGTCGCCACGGCGAATGGGTTGGGCTACGATGTTCTGTCGCCTTGGCGCGTACTCGATGCCGCACATTTCGGCGTTCCGCAGCACCGCGAACGGCTATTCCTATACGGCGCGAAGCGACCGAAGGCATTGCCGAGCTACCCCGGTGAAAAAACAACGGCAGCCGACGGTCGCGGTAAAGTCTCATCGACGCTTCCCGTCGGACCGAATGCCTCCGAGGCCCTGTCGGATATCCCCGATGCCGATCTGTTCGAAGCGCTTTCCAAGATCGATGAAGTCCGGCCCGATACTTGGGGCGAACCGAGTGCCTATGCCAGCGAGCTTCGCTGCCTGACCAACGACGCATGGCATTTTGGCTATGTTCGCAAATGGGACCCGTCGCTGCTTACTTCGAGTGCAAGGACCGAGCACACCGACATTTCGCGGCGGCGTTTCGCAGCCACCGCGGGCGGAGATACGGAGCCGGTATCGAGGTTCTACAAGCTTGCACCCAATGGTGTCAGCAACACTTTGCGTGCGGGAACCGACGGCGCGCGAGGAGCTTTCACCAGCCCTCGCCCCATACATCACGAACACCCGCGCTGTGTGACAGTACGCGAAATGGCGCGATTGCATGGCTACCCCGACTGGTTCCGGTTCAACGAAACCAAGTGGCATGGGGCCAGGCAGATAGGCAATTCGGTACCTCCTCCGCTGGCTCGCGCGGTCGCCGCACAGGTTCTGGAATCGATGGGAGTTACACCGGAACAGCCTTTCGAAACATTCGACCTCGGAGACACAGCGTTGTTACGGATGAACCTGTCGCAAGCAGCCAGCTATTTCGGAGTACCGGCAATCCCTTCGAAGCGGGACCGCAAAAGCGGTGCGACAAAGCGAAAGCAAGCAGAAATCGAAGAAATGAGCTACATCGAACAGCAGTCGCTCTATGCGTGAACCGCGTCCGCAAAATCGTTATCAAGCCCTGATCGAAGGCATATTCTTCGATCATTGGCAGAAAGATAAAAAATCTTTCGAGTTCGCACGAACCGAAATCGAAACCAAGGCGGCTGAACTGGGTATCGAGTTGCCTCGCAATGTTGGCGACGTCGTTTATGCGATTCGTTATCGAACGACACTGCCACAAACTGTTCTCGATACACAGTCCGATGGAAAAGAGTGGATTATCGAGGGGGCGGGCCGGTCACGCTATCGCTTCCGTTTAGTCACAGCGACACGAATCGTTCCGCGCGAGGATTTGATCGTCGTGACAATACCCGATGCAACGCCGGAGTTGATCCGAGCCTATGCACTCGATGACGAGCAAGCTCTACTCGCAATTGTGCGCTATAACAGGCTAATCGATACTTTCCTTGGCATCACGACTTATAGTCTGCAGAATCATTTGCGGACCACGGTCGCCGGGATCGGCCAGATCGAGATCGACGAACTTTACATCGGCCTCGATCGCAATGGATGTCATTACGCTATTCCCGTTCAGGCAAAGGGCGGTAACGATCAAATCGGCGTCGTCCAAACTACACAAGATATCCGCTTCGTCGAGCAACGCTTTTCGGGCATGAGATGCCGAGCCATATCCGTTCAATTTATGGCGGGCGGCATCGTTGCGATGTTCGAACTTGCTCTGCAAAACGACGAACTCCGGGTGGTAGAAGAGCGTCACTACCAGCTCGTGCCTGCCGAGCGATTGGATGAAGAGGCCATCCGAAATTATCGTACGCCGTAGGCGCGGATATTGCGATGGAACCGACGCAGGCCGATCTGTTGAAGCGCATATGCGACGGCCCCCTGATTCCCGCGTCGCGCTTTGCGAGCGACGGAACCGCTTAGCCCCCTACCCGATCGCATCCAATATCCGCCGCGCCATCATCTGGTGGCTCGCCAGCGGCGGGTCGCTGAAGGGGGAGGTGCCGAGGGCGGGGCGCTGGGAGGCGCGCGGGGGGCGGACATATTCGAACAATGGCGTGCGCGGGACGCCGAGGGCATCGGTGTCGGGGTCGTGATAGGGGTTGGTGTCGAACGCCGCGCCGAACGCCGGGTCGTGCCGGTAGTTCGGCACCTTCGCCACCACCGCCTCGTCGCCGGCGATCTGGAGCAGCATCTCGTCGGGGGGCAGCTGCAGCACGCCGAGCGGGTCGCGGTGGCCGACGAGATCGGCCATCGACTGCGCCGCGAGCATGGTGTTGGCGCCGAAGCATTGCACCACCTTGCTGTTGTTGATCATCGTCTGCCAGTCGTGGGGGTAGAGGTGGCGGAGCTGCGACGCGTCCTGCCAGAAGCTCCACGTCTGGAGGCCGTAGCCGCGCAGCAGGGTCACCGCCTGCCGGAGTTCGTTGAAGGTGCCGAGCTGCGCCGCCTCGTCGAGCACGAACAGGGTCGACAGCTCGGGCCTTGAGCGGCGGCGCATGATCGCGGTCATCAGCGCGCCGACCCACAGGCGCAGCAGCCGCCCGTGGCTGATCAGCATGTGCGGCGGCATGACGATGTAGATGGTGAGCGGCTCGCCGAGCGTCACGGCGTCGAAGTCGATGCTCGACCGCGATGTCGCTTCCTGCTGCGCCGGGCCGCGCATGAAGTCGGTCGCCTCCTGCGCGAAGGAGACGATGCCGCCGATCGTCTCCTTCGCGTCGATGGCGAACAGCTGTCCGGTCGCGCGCGCCTCCGGATGGCGCGAGGCGGCGAGCGCGGCGAGCAGGGCGGTGGCGTCGCCCGCGGCGCTGTTCACCAGCGCGCGGAACGCCGCGAGATTATGCTGGTCAGGCGGCAGGTCGGTGAGCAGGTGGAACAGCACGCCGACGAGCAGCTGGCGCGCGCGGCCGAGCCAGAAGCGGTCGCGCTCGCTATCGGAAAAGGCGAGCAGCTGGTCGATGACGACATGCGCCTCGTCCACCGCGGTCGCCGAATAGGGGTCGATCAGGTCGAGCGGGTTGAGCGCGTCGCCGTGGAAGCCGGTGATACCCATCGGGTCGAGCACGACGACCTTCTGCCCCATCTCGCGCCGGCGGCGCGCGGTGATCGCGGCATTCTCCCCCTTCGGGTCGATGACGATCGCGGGCCCCTGATGGCGCAGCAGCGCGGGCACGACGCAGCCGACGCCCTTGCCCGCGCCGGTCGGCGCGATGGTGATCAGATGCCCCTCGCCCTCCAGCAGGATCGGCGCGGCGTCGCGCGGCGCGGCGGGCGCGGCGCCGAAGCTGAACCCCATCGGGCGCTGGACATGGCGCGTTTCGAGCGACCAGCCGACGAGCAGCCCCTCGCCCTCGATCGTTTCGGGAAGGCGCAGCGTCGCGGGCGACTGGGCGCCGAACTGGTCGGATGCGTGGCTCACAGCAAACCTCCGGGACCGGACGGACGCGCGACCAGCCCGTCGAACGCGATGGGGACGGGGGGCAGGTCGGTGTGTAGCACCGTGTCGTGGGTCATTTCGACCAGCCCGTCTTCGGTCATCGAGAAATGCGCGCGGAACAATGTCGTGCCGTAATGCACGACCGCCTCGGGCCGCCACCCCTCCGGCGCGCGGCGCGGCAGCACCGGCCGCGCATAGCCGGCGAGCCTATCGGGCAGCGCGTCACCGGTCAGCTCGGCGAAGCGTTCGGGCGATTCGAGGAGATAGAAGGGTCCCTCGTCGGCGCGCACCGCGCTGCAGAAGAAGCGGAGATAGTCGCAGGCGAGGTCGGGCGTCGACAGGTCGAGGATGCCGCTGTCGTTGATGTCGTGGACCAGCGCCGATCCGCCCTCGATCGCATGCGCGCCGTGCGGACCATAGAGGAAGGCGGCGGTCGCGGGGCCGGTGCGCGTTTCGACCAGCGCGTCGATCCACATCCAGTCGCGCCAGAAAGGCAGCGGCCGCACGCGATAGGCGGCCATGCTGCCCGCGTTGACGAGCGGGAAGCAACGGATCTGCGACGAAACCAGCAATTGCCGCAGTTCGGCGGTCAGGCCGGGATCGAGCTCGTGCCACGGCCCCGACAGGATCGGCGGCGTCGGCCAAAAGGACGGCGGTTGCATGGCGGTCGGTCGGCACTCCCCCCGGACGCTGCGCCCTGCGCGCACGCCCCTCCCCTTTCATATGCGCGGGGCCGCGCGATTAACAAGATGGAAGATCGGGGAAAACTCAGGTCGCGGCGGCGAGCCAGCGTTCGCAATCGTCGCGGACGCGGGGGTCGGGATCGGCGAGGCCGCGTTCGAGCGCCGCCTCGCGCGCCCTCCCCTCCTCCACCGCGGCGAGCGCGGCGATGGCGTTGGCGCGGACGCGGGGGACCGGATGGGCGCGGGCGAAATGGTCGGCGACGTCGCGGCCTTCTTCGGTCAGGTGGACGGCGCAGCGCAGCAGCATCTCCGCCTGCGTCAGCGTCGGGCGGCGCGCGATCGTCCCGGCTTCCAGATCGACGATATATTGGTCGCGCCAAGGGATATGCTCGCCCTCGTCCATGATGTTGAGGCTGACCGACAGGCGCTCGGGCGGCAGCTGGCTGTGGATGTCGCGGTGCGCGCGATAGAGCATCATGCGGCCCTCGGCGAGCCGGCTCCGCTCGACGAAGCAGAGGTTCAGCGGTTCGCCGAGGCGGCCATCGACCGCTTCCGCGTCATAGTCGTAATAGTCGCTGACATAGCCCGGCCCCCAATAGCCGGCGGTCAGGAAGTGAAAATTATGGTCGTGCGGCAGGCCATAGGCGAAGGCCGCCGCGCCGCTCGCCGCATGGACGGCGTCGGTTGCCGCGGGCCAGAGATTGGCGCGCAGGAACCAGCCGCGCCGCCCGCGATGGAGCAGGAAAACCTGCGCCGAATAGCGGCTGAGTTCGAGCTGGCCGGCGAAGCTCGCCTTGAGTTCGGCGATCACGCGGTTTGCGAGGAAACTTCGGTTGCGCGCGAGGCCGGCGAGGAGACCGGCGCAGCGGGCGAGGTTGTCTTCGTCGGTCAGATCGACGCCATGCTCGTCGAGGAGGGCGGCGACTTCTTCGAGGTCATATTCTGGGCCGGCGGGCGGGTCGATCAGGCGGGGCACGGTAACCTCCTATAAGCCCCTCCTCTTCAGAGGAGGGGTTGGGGTGGTGGACGCCGGTGAAGGAACACCACCCCGCTGCGACTAACGCGCAAGCGCGTAAGTCTCGCTGCCCCTCCTCTGAAGAGGAGGGGTTGAATAAAGCGCGAGCGTCGCGGCAGCGGCGCGGCGGACTTCGGGGTGCGGATCGTGCGCCGCCATCTGTGCCAGAAGCGGGTGCGCGGCGGTCGCATCCAGCGCGACCAGATCGCGCATCGCCGTCCAGCGCGCGGCGAAATCCTCGGTGCGCGCCGCTTCGGCGAACAAGGGCGCGGCGTCGCGGCGGCCGAATATGCGGAGCAGCGCGAGCGCCATCTGGCGAAAGCTGCTGTCGCGGCGCGAGGCCGAAACATGGGCAAGGCGCCCGCTTGCAATGTCGTAGGCGCGCATCGGCAGCGGCGACGGCGGCTGCACGGCGAGCTCGAGCAGCAGCACGTCGCCCGACGCGTCCGCTATGGTGAAGCTGGTGCGCGCGGTGTCGAGGCAAATCAGTTCGCCCGCCGCGAGCGGGCGCGGCGGATCGCTGCGGCATGGCGCGGCGCCGGCGGCAGTGAAGGCGCCCGCCTCCTCGGCCGCGGAGAGCGGGGCGTGGTGGAAAGCGATGCGCGCGCCGCCAGCCGCGAGCACGCGGATCGCGGCGCGGCCGGGGACGAACAGCGCGGTTCCGGACGCAGCGGGGGCTTCGAACGGCAGCAGTTGCAGCGACAGGCGGACGGCGCCGGATTCGGCGAGGATCAGCCCGCCGGGTCCGCCGCCCCCGCCGACGATACGTAGCGGCGGGCGCGCGAAATCGTCGGCGGCGAGCAGCGCGGCGGCTTCGCGCAGCCGACTGTGCAGCCAGCCCGTATCGGCAAGCCAGGGCAGCAGATGCCCGACCGCTTTATCGGGAGTGAGCGCCGCCGCCGCGTCGAGCGCAGCGGTCAGGCCGCCCAGCGCCGCATCCCGGTCGCGCCACGCCCCGGCAAGTCCGGTCGCGGCTTCGCGCAGGGAGCGGACGCGCGCGGAATCGGTGCGCGGATAATGGTCGTGGCGCGACCGGTGCGGCGTCACGCCTTCGGTCAGTCGTAGATGATCAGCACGACGGTGACCGAAATCTCGAAGATCGACGGCCCCGACGAGGCGGTCGGCGCGGCGAGCGAGCCGAACAGCCCGACCGCGGTGTCGAGCAAGGGGATCGCGTCGATGTCGATGGTTGGCAATTGCATCTTTCCCTCCCTGATGATGGCCGGAACCGGCCGCGGGAGGAGGATGCAAAGCGCCCACGCGCATCGCCAGTTAACTTATCTTAATGTCGCCCCCCTCCCCACTTTTCCGCCGTTCGTCGAAGGCGGCTTGCCGATGCGCGCCCGCGGCATAGGATGGGCGCGAGAGCCAAAGGGAGAACCGCCATGCGCCGCGCCGCCGCCATCTTGTCCGCCCTGCTGCTGGCCGCGACGCCCGCGTCCGCCCAGACTTTGCTCGTCGGCAACAAGGGCGAGGATACGCTGAGCCTGATCGCGCTGTCGTCGGGCGAGGAACTGGCGCGGCTGCCGACCGGGCGGATGCCGCACGAAATCGCCATATCGCCCGACGGGATGCAGGCGGCGGTGGTCGCCTATGGCGGGACGAGCATCGATGTGTTCGACATCGCTGGCCGCACGAAGGTCCGGACCATCGACATCAGCCCGAACGCGCGACCGCACGGGCTGGTCTGGCTGTCCGACGGGCGGCTGGTCGCGACGGCGGAGGGCAGCAAGTCGGTCGCGGTGGTCGCGCCCGACGGCAATGTCACCTCGATCGCGACCGATCAGGAGGGCACGCACATGATCGTCGTCGCGCCCGACAACCGCACCGCTTATACCGCCAATATCGGGTCGGGGACGGTAAGTGTGCTCGACCTCGACGCGGGCACGAAGCTGCGCGACATCGAAGTCGGCGGACGGCCCGAGGGGCTGGCGCTGGCAAAAGGCGGGCGCGAGCTGTGGGTCGGCGACCTGTCGGCGCCGCGGGTGTCGGTCTGGGACGTCGCGACGGACGAGAGGATCGCCGAGCGGCCAGTCGATCCGGTCGCGATCCGCGTGCTGGCGAGCCCCGACGGTCGGCTGATCGCGACGAGCAATATCGCGGCAGGCACGGTCAGCCTGTTCGACGCCGAGACGCGCGCGCAGGTGCGGACGATCGCGGTGTCGGGCGAGCAGACGAAGGGGCAGGTGACCTTGCTGTTCAGCGCGGATTCGAAGCGCCTCTATGCCGCCGAGACGGGGCACGACAAGGTGGTGGAAATCGACGTCGCCAGCGGCGAGGTGCTGCGCCGGATCGCGGCGGGGAAGAATGGCGACGGGCTGGCTATCGCGCCTTAGGCCGAAAGCCCGCTTTGGGGTGGTATTTCAGCCATTCCCCTCCCTTTCAGGGAGGGGTTAGGGGTGGGTGCGAGCGAAGCGAGCCGAAAGAAAAGAACGCCGCCTCCGGCGGCTACCCACCCCCGGCCCCTCCCTAGAAGGGAGGGGAGTAAAGACGGCCACAGCCGACCGCTTCCCGCCATTCGATCAAATCTCAACCCACAGGCTGAGGCCTGACGGCACCTCGGCCGGGGGCGCTTCAGCGACGCGCCGCACCGCATCCCCGCGCGCGCGGTCGAGGATGGCGGCGGGGACGCTCGCAGTATGGAAGATATGATCGGCCTCCCCCAGCAGGCGCGCGGCGCGCAAGGTGAGGTCGTCGGGGTCATCGCTGGTCAGGCGGATCGTTTCGAGGCGCGACGCCGAAGATGCGCCATCGGTGGAGGCCAGCCACGCATCGACCCGGCCTGCTGCATCGCCATCCAGCGGGTCGAGCACGCCGCCGCTCGCCAGCGCGGCGTCGATCGCGCGGCGGCGGTCAGCGGCGGCGGGCCAGCGCGCCTTCATCGCATCGCGCGCGGCGTGGAGCGCCGAGGCGAGCAGGCCGAGCCGCGCGGGCAGCAGCGCCTCGATCCGCTGGCGCACCGCTTTCGCCAACCCCGCCGAGGCGCCGCCGGTGCCGATGGCGATGGTGACCGGCGCGCGGTCGACGATCGCGGGCATGGTGAAATCGCCGATGTCGGGCCGGTCGACGACATTGACCAGCAGGCCGTGGGCGCGGAGGGTTTCGGCAGTAGCGCGCGCTTCGTCCTCGTCGTCGAGCGCGACGAAGGCGAGCGTCGCGTCGGGTTCCCACGCCGGCACGACTCGCCCTCCGGCGCGCGTGACGAGGCGGGCCTTGGCTTCGGCGGCCTCCCCCTTGCCGATCACGACCACGGTGCGGCCGGCGAGGTTCAGGAAGATCGGGAGTTGGTGCATGAGAGACCTATAGCAAGCCCCTCCCCTAAAGGGGAGGGGTTTTCACGCCGTCAGTCGATCCAGTCGGGCACCCGCTCCGCCGCCATGATCGTGCCCGCCGCGATGCGGTCGGCGACGGTGATATAGCGGTCGCCGTCCACCAGCACCTCGGGCACCAGGCTGCGGCTGTTGTAGGTCGAGGCCATCGTCGCACCATAGGCGCCCGCGGTGCGGAACACCGCAAGGTCGCCCGATTGCACCACGTCGATCTCGCGGTCGCGCGCGAAGGTGTCCCCGGTTTCGCATACCGGGCCGACGATCGAGGCGGTCATCTTCTCCCCCGTCGGCCGCACCGCGACGA
>CALMYE010000072.1 GCA_937873425.1 uncultured Sphingopyxis sp. | reverse complement strand
CATCGAGCGCGTGACGCGCACCCGCGCCGAGCCCGCGAAGCTGCCCGACGGCTTCAACGAGATGGTCCGCAACCTGCCCAAGCCGGCGGCAGCGCCGCGCAACACGGGCGGCAAGGGCCGCGATCCGCAGCGCCAGCGCGAGGATGCGCTGCGCCAGCGCGATGGCGGTCAACCGCGCAATGACCGCGGCCCGCGCCGCGACAATGCGGGGCCCGACGGCCAGCCGCAGCGCAAGCGCCGCTTCCGCCCGCGCGGCGGCAAGGTCGGGGCGCACAAGGGGGCGGTCAAGCGCGTCGGTTGACGTCTCTCCCCCGGGCGCTAGGTTCGCGCCCGGGTCTGGGGAGGCGAAATGATCGACGATGAGGATATGGAGGCGCCGCCGCCGCGGCGTCCGCTGCTGCGGCGCAAGCGGGTGCTGATTCCGCTGCTCGCGCTGCTGGCGATCGTCGCCGGCTTCCTGCTGCTCCGCACGCCCGACACCGACCGCGACGAGATGATCGCCAAATATGGCGGCGCGGACGCGGCCTTCGCGGCAGGGCCGGCGGGGCAGCGCATCCATTACCGCGATCAGGGGCGGCGCGACGGTCCGGCGCTGATCCTGCTCCATGGATCGAACGCCAGCCTTCACACCTGGGAACCGCTGGTGAAGCGGCTCGGCGCCGATTATCGCGTCGTCACGCTCGACCTGCCGGGCCACGGACTGACCGGCGGCACGCCCGACAAGGATTATTCGGCGCAGGGCATGATGGCCGCGGTCGATGTCGTCGCGGCGCGGCTCGGGCTCGATCATTTCATTCTCGGCGGCAATTCGATGGGCGGCTGGGTGTCGTGGCGCTATGCGATCGATCATCCCGAGCGCGTCGATGCGCTGATCCTGCTCGACGCGGCGGGCATGCCGCTGCGCGCGGGTGAGAAGCGCCCGCCGTCGAACATCGGTTTCCGTATCCTGCAATATCGCAGCGGGCGCTGGCTCGCCGGGCAGATCACGCCACGCGCGCTGGTCGAACGCTCGCTTCGCGGTTCGGTATCGAAGCAGGACATCGTCGATGAGGCGATGATCGACCGTTATTGGGAGCTGCTGCGCTTCCCCGGCAACCGCGAAGCGACGTCGCTGCGCGCCACGATCGACCGCGAACCGGCGATGGCCGACCGCATCGGGGCAATCAAGGCCCCGACGCTGATCCTGTTCGGCAGGCAGGACCGGCTGATCAATGCGACGGCCGCGCAGACGTTCAACGAACGCATTGCGGGATCGGAGGTGGTGCTGCTCGACGGCATCGGCCATCTGCCGATGGAGGAAGCGCCCGACGCGACCGCCGGGGCGATCGCCGATTTCTTCAAGCGGCGGCTTGCCGCTCCGCCGCCGGCCGATCCAGAAACGCGCTGATCCGCGCCGCGACCTTCGCCGCATGGGTGAAGGGGAAGAGGTGCGATCCCGGCACCGTCTCGAACAGCGCGCCGTCGATCAGGTCGGCGATCGCCTGTCCGTGGCACGCCGGGACGACGCCGTCGCGCTCGCCCATCAGGATCAGCGTCGGAATATGCTTCAGATTGGGCAGCATCGCCGCGCTCGTCCAGCCCGCCATCGCCATCGTCTGATAGGCGAGGCCGAGCGGCGTCGCGGTCGGCAGCTTGAGCCCGCTCGCCAGCATGTCGTCGTCGAGCAGCGCCGCCCAGCCGATCCCCGGCGCGGTCACCGTCGGCGTCGTCGCCATCAGCACCAGCCGGCGCACGCGGCTCGGGAATTGCACCGCGACCTGCTGCGCCATCGCGCCGCCCCAGCTGAATCCCGCGACGTCGAGCGTCGCTTGGCCGAAGCGCTCGGCGATCTCCATCACCATCGCCGCCATCGTCGGCGCGGCATAGGGCAGGATCGCGTCGGGCGACCCGCCGACGCCCGGCATGTCGAGCGTCCACACCTCGCGGCCGTCGATCTGCGCCAGCAGCGGCGCCGCCGCGCCGATGTCGGCGCCGATGCCGTTGAGGAAAAGGAGCGGCGTCCCCGGCGCCCCTTCGCGCCAGCGCGCGACGCGCAGGCCCTGCCCGTATAGATGCTGCATGCTGAGGGCGGGGCGGCCGCTGATCCTGCTCATAGCGCGGGCTTTGGCATGTTTCGGTGACGCGCGAAAGTCCGCTCGGCGTCAGCCCGGCGGATTGGCGGCCGCCTGCTCGGCCTGTTCGTAACGCAGGCAGTCGAAGATCTTGGCGCCCGCGAGGAAGACCGCGCCGCTGCACGCGACGAGCAGCAGCTTGCCGCCCACCCCCGGATATTGGTCGAGATAGGCCATGCCGCGCGCCATCGCCCCCACGGCGAGCGCATAGATGATGAGGCACGCCTCGAAGCGGGTCTTGATGACGAACAGGCGCCCGATCTTTTTCAGCATCACCATTTGTCCAGCAAAAGCCGTGCCAGCGGCGCAAATCGGGGATTCGATACGCCGGGCTTATGGTAAACTGTAAATTAACCCGACAGGCCGGGGAAGGGGCAACGGGCGCGCGTCCCGAAAAGGAGCAAAAGTATAGTGGTCCGGAAACGTCGCGTCCCCGGAGGCGTCAGCCTGCGAGCCAGCCCGACACGTCGGCCGCGACTCGGTTCGCGGCGCGCGTCAGCGCCTCTCCGACCGGCTTCGCTTCGATCGTGCCCAGCCGTTCGCGGGCCTCGAAGCGGCGCTGGGTGATGCTCTTGCCCGCGGCCGATACCAGCATCGCCTGATAGACGACGACCGCCTCGTTCGTGCGCGCATCGACGCCGAATTCCATCAGCTGCCCCGCGAGCTGCTCGCCCGGCGCGGTCAGATACTGCCCCTCGTCGAGGATGACGCGGTTGGTCCGCGCGGCGACGGTCTCGGAGACCAGCCGCTGGAACAGGCGCTGCGGCGCCTCGACCCATTGCGCATCCTTGACATAGGCGACGCTCGCCCCGTCCTGCTGCACCGGGATGCGCGTCGTGCGCAGCTTCTGCGGCGCGGTGGGGATCAGGATGGTCAGCGCCTGCGCCTCCGACGCGGTGCGCGCTTCGCCCGCCGGGGGCGCAGCGTCGGGATCGAGCGTCAGCAGGAAGGGCGGCGGCTTGCCGCCGAAGCTGACGCAGGCCGAAAGCGAGAGGGCAGTCAGGAGGAGAAGCGCCGAAGTGCGCAGGGAGCGGCGATTCATGAACATCATCCTCATTTCTTGTAGTCGGGCAGCTTGCTGCCACCGATGACGGCGCCGGCGCCCTGCTGGTCGAGCTTGTCGGTCAGGCTGGACAGCGAGGCCGAGGTGCGGCGCAGGTCGCGGATCAGCGCATTTGCTTCCGGGATCGTCGTCTCGCTGAAGGTCTTGAGCCCGGGCCGCGCATCGGCGATCGCGCTTTCGAGCGTTTTCATCGACTCGTTGGCGGAGGCCAGCGTGTCGCGCAGGTTTTTCATCGCCGGGTCGATGTTGCGATCGACCGTGCCCTGCGTCGCGGCGGCGAGATTGCCGATCTGCTCGGCGGCGAGGCCGGTCTGCTGGATCGCGATGCGCGTGTCGGCGAGCGCCGCCTCGAGCGCGGGGCCGTTGCGCGCGAGGATCGCCGTCGACGCCTCGACATTGTTGAGGATGCCGCGAATGCTGGCCTGATTCTCGTCGTCGGCGAGTTCGGCGAGGCGTTCGGTCAGCGTCGAGAGGCGCTGCAGGAGCTGCGGCGCGGTGTTGAGCAGTTCGCCGAGGCCGCCGACGCGGTTGGGGATCACCGGCTTGCCGTCGGGGCCCTTGTCGGTGATCGGCGGCGCGCCCTTGACCCCGCCGCCGAGCGAGATCTGCGACACGCCGGTGAAGCCGACGCCTTCCAGCGCGGCGGTGGTGCCTTGCAGGATCGGCACGCCTTCATTGACCTCGATCCGCACGCGCACGAATTCGGGATCGTCGGGGAGCAGCGCGATCTGGCGCACCTGGCCGACCGGCACGCCCGAATATTGCACCTGCGCGCCCTTGTTCAGGCCGTCGACCGACTGCTTGAAATAAATGTCGTACTCGCGCTTTTCGCCGCCGCTGCTGTTCGCCAGCCAGACGACGAAAAAGGCGAGCGCGGCGGTGAAGAGGAGCACGAAGGCCCCGACCAGCACATTGTTCGAGCGCGTTTCCATAGACGTTCCTATCGCCGCCCTGCGGTTTGGTTCCCGCCCGCCGCGGCGCGGCCGCGGGGTCCGTTGAAATAATCCTGTATCCACGGATGCTCGGTGGCAAGCAGTTCCGGAATGGTGCCGACCGCGATCACCTTCTTCTCGGCGAGCACCGCGACGCGGTCGCAGGTCGCATAGAGCGTGTCGAGGTCGTGGGTGATCAGGAAGACGGTCAGGCCCATGGTGTCGGCGAGGCCGCGGAGCAGCTCGTCGAACTTGGCGGCGCCGATCGGGTCGAGGCCGGCGGTCGGCTCGTCGAGGAAGAGCAGGGCGGGGTCGAGCGCAAGGCTGCGTGCGAGACCGGCGCGCTTGACCATGCCGCCCGACAGCTCGGCGGGATATTTGGGCCCGGCGTCGGGGGGCAGGCCGACCATCTGCACCTTGTAGGCGGCGATCTCGTCGAGCAATTTCTGGTCCATGCGCGGATAATATTCGCGCAAGGGGACCTGGATATTCTCCGCGACGCTCAGCGTCGAGAAGAGCGCGCCGCCCTGGAACATCACGCCCCAGCGGCGCCGCAGGTCGCGCGATTCCTCTTCGTCGGCGATCTCGCCAAGCGACTTGCCATAGACCTCGATCTCACCCGCCGCCGGCGTTTGGAGGCCGACGATCGATCGCATCAGCACCGACTTGCCGGTTCCCGATCCGCCGACGACGCCGAGTATCTCGCCCGAGCGCACGTCGAGGTCGAGGCCGTCGTGGATCACCGCATCGCCGAACTGGTTGCGCAGCCCGCGGATGCGGATCGCGACGTCGAACGTCTCGGGCCGCACCGCGTCGGCGGCGGCCAGTTCCTCGGCGATCGCCTGCTGCTCTTCTTCGTCCGCCATCAATTCCATCCGATCGACGAGAAGAAGACCGCGAAAAAGGCGTCGAGGACGATGACGAGGAAGATGGCGGCGACGACCGCGGACGTCGTGCGGCGGCCGACCTCCTCGGCATTCTGGCGCACCTGCATGCCCTCGTAGCAGCCGGTGACGCCGATCAATATGCCGAACACCGGCGCCTTGATCAGCATGATCCAGAAATCGGTCATCGGGATGATCTCGCGCAGCCGCTGGATATAGGTGGTCGGCGGAATATCGAGCCCGGCCCAGCAGAAGGCGCCGCCGCCGATGATCGCGCAGATGCTGGCATAGAAGCCGAGCAGCGGCATGGTGATCGTCGAGGCGGCAACGCGCGGCAGCACGATCGCCTCCATCGGCGACACGCCGATCGTGCGCATCGCATCGACCTCTTCGGTCAGCTTCATCGTGCCGATCTGCGCCGCGAAGGCGCTGCCCGAGCGGCCTGCGACCATGATCGCGGTCATCAGCAGGCCGAGCTCGCGGATCGAGGCGCGGCCGACGAGGTTGATCGTGAACACTTCCAGCCCGAACTGCCGAAGCTGCACGGCGCCCTGCTGCGCGATGACGATGCCGATCAGGAAGCTCATCAGCCCGATGATCGGCAGCGCATCGACCCCGACCGCCTGGAATCGCATGACGATCGCGTTCCAGCGGATGCGGCGCCGCGCGCGGATCTGGACGAACAGCGCGATGATCATCGCGCCGAAGAAGCCGACGATGCCGATCAGCTCGCGCCAGACCGAGACGCTCGCCTCGCCCACCTGTTCGAGCATGCGGTGCAGCACGGAACGGCGGTCGCGGTGGACGCGATACTCGCTCTTGTCGCTGGCGAGCGCGTCGAGCAGCCGCTGCGCCTCCGCGCTGGCGCCGGTGACGGCTGCGCCATGGTCGCGGGCGGTGCGGGTGACGATCCACGCGCCGACGGTGTCGATGCGCTCGATGCCCGACAGGTCGAGCGAAGCGATCGGGCCGATCGCGTCGAGCCGCGCGGGCAGATCACCCAGCCGCGCGAGCGTCAGCCGGCCGGTGAAGCGCACGTCGGCGCCGCCCTGGCCCTCCGCCTGTTCGAAATCCGCCCTCGCCACCATCGCCGATAACCCTGTCTTATTTGCCGAATGACGGCAAGCGAATCCCTTGAAAAGGCTCGCGGTGCTTGGCGGTTACGCCGTCCCGACCTAAAGGGTTCCGATGGACGAGGAACTGGTCACCGTCGCACCCGCGGATTATGCGCACCGCGTCGCCATGTACGACATGGACCGCACGATCACGCGCGCGGGTACCTACAGCGGCTTCCTGATCCATGTCGCGCGGCGGCGCCAGCAATGGCGGCTGCTGCTGCTGCCGCTCGTCGCGCTGGCGGGGCTCGCCTATATGCTGCGGCTGATCGACCGGTCGCGGCTGAAGGCGATCAACCTGCGGCTGCTCGTCGGACCGCGCTTCCGCCGCGACGAGATCGCGCCGCTCGCCGAAAGCTATGCCGACAAGGTGGTCGCGCGCGGATTGCACGCGGCGGCGCTGGAGCAGCTGGAAGCGGACCGGGCGGCGGGCTATCGTGTGCTGCTCGCGACGGCGTCCTTCCACCTCTATGTCGATGCGATCGCGCGGCGGCTGGGGATCGAGGATGTGCTGGCGACGCGGCTCGACGAGCCCGACGGTGCCGACCATGTCCATGCGCGCCTGTCGGGCGACAATTGCTATGGCGAGGCCAAGTTCGCGCGCATCGGCGAATGGCTGGCGGCGAACGAGATCACGCGGGACGCGGCGCATATCCGCGCCTATTCGGACCATGTCTCCGACCATCCGATGCTGCATTTCGCCGACGAGGCGGTCGCGACGACGCCGTCGCGGGGTCTGCGGAGGCTCGCGCCGCGGATGGGGTGGACGGTGGTGGACTGGCGGGGGAAGTAGTAGTGCCCATTCTCCCCTCCCGCTTGCGGGAGGGGTCGGGGGAGGGGATGTTTCCCTCCGGTGCCTGTTCATCTGACAGGCCCTCCCCTAGCCCCTCCCGCAAGCGGGAGGGGAATCTGTCAAACCGTCTCCAGCGCCTGCGCGAAGTCGGCGATCAGGTCGTCGGCGTCCTCGATGCCGATCGACACGCGCACCAGATTGTCGGTGATGCCGAGCGCCGCCTTGCGCTCGTCGGGGACCGACAGGTGGGTCATCGCCGCCGGATGGCTTGCCAGCGTCTCTGTGCCGCCGAGGCTGACCGCGAGCTTGGCGATCTTCAGCGCGTCGAGGAAGCGGAAGCTCTCGGCCTCGCCGCCCTTGATGAACAGCGAGAAGGTCGATCCCGCGCCGCTGCAGTGGCGGTCGTAGATGTCCTTCTGCCGCGCGTCGGCGATGAAGCCGAGATAGCCCAGCCCCTCGACCTTCGGATGATCGCGGAGATATGTGCAGACCTTCAGCGCATTCTCGCCCGCGCGGCTCATGCGCAGTTCGAGCGTTTCGAGGCTGCGCAGCAGCATCCACGCGGTGTTGGGGTCGCAGATGGTGCCGATGGTGTTGCGCATCGGGCGGATCGCGTCGATCAGCCTCTGGTCGCCCGATACGCCGCCCGCGACGAGGTCCGAATGGCCGCCGGCATATTTGGTGAGGCTGTAGACGACGAGTTCGGCGCCCTGCTTCAGCGGCTGCTGCCACAGCGGTCCGAGGAAGGTGTTGTCGATCGCGATGGCGGGCTGCTGCTCGCCGAGGAAGGCGGCGTCGCGCGCGGCGCGCACAGCTTCGACATCGACGAGCGCGTTGGTCGGATTGGCCGGGCTTTCGAGATAGACGAGCGCGACCTTGCCGCCCTTTTCGTCCGCCAGCGCCCTCGCGCGGTCGAGAATGTCGTCGAGTTCCTCGCGCGTCGCGCCCGCGGGGAAGTCGAGGAAGCTGACCCCGAAGCGCGACAATATGCGCGCGATCAGCGTCTCGGTCGCGGCGTAGAGCGGCCCCGAATGGACGATCACGTCATTCTGGTTGCACAGCGCCAGCAGCAGTGTCGCGATCGCCGACATGCCGCTGGAGAAGACGAGGCTGTCGTCGGCGCCGTCCCAGACCGCGAGCCGGTCTTCGAGGATTTCCTGATTCGGCCCGTTGAAGCGCGAATAGACGAGGCCGTCGGCCGGCCCCTGCCTTTTGCCGGTGATATGCTCGAAGAAGCGCTTGCCCGCGGCGGCGCTTTCGAAGGCGAAGGTCGAGGTCAGGAAGATCGGCGGCTTGAGCGAGCCTTCGGACAGCACCGGGTCATAGCCGTGGCCCATCATCAGCGTCGCGGGGTTCAGCTCCCGCCCGCCGATTGTCTTGACGTCCGCCTTGGGTTTGCCGCGCAGGGCCATGAGATGCTCCTTCGATCCGAAACCCGTCTATAGCAGCAATGGTTTCGATTGAAACCGGATCGGCGAGGTCAGGTCAGCGTCGCGATCATCCAGATGACCCCGATCAGCAGCGGCGCGCCGATGATGTCGAGCGCCAGCCCGGCCTTCAGCATGCGCGGTAGCGCGATATGGCCCGTCGACCAGGCGAGCGCATTGGGGCCGGTGCCGGACGGCAGCATGAAGCCCCAGCTTGCCGCCATCGCGACGGGCAGCGCGAGCAGGATCGGGTCGGCGCCGGTCGCCGCGATCAGCGCGGTCAGCACGGGCATGATGCCGCTCGCGGTCGCGACATTGCTAGCGAATTCGGTGACGAGGATGGTCAGCCCGACGATGATCAGCGCCAGCACGATCATCGGCATCGCGCCGAGCGGGGCGAGCACGGTCCCGAGCCAGGTCGCGAGGCCGCTCGCGCTCATCGCCGCGGCGAGCGCGAGGCCGCCGCCGAACAGCATGATGACCCCCCAGGGCGCCTTGTTCGCTTCCTTCCAGACGAGCAGCGGGCGGCCGGTGCCGTCGGGGATGACGAACAGCAGCAGGCTGCCCGCCACGGCGATGGTGCCGTCGGTCAGCGCCTTCTCCGGAAAAAATTGTGCCAGCCACCGCTGCGTGATCCAGGCTGTGATGACGAGCAGCACGATCGGCACGACCCGGCGTTCGGCGCGGCTCCATGCCATTTGTTCGCCCAGCGCGGCGGTGGCTGCCGCAGCGTCGAAGGGATGGTCCTTCAGCTTCTGGACGCGCGCGAGGACGAAGGTCGCGATGGGGACGCTGATGATCACCACCGGCAGGCCGAACATCAGCCAGTCGAGGAAGGAGATATGCACCCCCAGCGACTTTTCGATCAGCCCGGCGGCGATCGCGTTGGTCGGCGTCGCGACCAGTGTTCCGAAGCCGCTGATCGTCGCCCCGAAGGCGGTCCCCATGATCACCGCGCCGGCGAAGCCCTCGGTCTCGCCCTCCGCGATACCCGCCGCGCGGATCACCGCGAGGGCGATCGGGATCATGATCAACGCGGTCGAGGTGTTGGACACGAGCAGGCCGATCGCCGCCGTCGCCGCCATGAAGGCGAAGAGCAGGCCGGTCGCGGTCGGCGGCGCGAGTTTCAGCAGGAACAGCGCAACGCGCCTGTGGAGGCCGACGCGCTCTATCGTCAGCGCCAGAAAGGCGCCGCCCAGGATCAGGAACAGGATCGGCGAATAATATTCGCTGGCGATGGCTTCGGCGTCCATCACCCCGAAGGTCGGGACGAGCAGGAAGGGCAGGAGCGCGGTGACGGTCAGCGGCATCGCTTCGGTCATCCACCAGATCGCCATCAATATCGTCATCGCCGCGACGCGCCATGCGGTGAGTTCCATGCCTTCGGGGGCGGGCAGGATCAGCATGATGGTGAAGGTCAGGAGACCGCCGACCAGCCCGAACAGGCGCGTGTTGTTCATCCGTCCCCCTCGTTCGGCCTCACGCGAGCCCGATCACCGACAATTGGCGGCCATAGCTGTTTTCGCTGCGGTGGCACGCCCGGCGATAGCTGAAATAGTCCGCTTCCTCGGCATAGGTGTCGCGCCCGGTGATGGCAATTCGCGTGATGCCCTCCTCGGCGAGCCGCGCGGCGACATAGGCGGCGAGGTCGAACATCGCATGTCCCGGCCTGCCCGCGGCGAAGAAGCGCTCGTTCGACGGATGGTCGAAGGTGAAGCGCTCGACGAAGCCCGCGTCGACTTCATAAGAGGCGCGGCCGATGCACGGGCCGATCGCGGCGGCGATATTGTGACGGGTCGCGCCGAGGCTTTCCATCGCCGCGATCGTGCGGTCGGTCACGCCGAGGATCGCGCCTTTCCATCCCGCATGCGCCGCGCCGACCACGCCCGCTTCCGGATCGGCGAAGAGCAGGGGCGCGCAATCGGCGGTCAATATGCCGAGCAATATGCCCGGCGTGCGGGTGACGAGCGCGTCGGCCTGGGGGCGGTCGGACAGGTCGCTGGTTTCGTCGATGACGACGCAGCGGTCGCCATGCACCTGATAGAGGCCCGCGATCGGCGTGCCGGGCATCAGCGTATCGGCGACGCGGCGGCGGTTCTCGGCGATCAGCGCCGGATCGTCGTCCGACCCGAGGCCGCAGTTGAGCGAGGCGAGGTCGCCGGTCGAGACGCCGCCCCTGCGCCCGAAAAAGCCGTGCGGAGCACAGGTGAGCGGCCCGGCGACGGTGAAGGGCGGGTTCACAGGTCGAGCCTCCAGATGCGGTCCTCGTCGATATGGTTGCCGACACGAAAGGCGTTGCGGCCGACGTCGACGAAGCCGTAGCGGCGGTAAAATGCCTGCGCACGATGGTTTTCGGTAAAGACCGACAGATAGAGGGTGCCGGCACGTTCGCGCGCCCAGCCGATGCCCCAGTCCATCAGCGCGGCAGCGACGCCGCTGCCTTTCGCGTCCTGATCGACATAGAGCTGATGCAGTTCGGTGGCGTCCTCCGCCGGTTGGCCCTCGGGCAGGTCGAAGTCGATCGGGCCGAGCTTGACGAAGCCGAGGACCCTGCCGCCTTCGCCGCGCACCAGCGCGATCGCCCAGCCGGGATCGGCGATCTGCTCGCGGATGCGCTCGGGCGGGTTCCAGTTGGCGAGGAAGGCAGCGAGGTCGGCGGGGTCGTAGATATGGCCGAAGGTATGGGTGAAGCTGCGCTCGGCAAAGGCCGACAGCGCCTCGGCATCTTCGGAGCAGGCGATCTCGACCGCGGTCATGCGGCAAATCCTGCGGGCACCGGCCAGCCGGGGGCAGTGAAGGCCATCACCTTGAACGATTCGCCCATCTGGCTGGCTTCGACGAGGCGGTCGCGCTGGCCCTTGAGTTCATCGGCGCGCTTGGGCGCTGCGGCCGCCAGCGCCTTCAGCCGCGCGTCGATGCCCAGCCGTCGCAGCCAGTCGCCCTGCATTGCCGGGCCGTGGACCGCGACCCCGGCGGGACGCGCCGCGGCGGCGAGGGCGGTGAAATCGACATGGGCGGTCAGGTCGGCCTCGCCGGGGTCGGCGAAGGGATCGGCATATTTGTGCGCCTTCATCGCCTGCAGCGTGTCGCCCGCCGCGGGGCCGCTATAGCCATAGTCGATCGCCAACATCGCGCCGCCCTGCCGCGCGAGGCGGAAGGCGCAGCGCTGCGCGACCGCGGCGGAGGCGGGTGCGGTCTCGACGATCGTGCTCTCGCTTTTGCTGCGCAGCATTTCGGGCACCGATTCCTCTGCATCCGCATCGCCGGGCACGGCAATGAGGGCGCCGTCGCGGCGCTCGACCATGCGCTCGCGCCAGCCTTCACCGGTGCGCACATATTGATGGATCGGCAGCGCGTCGAAGAACTCATTGGCGACGATCAGCAGCGCGGCATCGTCCGGCAGGCCGTCGATTTCGTCATGATGTTCGGCGGCGGGCAGGCGCGCAAGCTGCGCGGCGCGCAGCGTCGGGCTCGTCTCGACGAGGTGGATGCCGAGCGGCGCGGCGCCGAAGCGCGCCATCGCGCGCAGCGCGTCGGCGGCGAGCGTGCCGCGCCCGGGCCCGAGCTCGACATAGCGGAAGGGCGGGTGGTTCGCGCGCGTCCACAGCTCGGCGATCCAGATGCCGACCAGTTCGCCGAACATCTGGCTGATCTCGGGCGCCGTGGTGAAGTCGCCCGCCGCACCGAGCGGGTCGCGCGTCGCATAATAATGGGCGTTGGCGGCGGCCATATAGTCGGCGACGGTCGTCGCCCGCGCCGCCGTCAACGCCCTGATCAGCTCCGCGGGCGCGGGCGGGCCGTCAGGCAACGCTGTCGGGTCCCGCGACGGGCTCGACGCGCTGGCGGCGGCCCTTGGCGGTGACGACGAGCCACAGGCCGATCAGGATCATCGGCACGGTGAGCCACTGGCCCATCGACAGGCCGGTCGCCTCGACGACATTCATGCGCTGCGCGTCGGGTTCGCGGAAATATTCGACGAAGAAGCGGCTGACGCCATAGACGATCGACGAGGTGCCGACGAGCAGGCCCGGCTTGTAGCGCGCGTCGGTGCGCCAGAAGAGCCAGGCGAGGACCGCCATCATCAGCAGTCCTTCGAGGCCGGCTTCGTAGAGCTGGCTCGGGTGGCGGGGCAGGTCGCCGGCCGGATCGGGGAAGACGATGCCCCAGGATACGTTTGTCACCCGGCCCCACAGCTCGCCGTTGATGAAATTGGCCATGCGGCCGAGGAAGAGGCCGAAGGGGATGGTGCAGGCGATATAGTCGCAGAAGCGCAGGAAATTCAGCTTTTCCTTGCGCGTCACATACCAGATGGCGACCAGCACGCCGATCACGCCGCCGTGCAGCGACATGCCGCCGTCCCACAGCTTGAAGATCTCCACCGGCTCCTTCGCATAGCGTTCGAGGCCGTAGAAGAGCACATAGCCGAGCCGCCCGCCGAGGATGATGCCGAGCATCGCATAGAAGATCATGTCGTCGGCGTGGCGCCGCGCCATCGGGGCGCCGGGCTGCGCGATCAGCCTCAGCAGATACCAGTAGCCGAGGAAGATGCCGGCGAGATAGGCGAGCGCATACCAGCGGATCGGCAGGCCGAAGACGCTGAACGCGACTTCGCTGTTTTCTCCCATCAACTCGGTAAAGTTCACATATTGCGTCGCTTCGGCTAAGGTTGCAAAAAAAGACATATAGTCGCGCTGTCCTTCCCCAGGAGAGGCCTTCCCCATAGGGGGTAAGGCAAGCGAGACCAAGAGGAGAGATGCCCCATGCCATCCGCGCTCGATCTGCGCCTGGAAGCCGCCTATAATCTGATCACGGGGCCCGGCGGGCCGATCCAGGTCGGAACCATCGAACGGGGCGGCCGTGAACTGCCGTTCATCACCAACGCGCCGTCGAATCTCGTCGATTATGTCGCCTATTTTGCTGCGCAGCATGGCGATGCGACCTTCCTGGTCGAGGGCGACGAACGGCTGAGCTTCAGGCAGGTCTATGCCGCCGCGCGCAAGGTCGCGGCGGGGCTGGTCGAGGGCTATGGCGTGCAGCGCGGCGACCGCGTCGGCATCGCGATGCGCAACGCCAACGCCTGGGCCGTCGCCTATGTCGGCATATTGATGGCCGGCGGCTGCGCGACCCTGCTCAACGGCTGGTGGCAGGGCGCCGAACTGGCCGCCGGGATCGAGGACAGCGAGGCGAAGCTGGTCATCGCCGACCCGCAGCGCGCCGCACGGCTGGTCGAGCCGGGCGTGCAGCATGGCGCGCGGGTCGTCACGCTCGACATCGCGCAGCCGATCGACGCGGCGATCGCGCCGATCACCGACGCCGGCGGCAGCGCGGAGACGGCGCTGCCGCAGCTGACCGGCGACGATCTCGCCACCATCCTCTTCACCTCGGGCTCGACCGGCCAGTCGAAGGGCGCCTGGTCGCGGCACCAGGCGGTGGTCCAGGCGATCTTCAACTATGTGACGCAGACGGCGAGCATCGTCCACCTGCTGACCGAGGACGGGCTGATGTCGGACATCCAGCCCGCGACCCTGATCTGCACCCCGCTGTTCCACGTCACGGCGGAAATCCCGGTGTTCCTGCAGAGCTTCGCGCTAGGGCGCAAGCTGGTGCTGATGCCCAAGTGGAACGC
The DNA here is from genome assembly GCA_937873425.1 of uncultured Sphingopyxis sp. Lineage (GTDB taxonomy): Bacteria > Pseudomonadota > Alphaproteobacteria > Sphingomonadales > Sphingomonadaceae > Sphingopyxis. Next base: position 16,088 of record CALMYE010000072.1, on the reverse strand, counting down.
CGAGGAGGCGATGCGGCTGATCCAGGACGAGCAGGTCAATTATTTCGTCGGCGTGCCGCTGATGAGCTATGAAATCCTGACGCATCCCAACCGCAAGAATTACGATCTGTCGACATGCAGGAGCTACGCCGGCGGCGGCGCGCCGCGTCCGCCCGAGCATGTGAAGCGCCTCGCCGAGGAGATGGGCGATGCCAAGCCGCTGTTGGGCTACGGCCTGACCGAGACCAATGCGGTCGGATGCGGCATCATCAACGAAAATTACGTCGCCAAGCCGCTGTCGACCGGTCCGGCGTCGAAGCCGCTCGTCGATCTCGCGATCCTCGACGACGACGGAAACGCGCTGCCGCAGGGCGGCGTCGGCGAGGTCTGCATCCGCTCGATCTGCAACTTCGAGGGCTATTGGAACAATCCCGAGGCGACGAAGGCGGCCTTTTTCGACAATGGCTATTTCCGCACCGGCGACCTCGGCTATCTCGACGAGGACGGCTATCTGTTCATCGTCGACCGCAAGAAGGACATCATCATCCGCGGCGGCGAGAATATCAGCTGCCAGGAGGTCGAGGCGGCGATCTACGAACATGCCGAGGTCAATGAATGCGCGGTGTTCGGCCTGCCCGACGAGCGGCTCGGCGAGGTGGTCGGCGCGGTCGTATGGATGAAACCGGGAAGCGCGGTCGACGCCGCTGCGCTGACCGATTTCCTGAAGGCGCGGCTCGCGCCCTACAAGGTGCCGTGCCAGATCTGGATGTCGAACGACGCGCTGCCCAAGCTGGGGAGCGAGAAGATCGACAAGGTGAGCCTGCGCAGCCGCTATCGCGAGGAATATGCGGCGGAGGTGGCGGCGTAGGCTTAAGCCCCTCCCCTTCAGGGGAGGGGTTGGGGTGGGGCCATCGGCCTTGCGCAAGGCTCTATGGCCCACCCCGCTGCGACTAGCGGGCAAGCCCGCAAGTCTTGCTGCCCCTCCCCTGAAGGGGAGGGGTTTCAGTAGTGAGAATGGATTGGCATGTCCCGACCTGACGATCCTTCCGCACACGCTTCCGATCCTCCGCCGCCCCGGCGCATCTATCGCCACCGCCTGCCGGTGCGCCTCTGGCACTGGGTCAACGCCGTCACGCTGCTGATCCTGCTGATGAGCGGGCTGATGATCTTCAACGCGCACCCGCGCCTCTATTGGGGCGAATATGGCGCGAATGCCGATCATGCCTGGTTCGCCATCGGCTCGACGCGCGACACCGGCTTCGTCCGCATCGGGGCGACGCGGATCGAGACCACAGGGGTGCTCGGGCGCTGGACCGACCGCGACGGGGTCGAGCGGACCTGGGCCTTTCCCGGCTGGGCGACGATCCCGACCAGCTACGATCTGGCGAGCGGGCGGCGCTGGCACCTCTTCTTCGCCTGGGTGCTGGCGATCGGGCTGACGCTCTTCATGCTGTGGACCGCGTTCGGCGAGCATCTGAAGAAGGACCTGCATATCCGCCGCCGCGAATGGGCGCCGCGGCACATCTGGCGCGACGTAAAGAACCATGCCCGGCTGCGCTTCCCGCGGGGAGAGGCGGCGGCGCGCTACGGTATCTTGCAGAAATTCGCCTATATCGGGGTGATCTTCGTCCTCTTGCCGCTGATGATCTTCACCGGCCTCGCCATGTCGCCGGGGATGAACGCGGCCTGGCCGTGGCTGATCGACGTCTTCGGCGGGCGCCAGTCGGCGCGCTCGATCCATTTCATCGGCGCGGGGCTGCTGGTGATCTTCTTCTTCGTCCATTTCGTCATGGTGCTGTTGTCGGGGCCGGTGAACCAGCTCCGCGCGATGCTGACCGGCTGGTTCCGCCTGCCGCCGGAGAAGGCCGAATGAGCGGGCTCATCCTCCCCCGGCGCCGCCTGATCGCCGGTGCGGGCGGACTCGCCGCGCTGCCCCTGCTCTCCGCCTGCGACGCGATCAACGAAGCGCCCGCGGTGCGCAAAATCCTGTCGATGGGCGAGGAGATGAACCGCGCGAGCCAGCGCGCGCTGATGGACCGCGACGCGCTCGCGCGCGAATTCACCCGCGCCGACCTGTCGCCGATCTTCCGCTCGAACGGCACCAGCCTGCCGCCGGGCGAAGCCTATGCCGCGCACGCGCGCGCCGGTTTCGCGGACTGGCGGGTGAGCGTCACCGGACTGGTCGCGCGGCCGCTGTCGCTGTCGATGGCCGACATCCGCGCGATGCCGCAGCGCACCCAGATCACGCGCCACGACTGCGTCGAGGGATGGAGCGCGATCGGCGAATGGACCGGCGTGCAGCTGTCGCGCGTGCTGGCGGCGGCGGGGCTGCGCGACGGCGCGCGCTTCATCGTCTTCCGCTGCGCCGACCGCATCGGCGATGCGCTCTATTACGAAAGTTGCGACCTGATCGACGCGCTGCATCCGCAGACGATCCTCGCCTGGGCGCTGAACGGCGACATTCTGCCGATCGCCAACGGCGCGCCGCTGCGCCTGCGCATCGAACGGCAGCTCGGTTACAAGCATGCCAAATATCTGACCGGGATCGAGGCGGTCGCGAGCCTCGAAGGCCTCGGCGCGGGCAAGGGCGGTTTCTGGCAGGACCGCGCCGATTATGAATGGTATGCCGGTATCTGACCGCCGCGTTCAGCCCGGATATCTTTCGTTCATGATGTCCCAGCTCAGCGCGACCAGCTTTTCCAGCACGTCCAGATCCACGTCGGCGAGCTTGTTGATATAAAGGCAGGATTTGCTCATCTTGTGCTTGCCGAGCTGCGCGAACAGCGCGTCGGCCTCGGCCTGCCGGTCGTGAAAATGGCTCATCAGATAGACGGTCATCGCCGCCTTGCGGGGCGAGAATCCGGCGCGGCAGAAGGTGCCGGAGTGGCCGCTGTCGTACACATAGTCATAGCTGCCATAGCCGATGATCGACGGGCCCCACATCTTCGGCTCCAGCCCGGTGACGCGGCGGTGCATCGCGTCGATCACATCCGCCTCCTCGCGGCGGCGCGCGGCGGGGACGGCGGCGATGAAGTCGGCGACGGGAACCTCGGTCGCCTTGGTCTTGATTTCCACCTTTGCCATGCTCTTTCTCCTAGGCGCCGGCGCGCCGCATCAGCAGCCGCGCCGCGGGGCCGAAGCCGACGAGCGCGGCGCCCGCGAAGGGCAGCGCGACGACCCACAGTCGCACGCCGGTCACGCCCTCCGGACTCGCGATGCTGATCGCCGCGGTCATCGCGAGGCCGATGCAGATCATCAGCATGCCGAACAGCAGGCGGACGTGGGAGACATCGTCGTCCACCGCCTTGCCCCCCTGTTCGTATCGCGCGAAGAGCGGAATGAAGGGCAGGAGCAGCAGGATGTAGAGCGCGAACCAGACGGGCCGCGCCAGCCACCACTCCGCGCTCCCCGGCGCCGCGTGCAGCCCGACACCTCCGAGCAGCCACGCCGCGACCATCACCAGCACGAAGGCGGTCAGGTGCCAGAGGTAGACGGTCATGATCATGCCGTTCAGCAGCACGACCGCCGTCCACAGGCGCAGATTGCCGAGCAGGCGGCGGCCGGGGCCTTCGAGCGCGAGGACGAGGCCGGTCTGCGCGACGCCGAGCGCGAGCAGCGCCAGCGTCGGCGGCATCGAATTGCTCAGCTCCGCGCCCGGCACACCGATCATCGCGACCGGATAGGGGCCGAGGCCGATCAGCAGCGCCAGCGCGGCGAAGCCCGCGGCGGACCACAGCAGCGCCCGCGCCGGGGCCGCGAACGCCCCGTCGCGCCACGCATAGCCGAGCTGGTGGACCGCGAGCCAGACGAAGGCGAAGTTGAGGAAATTGACATAAGGAATGTCGAAAGCCAGCGCCGCGACATCGACCGCGACCGCCCCGGCGACCAACGCGAAGAAGGAGGCGAGCCCGTATCGCCGCCACGCCGCATGGGTCCAGGGCGTCGCGGCGGTGACGAACAGATAGACGGCGAGAAACCAGACCGGGACCAGCGCGAGCTGCGCCGCCATCTTCACGATTCCGCGGTCGATGCCCATCGCGGTGCCGAACAGGGTGATGACGGTCCAGACGAGCAGCAGCGGCAGCACCGGATCGATCAGCCGCCGGATGCGCGCGGCATACCAGGCAGCGAAACGCCCGCCGTCGCGCCGCGTCGCGGCCCAGGACAGGCCGTTGGAAAAACCGCCGACGAGGAAGAAGACCGGCATCACCTGGAACCCCCAGGTCAGCCATTGCGTCCACGGGATGATGCCCAGCAGATGCCCGCCCTCGACCGCGCCGTCCTTCATCCAGGGCGCAGCCACGAGCCAGTGCCCGACGACGACCGCGAGGATCGAAAAGGCGCGCAGGAAATCGACATAGCGGTTGCGCTCGGGCGGCGCCTGCTCCGCCATCGCACGGGCGCGCGACCAGAGCGTCGGCTTGGCCTTTGGTTGTGTCGCGGCGTTCATATCCCTCCCTCTTTCCAGATGGGGCATGATAGGGGCTTGGCGGACGAGCGAAAAGGCGGATTGCGGGGCCGGGGAAAGGCACGAAAATCCGGGCAACTTCACTGTGAAATCAGTTTTCGGGCGTCTCCTTTCCGCAAGGAGGCGCGTTACGGGCGCGGCCTGCTACATGGCTTAAAGCCACAAAAGCCCCGTATGTACGGGGGCAGATTGTGGCTTTTGTGGCTTTAAGGAGAAGCCCCGTTGCTGGCGCCGATACGGCGCGCAGGGCGCTTAAGGAGACAAAGGATACGGACGCGCGGGGCGCGAATGTCTCTTTTGTCGCTTTAAGGAAGGATGCGGCGGAGATCGCGGCGGCGGACCGATGCAAGCAGGCAAGGCGGGCGGCGCGGATCATCCGGAAGCTTGGAGCATGGCGGGGCTTTTTAGGAAAGGCCTTTTTGCGGTGCGGGGAGTTCGGGAGTCGTTGCACCTCTCGCCGTATTGCCGATTATCTCCTTGGCATCCGTAAACTCGTCATTGCGAGCGAAGCGAAGCAATCCAGAGTAGGCATAAACCGCTCTGGATTGCTTCCCCCGGCTTTCGCCGGGGTCGCAATGACGAAGAAAGAAGACTTCCTGCGGATGCGAAAGGAATAGTCGCCCCTCCCTTGAAGGCGCGGGGCTTGATTCCTGCAAACAGGGCAAGCTCTAATCGCTTCGATCTGCCGGCGCAGCGGAGGGCGTGTGGCCGGCTTCGATCATGGGCCACATCCGATCGGACACCGCCCTGGCGGTCGAAAGGCTGATGTGGCTGGCGTTGAAATAGGTCGCACCGATGCCCGGCCTTTGAAGATGGCACAGGCGCGCGTCACAGATCAGCTTCGCGGGATCGAACAGGGCGGCACCGTGCTTTACTGCAAGCCGGTTCAGATAAGCCCTGTACTGCGCGGTTTCGGCGAAAAACGGCTGAGAAGGGATAGCGGGAAACCCCCCCCCCCCCCCCCCCCGCTGGATGCTGCGCGCGAGCGCCTCCGGGGGGTCGAAATCGAAAACGGGGATCGGCATGGTGACGATGACACGTTTTCCCGCCGCCCGCAGCTGCGCGACGGCGCGCTCCATTCCATCCAGCAGCGCGGCCTTGTCGTCGTAATTCTGGTTCTGGAGATAGCTGGCGATGACGACCACATGGATGGTGTCGTCGGCGGCGAGGCCGGCGAGCATCCGTTCGTTGTATTCCCGGCAAGGCGCGCGGCCCCGGCGCGCATAGCCGACCGCGGGAGGGCATCCCGAGCCGGTGATCTGCCTGACGGCGCTCCCCTCCGCCCTGGCGCGTTCGCCGAGTGCATAGGCGAGTTCGGCCCCGTGGCTGTCGCCCCAGACGGCGATCCGTGCCGGCACACCGGGAGCGCCGAACACGCAAGTGTCCGCATAATCGAAACGCGCCTGATTGTCGTAATGGCAGCGCGCCCGTTCGGGGCTGTAATCCCTGGCCGTCGCCAGCGCCGCCAGCGCGTCCGGCGTGAAACGCTGCGGCAGGCCCTTCGACATGGCGATGAAGAGGCAGGCCGCGCTTCCGGTGGCGACCATCGCCGCGCCCAGTTTCAGATAGGGAAGGTTCAGGCCCCGGCGCGGCATGAACCGCTGTTCGACGAAGTGGTAGGAGGCCGCCGAAAGGCCGAACGAAACCAGCAGGCAGGCGAGCAACAGACCCGGATCGAGGTCGAGGCCGTAATAATATTTGAGGAACGCGAGCGGCGGCCAGTGCCAGAGATAGAAGGAATAGGAGATATCGCCGATATAGCGAAAGACGCGGTTCGAGATGGCCCGCCCCACCATCGTGAGACGATTGGCCCCGGCGAGCAGCAGCGCCGCCGCGCCGAGGCACGGGAAGAGAGCGCCGGTTCCGGGAAAATGCGAGCTTTCGTCGAGGACGACGAAGCCGGCAACGACGCCGGCGAGCCCGGCGCCCGCCATGACTTCGGCCGCGCGGGCCGGGACATGTTCCCATTTCGGGGCGAGGGCAAGTGTCGCGCCGATCGCAAGTTCGTAGGCCCGTGAGCCGGTGAAGTAATAACCCGCGCTCGGCCGATAAAGCGCGACATATTCGGACAGGGCGAACAGCGCCAGCGTGGCTGCCGCGACGATCGCCGCGACATGCTTGCCGGCATAGCGATACAGGCAAAAGATCGCGATCGGGAAGACGATATAGAATTGCTCCTCGATCGACAGCGACCATGTGTGGAGCAGCGGCTCGGTCGCCGCGGGCGCGGCGAAATAGCCTCCCGTGCTCCAGAAATAGAAGTTGGAGACGAACAGGACCGACGACGCCGCCGACAAGCCGAGCCGCTCATAGGCGTCGGGAAACATCACGGCATAGCCAACGGCCATCGTGACGAGGATCATGACGAACAGGGCAGGGAAGATCCGCCTGATGCGCCGCCGGTAGAATCGCTTCGTCATTTCGCCCAGGGGCAGGCCCATATCGGGGACGATCGATTTGGTGATCAGATAGCCCGAGATGACGAAGAATATGTCCACCCCGGTGAAGCCGCCGGGAAGCGCCTCGGGGAAATAGTGGAACAGGACGACCGAGAGGACGGCCAGCGCGCGCATGCCCTGAATGTCCTGGCGCATAGCCTTTTGCGTCATGCCGAAGATTATCGCCTCGCGAGGGATGCCGTCGGGCAGGACGTTTGGCGGAGTTGGGCGTCCCTTTCAAGGGGCGGCGCAAAATGCGTCGGGGCGAGGCCTTCGCCCGCGTCCCACGATCGCCGCTCAATGAGCGATGCGGCGGAACGACGATGATGTCCTGTGTCCCCTCGCCACGGAGATCGCCGCCGTCCTGCCCCCGCCGTCGGCTTCCGGCTGGCCGTGTCGCCTTTGGGTCCTCGCAAGGACGATGGCTTCGACGGTCACCAGTCGCAGTCGCTCCAGTAATCCTTGTTGGTCGTGCAGCTTCTGAGGCCCGAATGCTGGTTGACGTAGCATACCGTCTTCATCGGGCAGGCCTTGCGGACGCGCGGCACATATTGGGGCGGCGCCTTGGCCTTGGTGAAGATGCCGGCGACCTGCTGCTTGAGCGGGATCAGCGTGTTCCGGATATTGGCGTCGCCCTTGGCGATGCCCAGGTCCATCCAGTAGAGGATCTCGTCCTCATGCTTCAGCGCGTCCTTCATCTGGAGGAGCGAGGAGGCGGCCATCACCGCGCCATAGGGCTCGCCCTGCTCGGCGACGATGCGCGCGAGGCGATAGGCGAGCTTGAAATCCTGTTTGACGCCCTTGCCGCCGACGATCATGTCGAACGCCATGATCGTCGAATAGAGATGGCCGCGTTCGGCCGCGGTCTTGAAGGCCTCGAACGCCTTTTTCGGGTCCTTCTTCGTCCCCAGCCCCTCCGAATGATGGAGGCCGGTGCGATAGATGGCGTCGATGTGCCCCGCCTCGGCCGCACGGCTGAGCAGCGCGAAGGCCCTGGCATAGTCCTTCTTCCCGTCGAGGATGCCCGCGGCATGGAGCGTGCCCACCGAATAGAGCGCCATCGGATCGCCGAGCTCGGCCGCCTGCTGGACGAGCGCAAGCCCTTCCTGCGGCGTCCCGCCTTCGACGGTGCCGTTGATCAGCGCATGGCCGATTTCGCTGAGCGCAGCCGGATCATTCTGGTCGAAGGCATAGGCGGCGGCGACGTTGCGGCCGGGAACGGTGCGGATATGCCAATTGCCGCCGCGCGCGACCATTTCGGGAAGCGGCGGCGCGCAGGGCGTCTTCGCTTCCGCGCTCGCTTCGTGCGCGACGGCCCAGGCGCGCGCGGCGGGCGAGATGGCGACGCCCGCCTGCATGTCGCTGACCAGCCGGTCATAGGAATTGTGGCAGTCGACATTCTGATGATATTCGCGCGTCGGATCGGGCATCGCCCCGCCGCCGCCGGTGGTGGAGGAGGCCGTCGCCAGTGCAAGCAGGGGCGCGGCGAACGTCAGAAACATTCGCATGGATCATATCCCGATCTACGCGACCCGGCGCGACATGTAGCGCGGGCGCGCACGAAAATCATGTGAAAATATGGTCGTGGGCCGGGTTTGAATTGGGGCCATGCCGATTGCAAACGCGCGGCGGTCGTGATGACGGCCGGATCGGCGGGAAGAAGATTCGCGCAGAGGCGCAGAGATCGCAGAGAGGGAAGAATGGATTCGCGCGGAGACGCGGAGACGCGGAGTTGCTGCGGCGGTCGATGACCGATCGTCCGGTCCGGCCAGCGACGTCGGTTGCCGGGTGATTGGCGGCTGCGCCGCCCTTCCTTTTCTCCGCGTCTCCGCGTGAACCAGATACTCTGCGGCCTCTGCGCCTCTGCGCGATCCCCTTTCCCACCTGCACGAGGGAAGAGCAGATGCCGTGACCGAAATTCGGACTGGCCCACCGCCAAAAACGCGCCAGCCGTTGCGCCGCGCGCGCTGCCCTGCTAGCCGCGCCCGCGTCGTTTCCTGACCAAAGGTATGCCCATGTCCGAGTCCATCAAGCGCGTCGTCCTCGCCTATTCGGGGGGGCTCGACACCAGCGTCATCCTGAAATGGCTGCAGGTGACCTATGGCTGCGAGGTGGTGACCTTCACCGCCGATCTGGGGCAGGGCGAGGAACTGGAGCCCGCGCGCGCCAAGGCCGAACTGATGGGGATCAAGCCCGAGCATATCTATATCGACGATCTGCGCGAGGAATTCGTGCGCGATTTCGTCTTTCCGATGATGCGCGCCAACGCCCGCTACGAGGGCGATTATCTGCTCGGCACCTCGATCGCGCGGCCGCTGATCTCGAAGCGGCTGGTCGAGATCGCGAAGGAAACCGGCGCCGACGCGGTCGCGCACGGGGCGACGGGCAAGGGCAATGATCAGGTGCGCTTCGAACTGTCGGCCTATGCGCTGAACCCCGACATCAAGGTGATCGCGCCGTGGCGCGAGTGGGATCTGGCGAGCCGCACCGCGCTGATCGACTTCGCCGAGAAGCACCAGATTCCGGTGCCCAAGGACAAGCGCGGCGAAAGCCCCTTCTCGACCGACGCCAACCTGCTGCACACCTCGTCGGAGGGCAAGGTGCTCGAGGACCCGTGGGAAGAGACGCCCGACTATGTCTATTCGCGCACGGTGAACCCCGAGGACGCGCCCGACGCGCCCGAATATATCACCGTGGATTTCGAGAAGGGCGACGGGGTGGCGCTCAATGGGCAGGCGATGTCGCCCGCGACGCTGCTCGCGGCACTCAACGATCTGGGGCGCAAGCATGGCATCGGCCGGCTCGATCTGGTCGAGAACCGCTTTGTGGGCATGAAGTCGCGCGGCATGTACGAGACGCCGGGCGGCGAAATCTATGCCCGCGCGCATCGCGGGATCGAGAGCATCACGCTCGACCGCGGCGCGGCGCACCTCAAGGACGAGCTGATGCCGAAATATGCCGGGCTCATCTATAATGGTTTCTGGTTCGCGCCCGAGCGCGAGATGCTGCAGGCGGCGATCGACCACAGCCAGGAGAAGGTGACCGGCACGGTGCGGCTGAAGCTCTACAAGGGCCATGCGGGCGTCGTCGGCCGCAAGTCGCCGTTCAGCCTCTACAGCGAGCGGCACGTCACCTTCGAGGACGATGCCGGCGCCTATGACCAGAAGGATGCGGCGGGCTTCATCAAGCTGAACGCGCTGCGGCTGAAGCTGCTGGCGAAGCGCGACCGCTGACCGGCGCGCGCCGTATCGACGGCGGGCGGCGCATACGATATGATCGGGCTGTCGGCGACGGCGCTGGTCCGTGCGCCGTGACGAAATTCTGCAATCAAATATGAGGTCGCATACGAATATCCGGACATATCAGGGATGAGGCTACCGTCGCGAGGGAGATGGCGACTATGGACGACGAGAGTGCCGCGGCCTTTCATTCGAGCCGCGACGAATGGGAACGGCGTTTCATCCTCATCCCGCGCATCGGGCTGAAGGTCAGCCGGCATGGCATGCGCCAGCGCATGATCTGGCCCGGCTATTATATGGTCCGCTGGTCGCGCACCTATCGCCGCAACGTGTATCGGCGGCGCTAGAAGTCCCACGAAGCATTAGCGTCGCGCCCGCGCCTGCGCTAAGGCGCGCCGCATGACCGCGACCCGCTTCTTTTCCGACAATGCCGCCACCGTCCACCCGCGGGTGATGGAGGCGCTCGCCGCCGCCAACCATGTCGACACCGCCTATGACGGCGATGCGATCAGCCAGTCGCTCGACGCGGCCTTTTCGGACCTGTTCGAAACGACATGCGAAGTGATCTGGATCGCCACCGGCACCGCCGCGAACAGCATCATCCTCGCCCATTTCGTGCGGCCGTGGCAGGGTATTCTCTGCTATGAGGAAGCGCATATCGAGGTCGACGAGTGCGGCGCGCCGACCTTCTATTCGGGCGGCGCGCAGACGATGCCGCTGCCCGGACGCGGCGCGAAGATCGACACCGAGGCGCTGAAGGCGCGGATCGCGGGCATCCGCCGCGACGTGCATCAGGTGCAGCCCGCGGCGATCAGCATCACCAACGCCACCGAATATGGCCTCGCCTGGCGCCCCGACGAGGTGCGCGCGATCAGCGAGATCGCGAAGGCGGGCGGGATGAAGCTGCACATGGACGGAGCGCGCTTCGCCAATGCCGTGGCCTTTCTGGACTGCGCGCCCGCCGACGTGACGTGGCGCGCGGGGGTCGATGCGCTGTCTTTCGGCTTCACCAAGAATGGCGCGATGATGGCCGAGGCGCTGGTCTTCTTCGGCGGCAGCGGCGGCGCCGGGGTGCGCGAGCTCAAGAAGCGCGGCGGGCATCTGCTCAGCAAGGGGCGCTTCGTCGCGGCGCAGATCCGCGCGATGCTGGCGGACGATCTGTGGCTCGCCAATGCGCGCGCGGCGAACGCCGGCGCGGCGGCGCTGGCGGCGGCGTGCGGGCCGCGGCTGATGCACGCGGTCGAGGCGAACGAGCTGTTCGTGCGGATCAGCGCCGAGGAGGCGGCGGACCTGCGCGCGCGCGGCTTCGATTTCTACGACTGGGGCGAGGGCGCGGCGCGCTTCGTCGCGAGTTGGGACCAGGACGCCGAAGCGGTGGCGCCGCTCGCGACGGCGATCGCGGCGCTGTGAGGATGTTCCGTTTTGCTGCGCTCCCCGGCGAAAGCCGGGGTCCAGAGAAAAATGGCGCGGCGCTTGCGAACGAACGCACTGGACCCCGGCTTTCGCCGGGGGGCAGGACAGTCGCATGATGACCGCTCCCTCGCTCCTTACCCCGCGCATCCTGATCCCTTTCCTGCTCGTCACGCTGATCTGGGGGTCGACCTGGATCGTCATCACCGGACAGCTGGGGGTGGTACCGCCGAGCTGGTCGGTCGCCTATCGCTTCTTCGTCGGCGCGGCGGCGATGTTCGCCTATGCCGCGTGGCGGCGCGAGCCGCTGATGCTGTCGGGGCCGGCGTGGGGTTTCGCGGCGCTGCTGGGCTTTGCCCAGTTCGCCTTCAATTTCAACTTCGTCTACCGGGCCGAAGAGCATATCACCTCGGGGCTGGTCGCGGTGCTGTTCGCGCTGCTGATCGTGCCGAACACGCTGCTCGGCCGGCTGTTCCTGAAGACGAAGGTCGAGGGGCGCTTCCTGCTCGGCGCCGGGATCGCGATCATTGGGGTCGGGATGATGATCCTCCACGAATATCGCGCCGCCGCGCTCGGCCCCGGCGTGGTGGTCGTCGGCACCGCGCTGACGCTCGCCGGGGTGCTGAGCGCGTCGGTCGCCAATGTGATGCAGGGGACGAAAATCGCCCGCGCCCAGTCGATGGCGGCGATGATTGCCTGGGCGATGCTGTTCGGGGCGCTGGGCGATGCGGTTTATGCCTGGATCACGACGGGGCCGCCGGTGATCGAGCCGACGGCGGCCTATATCGGCGGCGTCTTCTATCTGGGCGTCATCGCCAGCGCGGTGACCTTTCCGCTCTATTTCAACATCATCCGCGAGGTCGGGCCGGGACAGGCGGCGTGGTCGAGCGTGCTGATCCCGATCATCGCGATGGGCATCTCGACGCTGTTCGAGGGCTATCGCTGGGCGCCGCTGGCGATCGCGGGCGGCGCGGTGGCGCTGGTCGGGCTGGTGATCGCGGTGGCCAAGCGACCGGAAAAGCCATCGGTCAGCGGCGGGAATGTGGTGTCGGTGCCGGTGGAGAAAGACACCGCCTCGCGCTAGCGGGGAAGCGCGCTTCTATTTGTCGATTCCGCCTTTCCAGGCGCGATAGGCCGACCATGGCGAAGGTACGGCAGCCGGTTTGAGGCATGGCTCGATGGTGGTGGCCAATTTTTTCGCCCAGTCATAATAATCTCCGCGATTGGCCTCGCGGATGGTCATGAAATATGGGCCATGCTCAAAATTTTTCCGCCCATTGTTGACACCGGCGCTGCGTGCGCGAATGGCGATGGCATCCCCGTCTGCGGTCACCGTGACCTCTCGGTCTTCATCGGTGCGACGAATGATCGGTCTCAATTCGCCGTCAAGCAGGTTGAACAGGCTGTCGGGCCACAGGCTGGTCTGCCTGGCGGGAAACTTTCTGAGAAGCGTCATTGCGCCGCGGCACTGACGCAAATCGGCTTCGAGCCATTCCATGTAAATTTCCATATCCTCCGCAAGCTCTGCGGGGCTGGTCGGGTGCCCGCGGGCCCTTAGCTCCGCGGCTATTTCTTTGTCCGCCAATTGATCGGACGGGTCGTCGAGGTCAAACTCTCTTATCCGGCTGACGCGGGCCATGACGTTGCATGAGGATGGTTGTTCCGTGTTGCCTTGCTCTTCGCAGGCCATATCGATGGCCATCGTCCATCCCATGTAGCGGCGCAACGCGATGGTATAGCGTATGTCGATCATCCCGCCGGGATATTGATCAGGGAAGACGTCCGGGCTCACCGGATCATTCCATGCACTCCAGGGCCTCACGGCGAAAAACCGGGTGGGGTCATGGGCCAGCGCGAAATACCAGCGATCAAATCGATCGCCATAGTCGTCCCAATAGGCCGCGTCTTCGCGCTGTTGGGGGCATGTCTCGACCGGCTCGTCGGGGTCGCACCGGAAACCATCGACCAGATTGGCCGGGTCAAAATCGTATCGGGCGAGAGCTGGTTGGCTCGTCAGGAGTATCCCCGACAGCAGGCCTGCGAACGCCGCGGTCCGTGCTGGGGCCGCCAATCTCACCCCGCGCTGATCCGTTCGATGTCGGCGCCGACCGCCTGCAATTTCTCCTCCAGCCGCTCGTAACCGCGGTCGAGGTGATAGACGCGGTTGACCTCGGTCTGTCCCTCGGCGGCGAGGCCGGCGATGATCAGGCTCATCGAGGCACGCAGATCGGTCGCCATCACCGGCGCGCCGACGAGCTTGTCGACCCCGCGCACCACCGCGCTGCGGCCGCGCACGTCGATGTCGCAGCCCATGCGCGCAAGTTCGGGGACGTGCATGTAGCGGTTTTCGAAGATTGTTTCGGTGAACAGCGACGCGCCGGTGCCGAGCGTCGCCATCGCCATGAACTGCGCCTGCATGTCGGTCGCGAAGCCCGGGTAGGGCGCGGTCGACAGGGTGACGGGCTGCGCGCGGCCCGACATGGCGACGCGGATGCCGGTCTTGGTGGCTTCGACCGTCGCGCCCGCATCGCGCAGCGCGGACAGCGTCGCTTCCATCTCGCCGGCCTTGGCGCCGACCAGTTCGACGTCGCCTTCGGTGATGACGGCGGCGCAGGCATAGCTGCCCGCCTCGATCCGGTCGGCCATCACGCGATAGGTCGCGCCGTGCAGGCGATCGACGCCCTCGATCGTCAGCGTCTCGGTGCCGATGCCGTCGATCTGCCCGCCCATCGCGACGAGGCAGTTGCACAGGTCGACGATCTCGGGTTCGCGCGCGGCATTTTCGAGGACGCATGTGCCCTTGGCGAGGACGGCGGCCATGACCGCATTCTCGGTCGCGCCGACCGACACGACGGGGAAGGTGAACTTGCCGCCCGCAAGGCGCCCACCGGGCGCGCTGGCTTTCACATAGCCCGACGCCAGCTCGATCTCGGCGCCGAAGGCTTCCAATGCTTTCAGGTGCAGGTCGATCGGGCGGTTGCCGATCGCACAGCCGCCGGGTAGGCTGACCGTCGCCTCGCCCGCACGCGCGAGCAGCGGGCCGAGCACGAGGATCGATGCGCGCATCTTGCGCACGATGTCATAGGGGGCGACGGTCGAGGTTAGCGTGGTCGCGCGCGCGGTCATCACGCGGCCGAAATCCTCGGGCCGCGAGCCTTCGATGGTGGTCGAGCAGCCGAGCTGGTTGAGGAGGTGGCCGAAGCCGTCGACGTCGGCGAGCCGCGGCAGGTTGCGCAGCGTCAGCGGCTCGTCGGTGAGCAGCGCGCAGGGCAGCAGGGTGAGCGCGGCGTTCTTGGCGCCCGAGATGGGGATGCGGCCCGACAGGCGCCGGCCCCCGCGAATGACGATCTGATCCATTGCGCGTCTTTAGCGGATGCGCGGGGGCGGGCAAGGGGGAGGGGCGGTTAGAGGCGTTTCGCGATGGCGACGGCGCCCCGCTTGTCGGAGGCGATCACCTTCCAGTTTCCGCTCACGAAATCCGTATCGAGCGTGTCGAACTGACGCGAGCAGATGATGTCATATTTTCCTTCGGCCATCGCCCGGATCTGTTCCGGGCTGCTGCCGACGAGGATCAGTAAGTCCTTGCTCATTCGTCCGCCTCCTGCCGTCCTGCGAGATAGCCCTGCCACTTGTAAGTCAGGTCAAGGAATGTTGTCAGCGCTTGGTCCCGCGCCGCGCTTCTCGACAATTGATCGAGAAACCTTGCATCATCGTTGGATGGCACGTTCGGGATACCTGCCCGGATCGCAGCGAACTTGCCGGCGTCGAGGGCGCCGTTGGTCGAAACATTGGCCCAAAATGTCTCGAAATCCTGATTCGATACGATGTGGATTCGGTTCATCTCCGCAGAGAAGAGGTCGGCGCTAAAGCGCACTTCGGCGTCCTTCTTGATTCCAGCTGCTACATAGCGGACGCACATGTTCCTGATAGTGTGTCTGGGGTCTACTTGCGTCAGTCCGGCGAGGAACTCCGTGTCGGAAAATGTACGGATACAAAAGAACAGGAACTCGTCGGTGTCGGCGTTCATCTTGACGATTTTCCCGACGGTTTTCGAAATCGCCTGAACATTCTGGGCCATCAGCGCCTGCGTCTGGGGCGATGGTTCACCGAAGCTGGCACTGGTGACGGTGGATGCGCCTGCGCCGCCGCGCAACGCCAGCGCGCTGACCACCCGATAGCGTTCGGCGGCCTCGGTATGGGTCCGCTTGGCCTTGGTCAGCGCGTCGCTCGCCCGGTCGCATTCATCCTTGTCGGCATCGGCGACGGGATCGGCCTTGCAAACGCCCCCGGTGTTCGCAGAGTCGAAATTGCCCTGCGCAAGGGCCAGCGACTTTTCCGCAACTCCAAGCGATTTGCGCGCATCCTCATAGGCCAGGATCGCTTCGCTGGTCATGCCTGCGCTCGCGCTGCCGCTGCTGCCGATGACGACCGGCCGCGGCGTCACGACGCCGGTTAGCTGCTCGATCGCCAGGATCGACACGATGATGCGCTGGTCGCGTGCCGCCTGCACCGACATTTCCAGCTCGCCGATCGCGCCGTTCAGATAGCGTTCGC
>CALMYE010000071.1 GCA_937873425.1 uncultured Sphingopyxis sp. | reverse complement strand
CCGCCGCAGCATCTGGCGCAGGCGCGGCTGCGCGCGATCGAGGAGGGGCTGCCCGTCGTCCGCGCGACGCCGACCGGGATCAGCGCGGTGATCAACGCCGACGGCCGTATCCGCGAATCGATCCCGATGCACCGCGCGGGGCGGATCGACACCATGCTTCCCCCCGCGCACGCGCCGACGCCCTTCGCGCGCTTCGGCAATATGCTGCCGGTCGGCTTTGCGCTGCTGCTGCTCGCGCTCGCCATTGCCTTTCGGCGGCGCGGGCGGTAACAGCACCGCCTTCACATAAAGCTTCCTTTATATTCGACTCATTAAGGCCCCCATGCGCAACAGCTTCCTCTTCACGTCCGAAAGCGTGTCCGAAGGCCATCCCGACAAGGTCGCCGACCAGATTTCGGACGCGATCGTCGACCTCTTCCTGTCGAAGGACCCGGAGGCGCGCGTCGCGTGCGAGACGCTGACCACCACCCAGCTCGTGGTGCTGGCGGGGGAGATTCGCGGCGAGGGCGTCTATGAGGGCGGCGAATGGGCGCCCGGCGCGCTCGAAGAGATCGAAGCGACCGTCCGCGCGACGGTCAAGGAGATCGGCTATGAACAGTCGGGCTTCCACTGGGAAAGCTTCCGCTTCGAGAATAATCTCCACGGCCAGTCGGAGCATATCGCGCAGGGCGTCGATGAAAGCGCGGAGAAGGACGAGGGCGCGGGCGACCAGGGCATCATGTTCGGCTATGCGTCGGACGAAACGCCCGACCTGATGCCCGCGACGCTCGACTATGCCCACAAGATCCTCGAGCGCATGGCCGCCGACCGCAAGGCGGGCATCGCCCCCTTCCTCGAACCCGACGCCAAGAGCCAGGTCACGCTGCGCTATGCCAACGAACGTCCGGTCGAGGCGACCGCGATCGTCGTCTCGACCCAGCATGCGCCGGGCTATTACTGGCACAAGGGCGAAGGCGACGAGGCGCTCTATACCGAGCTGCGCAAATATGTGCTCGGCGTGATCGCCGACATATTGCCCGCCGAGCTGCTGACCGCCAACACCGTCTATCACATCAACCCGACGGGACGCTTCGAGATCGGCGGCCCCGACGGCGACGCCGGGCTGACCGGGCGCAAGATCATCGTCGACACCTATGGCGGCGCGGCCCCGCACGGCGGCGGCGCGTTCAGCGGCAAGGACCCGACGAAGGTCGATCGCTCGGCCGCCTATATCACCCGCTATCTCGCCAAGAATATCGTCGCCGCCGGCCTCGCGCGCCGCTGCACGATCCAGCTCAGCTACGCGATCGGGGTTGCCGAGCCCTTGTCCATCTATGTCGACCTGCACGGCACGGCGGCGGACGGCGTGACCGAGGCGGCGATCGAACAGGCGATCCCGCAGCTCGTCAAGCTGACGCCCAAGGGCATCCGCACCCACCTCGGCCTCAACAAGCCGATCTACCGGCAGACCGCCGCCTATGGCCATTTCGGCCGCCAGGCGTCGGGCGACGCCTTCCCGTGGGAACGCACCGACCTGACCGACAAGCTGAAGGCGGCGCTCGCGGGGTGATGCGGCTTGCCATCGCCGACCCGATCTGACAGCCTCGCGGCGTTCGGATCGGGGAGAGGTCGCATGGCAAGGCATTGGTTCAAGGTCGTTCTGGCAGCGGCGGCGCTCGCCTTGCCGGCCATGCCGGCGGCCGCTCAGCAGCCGCTGCCGCTCGCACCCGGCGAGGCGTGGAAGCACAAGCATAGCGGTATCAGTGTTCCGGCGACGCTCGCCAACACGCCGCGCAACGGCGGCACCGCCTTTGCCGAGGACGAACTCGACGTCGGCCTTTCCTTCATCATTGGTGATGCGCAGGAATCGCTGACCTTCTATATTTTCCGCAACACCAACGGCGGCGTGCCGGTCTGGTTCGCGCAGGCGCAATGGAGCCTCGAGAATCGGCGCGGCATCGGCGATCCGGTCATCGCCCTCACCCCGCAGGCCTTCACCCCGCCGGGGCAGGCGACGGCCTCTGGCCTGAAAGCCGTCTATGAAACAAGCGGCAGCGGCTTTCGCAGCACCGGCGTCGCGCTGCTTCCGGTCGGCGACTGGTATGTGAAAATCCGTGCCTCGTCGCAGACCCGATCGCCGCAGGCGCTTGCGGCGTGGATGGACGCGGCCATGGCCGAAATCGGCTGGCCGGCGGCAGCGGGCGACGAAAGCGGTGCGGTTCCCGTAGCCGATTGCTCCGTCCCGCTCGCCTTTCCCGTCGCCGCCAAGGACGTCCCGAAAACCGCCGGCCTCGGATTGGCCGAAACGCTCGGCATCATGCTGAAAAGCGAAGACGGCATGAAGTGGCTGCGCCCGGCACCTCCCGCCACATGGTGCCGCGACCGCAGCATGGGCGACAATCAGCAACTTTATCGACCCGACGATGCAACCGATCGCTATCTTATCGCGCTCGGCGACAATGGCCGGGCGGTGCTGGTTGGCAGTTCGGTCGCATGGGGCCTCCGCCCGCCGCCGCGCGACAAGGCGTCGGATCACTCGATCCAGTTTGTCGAAGCAAACGAAACCACCCTCTATATGCCGCAGGACATTCTGCCTTCGCCGGAACGGGTGGGTGAGATCGTGAACGGCAATCATGTCGTCGCCTCGGTAAGCACCTGGGGCGCGAACACCCAAATCCGCCTCACAAGGGAGGAAGAATAGCAGGGGCTTTCGCTCCCGCGCGCGCCGCGCTAACGCGCGCGCCATGACCGCACACAAGCCCGGCGACCCGACCACGCTCAACCGCCTCTATGGCCGCGCCAAGGGCAA
>CALMYE010000070.1 GCA_937873425.1 uncultured Sphingopyxis sp. | reverse complement strand
TCCGGCGGCGGGACGCCGGTTTCGGGGTCGGTCGCGCGCTTCGCCAGTTCGTAGAGGGCGTTATATTCCGGCCCCGGCGGGAATCGCCCGCCGAGCGACATCCAGTTGTGCGGCAATTTGTCGAGCGGCGTCGGGTTGATGGTCGGGGCGTCGGGAATCGCGGTCTTCGTCGATCGCCCGACGCCCGCGATCGCGCGCAGTTCGGGCGACAGCCGGTGGCGTTCGGTGTCGGTGCCGCAGACGGTGATCGCCCCGTCCTCGGCCGGGCGGCAGCGGCGGATCGGATCGACCACCTGCTGCGTCCGGGCGACCGCCGCCGCGGCGTCGGGCGCCGCCGGTGTCTCGGGCGGGGGCGTCTGCGCCGCGGCCGTCACGGCGGCGACACAGGATGCGGCGAAAGCGAGGCCGAATCGGGTGAAGCATTCTCGACAAGCGGCGCGCACGACCATATGGCGCGCACCATGCCGAAGGGGCGGCACAAGTAAAGACGGAGAGTATCGAATGGCGAAGACCGGCAGCAACCTCGACCGGGTGCTCGTGCTCGAAATGGTGCGCGTCACCGAAGCTGCGGCGATCGCCGCCGCGAAGCTGATCGGGCGCGGCGACGAGAAGGCCGCCGACGCCGCCGCCGTCGAGGCGATGCGCGACGCGTTCAATACGCTGTATATGGACGGCACCATCGTCATCGGCGAAGGCGAGCGCGACGAGGCGCCGATGCTCTATATCGGCGAGAAGGTCGGCGACGCGCCGGGCAAGGGTCCGAAGATCGACATCGCGGTCGATCCGCTGGAAGGCACGACGATCACCGCCAAGGCCGGCCCCAACGCGCTGGCGGTGCTGGCGATCGCCGAGGAAGGCTGCCTGCTCAACGCCCCCGACGTCTATATGGACAAGCTGGCGGTCGGCCCCGGCTATTCGCCCGACGTGGTCCATTTCGGCAACAGCGTGCGCGAGAATGTCGAGGCGGTGGCGCGCGAGAAGGGCGTGTCGGCGGCCGACATCATCGTGTGCGTCCTCGACCGCCCGCGGCATGAAAGCATCATCGCCGAATTGCGCGCGATCGGCTGCGGCGTCGCGCTGATCCCCGACGGCGACGTCGCGGGGGTGATCGCGACGACCAACCCCGAAACCAATATCGACATCTATATGGGCAGCGGCGGCGCGCCCGAGGGCGTGCTGGCCGCCGCCGCGCTGCGCTGCGTCGGCGGGCAGTTCAAGGGGCGCCTGTTGTTCCGCAACGACGACGAGCGGCGGCGCGCGAAGAAATGGGGCATCGAGGATCTCGACCGTGTCTATGACCTCGGCGACCTCGCCAGGGGCGATGTGATCTTCGCGGCGACCGGGGTCACCGACGGATCGCTGCTGCGCGGCGTCAAGCACCGGCGCGGCGGCGTGCTGACCACCGAAAGCGTGGTGATGCGCGCCTCCTCCGGCACCGTGCGCTGGGTGAAGGGCGAGCATCGCGCGGGTTGAATTGGGCGGGTAGCGCTGGGCCATTGTCCCGTCATTGCGAGCGGCGAAGCCGCGCGGTAATCCAGAGTCGCGTAGACCGCTCTGGATTGCTTCGCTACGCTCGCAATGACGAGTAACCGCGAGGGGGGCGGCTATGACAGAAGATAGGCGGCCGAAGCTGTTCGTCAGCCATCATTCGAGCAAGTTCGAGGTCGCGTTGCACGTCGAGCGGGCGCTGGCGCGGCACGATGTCGACTGCTGGATCGCGCCGCGCGACGTCGAGCCGGGCGAGGCGTTCGATTCGGCGATATTGGGCGCGATCCGCGACGGGGCGGGGGTGCTGCTGCTGTTCTGCAGCCAGTCGGACAAGAGCCCGCACGTCAAGCGCGAGCTGATCCTCGCCGACAGCGCGCACAAGGCGATCATTCCCTTGCGGCTGGAAGAGATCGTGCCCAACGACCTCGCCTATCATCTCGCCAGCGCGCAGTGGATCGACTGGCTGGAAAAGCGCGACGAATCGATCGCGCGCATCGCGGCCAAGGCGCACCAGCTTGCCGGGACCGTCGCGCGCGCAGCACCGCTGCCCGAACCGCGCCAGGCCGCCGACGATCTGCACGCCGCCATATTGTCGCAGGCGAGCGCCCCGGCGCCCGCGCCGCAGCCCGCGCCCGCCGCCCCGGCGAGCATCCAGCTGCGCACGCTGCTGATCGCCGGACTGGCGCTCGCGGTCGCGGTGCTCGCCGCGATGCTGCTGCTGCGCGACGGCGGGGAGGCTCCGCCGCTGGCCGAGACGCCCGCGGCGGTCGAGGCATCGGAGGGCGGCGCGGGCGATCCGGCGCCGGCGGCCGATAGCGCTGCCGCGACGGCGGCGCCCGCACCAGCCGCGCCCCCGCCTGCTGCCGTCATGCCGGTCGCGCCCGCGCCGGTCGTCGAGGCGCCGATCCGTGCGCGCATCGCCCCCACCTTCGACTGCGCGCGCGCCGCGACGGGCGCCGAGCGGATGATCTGCGCCGACGACGATCTCGCCGCGCTCGACCGCGAGATGGCGCGCGCCTTTCGCCAGTGGCGGAGCGTCGCGGGCGACCGGCTCCGCGAGATCGAGGTCGAGCAGCGCAACTGGCGCGTCGGCGTGCGCGACGCCTGCGGCGACCCCGCCTGCGTCGCCACGACGATGCGCCAGCGCATCGCGCAGATCGACGAGCGGCGCGTGGCCTTTGCGGAAGGGCGTTATTAGGCCTGTGGGGATTCAGCCGACCTTCCCCCTTGATGGGGGAAGGATACGCAGCCTTATCGCGAAGCGATTAGGCGAAGTTGGATGGGGGTGATGGCGCGTCCAAGTCCTGCCGCTTCGGGCCGAGAGCCCACCCCCACCGCTGCGACTAGGCAGCGAGCTGCCAAGTCTCGCTGCCTCCCCCATCAAGGGGGAGGGGCTTATCCGGTTCAATCCGAACAGGACAGGCTCAAAGGCAGCCATCGAAGCCCGTTCATTCAAGGCCGGCGATGATTCAAAGCGCTTCGCATTACTGTATTAATATGATAATACAGCTTCGATGCACTGCGCCGACGTCTCAGAAAATCCCCGCCGCCAGCCCCTCGGCAAGCGCCGCGCCCAGATCGCGCGCTTCGGCGAGGCGGTCCGGCGCTATCGTCTTGGGCGCGAGGATCGCTTCCGGCGTCTGGGCATCGGTGTTGACGATCACGGGGTCGGCGACGCGGCGCAGCCGCCAGCCGGTGGCGATGCGGTCGAGCTGGCGCTGGGCATTCTCGCCGTCCGATCCCGCGCAGACGATTGTCGCATAGGGCCGGCCCTCCAGCCGGCCGAGGCAGGGATAATAAGAGCGGTCGAACATCTCCTTCATCGCGCCCGACAGCGCGGCGAGATTTTCGGGGCCGACGAAGAGATAGCCCGCGGCCGCCTCCAGCATCGCCGGGGTCGCCTCCTCGGCGCGGACGAGGCGCGCCGTGGCGGCGCCCTCGGCGGCGGCGCGCGCGAGCGCCTCGCTGCCGCCGGTGCGGCTGTGCCAGACGATCAGCAGATGCGGCGCGGCGTCCATGCGGCGATGCTTGCCAAGCGCGAGGGCGCGGCGCAAGCTGGCGGGCAAAGAAGAGGGGGAGAATGACATGCGCCGACTGACCGCCTTGCTGCTGACCGCCAGCCTGCCGCTCGCCGCCGCCGCGCAGGATGAAGCGAGCGAAACGACGCGCGCCGCGCAGGCCGAAGTCGCGAAACGCCTGCCGCTCGACGATCCGCGCGACATGGCCAATGCGACGCGGGGCAAACTCGCTGAAATCCCGGACGGCGTCATCATGGGCAAGGACGGACGCGTCGTGTGGGACAGGCGACCCTATGAATTTCTGAACAGTGCCGAGGCGCCCGACACCGTCAACCCGTCGCTGTGGCGGCAGGCGCGGCTCGACGCGGTCCACGGATTGTTCGAAGTGGTGCCGGGGCAGATCTGGCAAATCCGCGGCTATGACATTTCGGTGATGACGATCGTCCGCGGCAAGAGCGGCTGGATCGTCGTCGATCCGCTGCTGACCGAGGAGGCCGCCGCGGCGGGATGGAAATTGTTCGCCGACACGGTCGAGGCGAAGGAGGGGCGGAGGCCGATCAAGGCGGTGATCTTCAGCCACAGCCACAGCGACCATTTCGGCGGCGTCGGCGGCATCGTCACGCCCGAGCAGGTGAAGCGCGAGAAGATCCGCATCATCGCCCCGCACGGCTTTTCGGAAGAGGCGACGGCGGAGAATGTCCTCGCCGGCACCGCGATGGGGCGGCGCGCGCTCTATATGTTCGGCGCGATCCTGCCGCCGGGGCCGCGCGGACAGGTCGATACCGGGCTGGGGCCGAAGCTGTCGTCGGGGACCATCGGCTATATGGAGCCGACCGAAACGGTCGGGGCGGCGGGCGGCACGCTGACCATCGACGGGCTGGCGTTCGAGTTCCTCGACGCGGGCGGGACCGAGGCGCCATCGGAGTTCGTCTTCTACATCCCCGCGATGAAGGCGCTGCACACGACCGAGGTGGTGACGCGCACGCTGCACAATGTGCTGACGCTGCGCGGGGCGCAGGTGCGCGACGCGCTGCGCTGGAGCCAGGTGATCGACGCCGCGCTGGTGAAATGGGGCGGCCAGGCCGAGGTCGCGCTCGCCTCGCACCATTGGCCGACCTGGGGCGCGGGCGAGGTGAGCGAGCTGCTCGCCAACCAGCGCGACATCTATCGCTATGTCCACGACCGCACTTTGTTCGCGGCCAATCGCGGCGCGACGCTGCACGAACTGGCGGGCCAGACCGCCGAAGCGCCGGTGCAGGGACGCGATTTCGCGACGCGCGACTATTACGGCACGCTCAACCACGACATGAAGGCGGTCTATCAGCGCTATTTCGGCTGGTGGGACGGCAATCCGGCCAATTTCAACCCGCTGCCGCCCGAGGAATCGGCGCCCCGCTATGTCGCGCTGGCGGGCGGTGCGGACAAATTGCTCGCGGCGGGCAGGGCAGCGATCGCGGCGGGCGAGTATCGCTGGGCGGCGGAACTGCTCAACAGGCTGGTCTTCGCCGAACCCGACAATGACGCCGCGCGCGCGGCGCTCGCCTCCGCCTATGACCAGCTCGGCTATCAGGCCGAGTCGGGCGCGTGGCGCAACTATTATCTCGGCGCCGCCGCGACCCTGCGCGGCACCGCGCTCGACGAGGTGACGGGCAACGGGCAGAGCCGCAGCTTCGTCAGCGCGATCCCGACGTCGGTCTTCTTCGACGCGCTGGCGACGCG